>NZ_JBSGYY010000020.1:0-146486 GCF_053610705.1 Streptomyces sp. NPDC054872 | reverse complement strand
GCAGGTGATACCTGCCGGGCGCCCTCATCTGCGTAGGACCGTCTTTACAGCTTCTCGATCACGTAGTCGACGCACTTGGTCAGCGCCTCGACGTCCGCCGGGTCGATAGCCGGGAACATCGCCACGCGCAGCTGATTGCGGCCCAGCTTGCGGTACGGCTCGGTGTCAACGACCCCGTTGGCCCGCAGAGCCTTGGCAACAGCGGCAGCGTCAATCTCGTCCGCGAAGTCGATCGTGCCGATGACCTGCGAGCGCTTGGCCGGGTCGGTGACGAACGGCGTCGCGTACTTCGACTCCTCGGCCCACCCGTACAGGGTGCGCGAGGACGCGGCCGTGCGGCCGGTCGTGAACTCCAGGCCGCCCTGGCTGTTCATCCAGTCCAGCTGCTCACCGAGCAGGAAGAGCGTGGCGAGCGCCGGGGTGTTGTACGTCTGGTTCTTGCGGGAGTTGTCGATCGCCGTGGGGAGGCTGAAGAACTCCGGGACGTGGCGGCCGGAGGCGTGGATCCGCTCGGCGCGCTCGATGGCGGCGGGGGAGAAGACGCCGATCCACAGGCCGCCGTCCGACGCGAAGGACTTCTGCGGCGCGAAGTAGTAGACGTCCGTCTCGGCGATGTCGACCGGCAGGCCGCCCGCGCCGGAGGTGGCGTCCACCAGGACGAGGGAACCCTCGTCCGCGCCGGCCACCCGCTTGAGGGGGGCCGCGACACCGGTCGAGGTCTCGTTGTGCGTGAAGGCGTAGACGTCCACGCCTGCCTCGGCCTGCGGCTCCGGGTGCGTGCCCGGCTCACTCGAGATCACCGTGGGCTCGGCGAGCCACGGGGCGAGTTTCGAGGCCTTGGCGAACTTGGAGGAGAACTCACCGAACGTGAGGTGCTGCGACTTGTTCTCGATGAGGCCGTGGGTCGCGACGTCCCAGAAGGCGGTGGAGCCGCCGTTGCCCAGGATCACCTCGTACCCCTCGGGGAGGGAGAAGAGGTCGCGCACGCCTTCGCGCACCTTGCCGACCAGGTTCTTGACCGGGGCCTGGCGGTGGGAGGTGCCGAGCAGAGAGGTACCGGTGGCGGCGAGCGCGTCCAGCGCCTCCGTGCGCACCTTGGAGGGGCCCGCGCCGAAACGTCCGTCGGCGGGCTTGATGTCAGCGGGAATCTGGATCTCAGCCACGGGGTGAGCCTAACGGCTTCTCGAGCGGTGAACGGGGGGCGTCCGGCGGCTGAGATCGTGCTGACCCACAGGGTGGACGCCGCGGGGCGCCGCCCCGGACCTCGCTCCTCAAACGCCGGAGGAGCTAATTCCGCTTCCGCAGAAGCACCGGCAGCTCGTACAGGTCGTTCTGCGTCACCACCGGCTTGTTGCGCAGTTCCGCGCGCGGGACCGCCAGGGTCAGCTCCGGGAAGCGTGCGTACAGGGCCGGGAGTGCCACCCCCGCCTCCAGGCGCGACAGTGCCGCACCCGGGCAGACGTGCGGGCCGTGGCCGAAGGAGATGTGACGGTTCGACGAGGCCGCGGACGTGCGCGTGATGTCGAAGGCGTCCGCCGTGGGGCCGTGCGCCCGCTCGTCGCGGCCGATCGCCGCGTACGACACGATCAGCGCGTCACCCGCGCGGATGACCTTGTCGCCCACGGCGACGTCCTCGGCCGCGAACCGGATCAGGACGTGCGATGTCGGCGTGGAGTGGCGCAGCGTCTCCTCCACGACCATCTCCCAGCTCGCGTCGCCGGAGAGGACGAGCGCCAGCTGCTCGGGATGGGCCGAAAGGTTCACCACCGCGTTGACGATCAGCGAGATCGTCGTCTCGTGGCCCGCCGCGACCATCAGCTGGAGCGTGGAGACGATCTCCGCGTCGGTGAGGTGGTCGCCGTCCTCCGACGCGAGGATCAGGGCGCTGGTCAGATCGTCGCCCGGCTCGGCCCGCCGCGCCGCGACGACACCGCTCATCATGGCCGCCAGCTCGCCCAGCGTGGCCACGACCTCGGCGGGCGGCGTCTGGGTGGAGAAGAACTTGTCGAAGAGGACCTTCAGGCGGGGGTGGTCGGCGGCGTCGATGCCCATCAGGTCGCTGATGACGTACATGGGCAGCGGGTACGCGAACTCGGCCTTCAGGTCCACCACTTGGCCGCTGCCCTGCGGAAGCCGGTCCAGGAGGCCCTTCGTCAGCTCCGCGATCCGCTCCCGCATCCGCTCCACCCGCCGCGGCGTCAGAGCCTGCGCGACCAGGGCGCGCATCCGGCGGTGTTCCTCGCCGTCGACCGTCAGCATCGAACGGCCCGGGTTGGCCAGGCCGATCAGCGGCCAGTCCGCCGGTATCTCGCCGCGCCGCCAGGCGCCCCACACCTCGATGTCCTTCACCAGACGCTTGTCGGTGAGGAGTTGACGTGCCTCGGCGTGGTGCGTGACCGCCCAGACCGGTACGCCGCCGGGCAGCTCCACCTCGGCCAGCGGGCCCGCCGCACGCAGCCTGGCGCTCTCGCCGTCCAGGTCGGTGACGAAGGGGTCGAGGACGATGCGGTCGGGTGCGTTGCGGGCGGGGCAGCCGGACGTCATCGGGGCTCTCCTCTGGGTCCACACGGGGTTCTGATGACCACGTCACACGGGTTCCGGTGATCAAGTCGCGGCAACTATAGGCGCGCGTCGGGCGTTTGGCTGCCGCCGGTGCGGGCCTTCGCGGATGCATATTGAGGGCATGGATATGGGCATGAGTGATCTCGGAGGCGTGGAAGAGGAACTGCGGGCAGCCGTGCGGGGGGAGGTGGACTTCTCCGTCACCGCGCGGGCCCTGAACACCATGGACGCGTCCAACTACCGCAGAGTGCCGCTAGGCGTCCTCGCCCCGCGCGACGCGGACGACGTGGCGGCGGCGCTCGCCGTGTGCCGGGAGCGCGGGGTGCCGGTCGTGGCCCGCGGCGCCGGCACGTCCATCGCCGGACAGGCGACCGGCACGGGGCTCGTCCTCGACTTCACGCGGCACATGAACCGGATCGTGTCCCTGGACGCCGAGTCGCGGACCGCGGTCGTCCAGCCCGGCGTCATCTGCGACACGCTGCGGGGCGCGGCCGCACCGCACGGCCTGACCTTCGGCCCCGACCCGTCCACCCACAACCGCTGCACCCTCGGCGGCATGATCGGCAACAACTCCTGCGGGTCCCACTCGGTCGCCTGGGGCACGACCGCCGACAACGTCGCCTCGCTCTCGGTCGTGAGCGGCGCGGGCGAACGGCTCGCGCCGGGGCAGGGCTGGTCCGGCGCTCCGGAGGGCCTACGCGCGCTGGTGGACGGCGAGTTGGAACTCCTGCGCACCGGTTTCCCCGACCTCCCGCGCCGCATCTCCGGCTATGCGCTCGACGCCATGCTCCCCGAGCGGGGCGTCGACCTGGCCCGCGCCTTCTGCGGCTCCGAGGGCACGCTCGGCGTGGTGACGGAGGCCGTCGTACGCCTCGTCGACTCGCCACGCGCGCGTGCGCTCGCGGTCCTCGGTTACGCCGACGAGAGCGCGGCGGCGGAGGCGGCCGCCGGACTGCTGCCGCACGGGCCGCTGACGGTGGAGGGGATGGCGGCCGACCTCGTACGGGGGTCCGAGGGGCTGCCCAAGGGCGGTGCCTGGCTGTTCGTCGAGACGGGTGGCGCGAGCGAGGGTGAGGCACGCGCGCGTGCGGAGGCGATCGTGCGGGCGGCGGCCGGGGACACGGTGGACTCGGTGGTCGTGACGGACCCGGCGGGGCAGCGCGTGCTGTGGCGGGTCCGTGAGGACGCCAGCGGGACGGCGACGCGGATGCCGGACGGCAGCGAGGCGTGGCCGGGGTGGGAGGACTGCGCGGTGCCGCCCGCACGGCTCGGCGCGTACCTGCGGGACTTCCGGGGGCTGCTCGGCGAACACGGCCTGCGCGGGACGCCGTACGGGCACTTCGGGGACGGCTGCATTCACGTACGCATCGACTTCGACCTGATGAGCGAGGTGGGCGTGCGGCGCTTCCGACGCTTCTCCGAGGACCTGGCGCGGCTCGTGGTCGCGCACGGCGGTTCGCTGTCGGGCGAGCACGGCGACGGGCAGGCACGGGCCGAGCTCCTTCCCGTGATGTACGGGGCCGACCTCGTCCGGCTGTTCGAGCGGGTGAAGGGGGTGTGGGACCCGGCGGACCTGCTGAATCCGGGGATGCTGGTGCGGCCCGCGCCGCTGGACTCGAACCTGCGGTTCGCCCCGCTGCCGCGGCAGCCGGTGGACGTGGCCTTCGGCTACCCGCATGACGGCGGGGACTTCTCGGCGGCGGTGCGGCGGTGCGTGGGGGTCGCCAAGTGCCGTACCACGTCCGCCGGTTCGGGCGGCGGGGTGATGTGCCCGTCCTTCCGGGCGACGGGCGATGAGGAGCACTCCACGCGCGGCCGGGCGCGCCTCCTGCACGAGATGCTCGCGGGTGACGTGGTCACGGACGGCTGGCGCTCGGAGGAGGTACGGGACGCGCTCGACCTCTGCCTGTCCTGCAAGGGCTGCCGGTCGGACTGTCCGGTGGGCGTGGACATGGCCACGTACAAGGCGGAGTTCCTGCACCACCACTACGAGGGCCGCAGGCGCCCCGCGGCGCACTACGCGATGGGCTGGCTCCCGCTGTGGCTGCGCCTGGCCTCGCGGACGCGGACGGCGGGGGCGGCCAACGCGGTGGCTCGCGTGGGGGTGCTGGCCTCGCTGGCCAAGAGGCTGGGCGGGATCGCACCGGAGAGGGACATTCCGCGCCTCGCGGGGGAGACGTTCCGCCGGTGGTTCCGGGGCCGGGACGCCGCCGCGGCCTCGGAGGGCCCGACGGTCGTGCTCTGGCCGGACACGTTCACGGACCACCTGTCACCGGCGGTGGGCCGGGCGGCGGTGCGGGTCCTCGAGGACGCGGGGCTGCGGGTGGTGGTGCCGCCGGGGGACGTGTGCTGCGGTCTGACGTACGTGTCCACGGGGCAACTGGACCGGGCTCGCGCGGTGATGCGGAGGACGCTGGAGCGGATGGGGCCGCTCCTTGACTCGGAGGCGCCGCTGGTGGTCCTCGAACCGAGCTGTGCGGCGGCGCTTAAGACGGACCTGGTGGAACTGCTGGCCGGGGACGAACGGGCGGCGGAACTGGCCTCCCGGGTACGGACGTTCGCGCAGGCCCTGGAGGAACTGGCCCCGGAGTGGTCGCCGCCGCGGATCGGCCGCCCGGTGGTGGGCCAGACGCACTGCCACCAGCACGCGGTGCTCGGCGACGCGGCCGAACGCCGCCTGCGGGGCAAGGCGGGCCTGGAGGGCGAGTTGAGCGGAGGCTGCTGCGGGCTCGCGGGCAACTTCGGCTTCGAGGCCGGGCATTACGAGGTCTCGGCGGCATGCGCGGAGGAACAACTGCTCCCCGCCGTACGAGGCGCCGCCCCGGAGGCGAAGGGCGGCCCCATGATCCTGGCGGACGGCTTCTCCTGCCGAACCCAACTGGAACAACTGGGGGAGGGGGCACGGGGACGGCACTTGGCGGAGGTGTTGGCGGAGGGGCTGGACGGGGCCTGAGGGTGCTCGCGGGGCGCGGGGGTCACGGATTCCGGACGGGGGCGACCGGCTTACGAGCGAGTTCCCCGTACAGGCGCGCCGATGTCCGCACGCCAGCGGCATGGCTAGTGGTGGGCGTCGCTGAGCCACAGCATGCCGAGCCCGGCGTAATGGGCGAGAGGGGCGGCCGCGTACCCGGCGAGGAGGATGACGAGTGCCGCGGCCGTGACGGACAGTGTGCCGAGTCCGAGGGTGCGCATACGCGCCCGGCGGGTCAGCACCCAGGAGCGGTACAGGGCCACGAACGGAGAGCGGCGCTCCAGCACCGTCTCGGCGGTGGCCAGCGAAAGGCGGAAGTACAGCAGCGGGCCCAGGCACATGACGCCGATCGGCAGCACCCACCCCACCAGCGTGTAGACCGGGGTCGCGGTCTCGCCCGTGGGCGTGGGCTCGACGCCGGGCACCTCGCCGCGCTCGACGGTCATCCACAGCACATAACCAGCCAGCGCCATGGCACCCACCGGCAGTCCGCTCAGCGCGTTGACCGCGAGGGCGGCGGGGAAGCGCCCGCGGGTACGCCGCCACAGCTCGCGAACGGTCAGCGGCCCGTCACCGTCGCGCGTGGCGTGGGATTCGGCGACGGCGTACGCGGCGTGCAGGACGGAGACGACAAGAAGTCCCAGGACGAGCAGCAGCAGCGACACCACGAGACCGACCCGCACCAACGGGAACCAGCCGCCGTCGGCGTAGGCCTCAAGACGCGGCGCGGGGCGTGCGGGGTTCCCTCGCCACTCGCCATGTGGACGCGGTTTGCGTACAGCAGTAAAAGGGCTCCACAATCCTGACGTGGTCTACTACCTTGGACGGGGTAGTTCAGGTGAGTGGACTGGCCGGGGATCGGCCGGGACCGAAGAAACGGAAGGGTTGGCTGTGGACGCGTCGAGGAGTGGTCAGGAGGCGGCATCCGGTGGGCGGTGGGGTGCCCTCGGGCCCGTCGGGCTTGTGCTCGCGGGCGGCGTCTCCGTCCAGTTCGGCGGAGCCATCGCCGTGAGCGTGATGCCCAAGGCCGGAGCCCTCGGCATCGTGACCCTGCGGCTCGCCTTCGCCGCTCTGGTGCTGATGATCGTCTGCCGGCCCAAGGTGCGCGGGTACGCGCGCGCCGACTGGGGGACCGTCGTCGCCTTCGGTGTGGCCATGGCCGGGATGAACGGGCTCTTCTACCAGTCCGTCGCCCGCATCCCCATGGGGCCCGCCGTCACACTCGAGGTCCTCGGCCCGCTGGCGCTCTCCGTCTTCGCCTCGCGGCGTGCGGTGAATCTCGTGTGGGCGGGGCTCGCGCTGTGCGGTGTCTTCCTGCTGGGCGGCGGGGGCGGGTTCAGCGGGCTCGATCCCGTCGGCGTCGCGTACGCCCTCGGCGCCGGTGCCATGTGGGCCACGTACATCATGTTCAGCGCCCGTACGGGGCGCCGCTTCCCGCAGGCCGACGGGCTCGCCCTCGCGATGGTCGTCGCCGCCGTGCTCTTCCTGCCGCTGGGCCTCATCGAATCCGGCGAGAAGCTCGTGCGGCCCGAGGTGCTCGCGCTCGGCGCGGCCGTCGCCGTGATGTCCTCCGTGCTGCCGTACACGCTCGAACTGCTCGCCCTGCGCCGGCTTCCCGCCTCCACCTTCGCGATCATGATGAGCCTGGAGCCGGCCATCGCGGCCGTCGCGGGATTCCTGGTGCTGAACCAGGCGCTTTCCGTCAACGAGGCGCTGGCCATCTCGTTGGTCATCGCCGCCAGCATGGGCGCCGTACGGACCCAGGTCGGGCGCGGGCGGGCCCGCCGTGGGGACGGGGACGTCGTGACGGGGGCCACCCCTGACGCCGTGCTGGCTCCTGCCGACGGCGCCGAGGGGCCGGAAAGTACCGAAAGGGCCGAAAGGTCCGGGCGCGAAGCTGGGGAGCAGCCCATCCCGGAGACGTCCGGAAAGTAATGCAAGCACGCTTGCTTGTTTCTCCGGCCGCTGCCATGCTCCGGGGCACACCGTCGTGCCCTGAGGGGAGCGCTCCGTGTCCGAAGCTGTGCCCGTACTCGATGATCTGCGCCGTGAGAGCGAGGAACTCGACCAGCTGGTAGGGGGGTTGGGTGAGGAGCGCTGGGCGCTCCTCACCCCCGCCGATGGCTGGACCGTCGCCCATCAGATCGCCCACCTCGCCTGGACGGACCGCGCCGCGCTGACCGCCGTCACCGACGGGGACGCCTTCGGCCGGCTCGTCGAGGAGGCGCTCGCCGCTCCCGACTCGTTCGTGGACGCCGGGGCCGAGGAGGGGGCCGCGCAGCCCCCGGGCGAGTTGCTCGCCCAGTGGCGCGCCGGGCGTGACGCCCTCCTGAAAGCCCTGACGGCCGCGCCGCGCGGGACCCGCTTCCCCTGGTACGGGCCGCCCATGTCGGCCACCTCCATGGCGACCGCGCGGCTCATGGAGACGTGGGCGCACGGCCAGGACGTCGCCGACGCGCTGGGCGTCGAGCGGGTACCCACCGACCGGCTGCGGCACATCGCGCACATCGGGGTGCGCGCCCGGGACTTCTCCTTCGGCGTACGGGGACTGAGCGCACCGGCGGCCGCCTTCCGCGTGGAGCTCCGGCTCCCCTCCGGTGAGCCATGGACCAGCGGTCCCGAGGACGCCGACCAGCGGGTGACCGGTCCCGCACTTGACTTCTGCCTCCTCGTCACGCAGCGCGCCCACCGAAACGACCTCGCGGTACGCGCGGAAGGCCCCGACGCCGACCGGTGGCTCGACATCGCCCAGGCCTTCGCGGGTCCGCCGGGTCCGGGTCGTCCGGCGAGGGAGGGCGCGTGAGGACCGCCTCGTCGGCTGCCTCGCGGGCGACCCTGCCGTCCGGGCGGGCGTGGCTCGGTGATGCTGCGCCCGGCCAAGGGTGGCGGGCGATGACCGCCCCGTCGGCTGCCTCGCGGATGTCACCGCCGATTGGCCGGGCGTCGTTCGGTGATGCTGCCGGTTGCCTCGCCGTGGAGGCGCAAAGCGCTGGCGCCCGGCGTTGGTCGGGTGTCGTAGGGGCAGTCGTGACGTCGGGGCGCCCCGACGAGGAGGTTGCGTGATGACCTCCCCGACCGTCGTCCCGACCGCCGTTCTGCCCGCCCCCCTGCGGATCGGCAACGCGTCCGGCTTCTACGGGGATCGTTTCGATGCCATGCGCGAGATGCTCACCGGCGGCCCCCTCGACGTCCTCACCGGCGACTACCTCGCCGAGCTGACCATGCTGATCCTCGGCCGTGACCGGCTCAAGGATCCCGGGCGCGGCTATGCGAAGACCTTTCTGCGGCAGCTGGAGGAGTGCCTGGGGCTCGCCAAGGAGCGGGGCGTCAAGATCGTCGCCAACGCCGGGGGGCTCAATCCCGGCGGGCTCGCGGACGCCGTGCGGGAGTTGGCCGACCGGCTCGGGGCCGGCGTGCGGGTCGCGCACGTGGAGGGCGACGACCTCGGACCCCGCTACCCGGACGCACTCACCGCCAACGCCTACCTCGGCGGCGCCGGAATCGCCGCCTGCCTGCGCGCGGGGGCCGACATCGTCGTCACCGGACGCGTGACCGACGCCGCCCTCGTCACCGGGCCCGCCGCCGCCCACTTCGGATGGGGCGACGGCGACCACGACCGGCTCGCGGGAGCGGTCGTCATCGGGCACATCCTCGAATGCGGGACGCAGGCCACCGGCGGCAACTACGCCTTCTTCGTCGAACGCCCCCAGCGCGAGCTGCTCCGCCCCGGCTTCCCGATCGCCGAGATCCACGAGGACGGCTCCGGCGTCATCACCAAGCACGACGGCACCGGCGGCTTCGTCGACGTCGGCACGGTCACCGCGCAGCTCCTCTACGAGACCTCCGGCGCCCGTTACGCCGGGCCCGACGTCACCGCCCGGCTCGACACGGTCACCCTCACGCAGGAGGGGCCCGACCGGGTCCGCGTTTCCGGAGTGCGCGGAGAGGCACCGCCGCCGGACCTCAAGGTCGGCCTGAACCGGCTCGGCGGCTTCCGCAACGAAGTCGTCTTCGTCCTCACCGGGCTCGACGTCCAGACCAAGGCGGACCTCGTCCGCGCCCAGGTCGAGGACGCGTTCGCGCGGTCCACGTCCCGTCCCCAGGAGGTGCGGTGGGAACTCGCCCGCACCGACCGCCCCGACGCCCCGACCGAGGAGACCGCCTCCGCCCTGCTGCGGCTCGTCGTGCGCGACCCGCGGCAGGACCCCGTGGGCCGCGCCCTGAGCGGCGCCGCGATCGAACTGGCCCTCGGCAGCTACCCGGGCTTCCACGTCACGGCGCCCCCGGGCAAGGGCGCGCCCTACGGAGTCTTCGAAGCCGCGTACGTCGATCGCGGCACCGTCGACCACGTGGCCGTCCTGCCCGGCGGCGAGCGGCAGCCCGTGGAGGGCGTCGGCGGCACCCTCGTACTCGAAGAACCGGACGAGCCGCCCCTGCCCCCGCCCCTGCCGGACGGCCCCACCCGCCGCGCCCCCCTCGGTCTCGTCGCCGGGGCCCGCAGCGGCGACAAGGGCGGGGACGCGAACGTCGGCGTCTGGGCGCGCACGGACGACACCTGGCGGTGGCTCGCCCACGAGCTGACCGTCGAGCGGTTCCGCGAACTCATCCCCGAGGCGGCCGAGTTGACCGTCGTGCGCCATGTCCTGCCGAACCTGCGGGCGCTGAACTTCGTCGTCGGGGGAATCCTCGGCGCGGGCGTCGCGTCCCAGGCCCGCTTCGACCCGCAGGCCAAGGGCCTGGGCGAATGGCTGCGCGCCCGCCACGTCGACGTACCGGCCGAACTCGTTGAAGCGACCGATTCGTAGACGCGACCGACTCGTAGAAGTGACCGACTCGCTAGAAGTGACCGAACCGACGGAGGTACTCCCGTGACCGTCCTCGCGTCCGCGCTCGACCCCGCGAGCGCCGAGTACGCCGAACACCGCGAGGCCATGCTGGCCAAGCTCGCCGAACTCGGCACCGAGCAGGCCAAGGCCCTTGAGGGCGGCGGCGAGAAATACGTGGCCCGGCACCGCAGGCGCGGAAAGCTGCTCGCCCGGGAGCGGATCGAGCTGTTGCTCGACCCCGACACACCGTTCCTCGAACTGTCGCCGCTCGCCGCCTGGGGGAGCGACTATCCGGTCGGCGCCTCGATGGTGACCGGCATCGGTGTCGTGGCGGGCGTGGAGTGCCTGATCACCGCCAACGACCCGACCGTACGCGGCGGCGCCAGCAATCCGTGGACCCTGAAGAAGGCCTTTCGCGCGCACGAGATCGGGCACGCCAACCGGCTGCCGTCCATCCACCTCGTGGAGTCCGGGGGCGCCGACCTGCCCTCCCAGAAGGAGATCTTCATCCCGGGCGGCGCGCTCTTCAAGCACCTCACCCAGTCGTCGGCCGCCGGTGTCCCGACGGTCGCCGTCGTCTTCGGCAACTCCACGGCGGGCGGCGCGTACGTCCCCGGCATGAGCGACCACGTGATCATGGTCAAGGAGCGCGCCAAGGTCTTCCTCGGCGGTCCCCCGCTGGTGAAGATGGCCACCGGCGAGGAGAGCGACGACGAGTCGCTGGGCGGCGCCGAGATGCACGCCCGTACCTCCGGTCTCGCGGACTACCTCGCCGAGGACGAGCGCGACGCGCTCCGGCAGGCGCGGCGGGTCGTCAAACGCCTCAACTGGCGCAAGGCGTACGCGGATCCGGTGGCGGTCGTCGAGCCGCCCAAGTACGACGAGGACGAGCTGCTCGGCATCGTGCCCGGGGACCTGAAGGTGCCCTTCGACCCGCGCGAGGTCATCGCCCGTATCGTCGACGCCTCCGACTTCGACGAGTTCAAGCCGCTGTACGGGTCGAGTCTCACCACCGGTTGGGCCTCGCTGCACGGCTATCCCGTCGGAATCCTCGCCAACGCGCAGGGCGTGCTCTTCAGCGAGGAGTCCCAGAAGGCCGCCCAGTTCATCCAGTTGGCCAACCAGCGCGACATCCCGCTGCTCTTCCTGCACAACACCACCGGCTACATGGTCGGCAAGGAGTACGAGCAGGGCGGCATCATCAAGCACGGCGCGATGATGATCAACGCCGTGTCGAACTCGCGGGTGCCGCACCTCAGCGTCCTGATGGGCGCCTCGTACGGGGCCGGGCACTACGGCATGTGCGGGCGCGCCTACGACCCGCGTTTCCTCTTCGCCTGGCCGAGCTCCAAGTCGGCCGTCATGGGCCCGCAGCAGCTCGCCGGAGTCCTGTCGATCGTGGCCCGGCAGTCCGCGGCCGCCAAGGGGCAGCCCTACGACGATGACGCCGACGCCGCGCTGCGCGCCATGGTGGAGCAGCAGATCGAGTCGGAGTCGCTGCCGATGTTCCTTTCCGGCCGTCTCTACGACGACGGCGTCATCGACCCCCGCGACACCCGCACGGTCCTCGGCCTGTGCCTGTCCGTGATCCACACCGCCCCCTACGAGGGCGCGCGCGGTGGCTTCGGCGTCTTTCGGATGTGAGGACCTCCATGACGAAAACCATCAGCTCCGTCCTCGTCGCCAACCGCGGCGAGATCGCCTGCCGCGTCTTCCGCACCTGCCGCGACCTCGGCATCGCCACCGTGGCGGTGTACTCGGACGCCGACGCGGACGCCCTGCACGTCCGCGAGGCCGACACCGCCGTACGGCTGCCGGGCTCGGCGCCCGCCGACACGTATCTGCGCGGCGAACTCATCGTGAAGGCCGCACAGGCGGCGGGCGCGGACGCCGTCCACCCCGGCTACGGCTTCCTCTCGGAGAACGCGGACTTCGCGCGCGCGGTCCTCGACGCCGGGCTCGTGTGGATCGGCCCCCCTCCCGAGGCCATCGCATCCATGGCGTCCAAGACGCGCGCCAAGGAGCTCATGGGCATCGCGCCGATGAGTGTGGGCGAGGTCACCGAGGACGAGCTGCCGGTCCTGGTGAAGGCGGCGTCCGGCGGCGGCGGACGCGGCATGCGCGTCGTACGCGAACTGGCCGACCTGAAAGGCGAGTTGGAGGCGGCGCGAGCGGAGGCGGCCAGTGCCTTCGGGGACGGCGAGGTCTTCGTCGAGCCCTACCTGGAGGGCGGCCGGCACGTCGAGGTGCAGATCATGGCCGACGCGCACGACACCGTCTGGGCGCTCGGCACCCGGGACTGCACGCTCCAGCGCAGGCACCAGAAGGTCATCGAGGAGTCCCCGGCGCCGGGCCTGCCAGCCGCACTCGTCGACGAACTGCACGCGCAGGCCGTGCGTGCGGCGCGCGTGACCGGGTATCGCGGGGCGGGCACGGTGGAGTTCCTGGTCGCGGGCGACCGGGCGCACTTCCTGGAGATGAACACCCGGCTCCAGGTCGAACACCCGGTGACGGAAGCCGTGTTCGGGATCGACCTCGTGGCGTTGCAGATCCAGGTCGCGGAGGGCGCGCCCCTCGCGGAGGAGCCGCCGCCCGCGCGCGGCCACGCGGTGGAGGCCCGCCTCTACGCCGAGGACCCGGCGGCGCAGTGGGCCCCGCAGACCGGCATCCTGCACCGGCTGTCCGTGCCGGGCGTGCGGCTCGACACGGGGTACGTCGACGGCGACACGATCGGCGTGCACTACGACCCGATGCTGGCCAAGGCCGTCGCGTACGCCCCCACGCGTGCGCAGGCCCTGCGCGGCCTCGCGGGAGCGCTGGAGCGCGCGGTCGTGCACGGCCCCGTCACCAACAGGGAGTTGCTCGTACGGTCCCTGCGGCACCCGGAGTTCGTCGGGGGCCGCATGGACACCGGCTTCTACGACCGGCACCTCGCCGCGCTCACGGCCCCCGCCCCGGACCCGTACGCCCCGCTGGCCGCCGCGCTCGCCGACGCGCACGGGCGCTCGCGGTTCGGCGGCTTCCGCAACCTCGCTTCGCAGTCGCAGGTCAAGCTCTTCCGGAGCGAGCCGGACGGCACCGAGCACGAGGTGCGCTACCGCCACACGCGGGAAGGGCTGAGCGCGGACGGGGTGCGGGTGCTCTCCGTGTCCGGCGAGCTGGTCGTGCTCGAAGTCGACGGTGTGCGCAGGCAGTTCACCGTGCGCCGGTACGGCGACGATCGCGTGTACGTCGGCAACACCGCGCTCACCGCGCTCCCGCTGCTTCCCGAGCCGACCACACGCCAGGATCCCGGCTCCCTGCTCGCCCCGATGCCCGGCACCGTCGTACGCCTGGCCGAAGGGCTCACGGAAGGGGCGCGGGTCACCGCCGGGCAGCCCCTCATCTGGCTGGAGGCCATGAAGATGGAGCACCGCATCTGTGCCCCCGCCACCGGCACGCTCACCACCCTGCACGCAACGCCCGGCCGCCAGGTCGAGGTCGGCGCGCTGCTCGCAGTCGTAGACGTCGTACAGGAGGAGCAGTCCGTATGAGCACCGTCCTCGAAACCGAAGAGCACCAGGCCCTGCGCGCGGCCGTCGCCGCGCTCGGCAAGCGTTACGGCCGCGACTACATGTCCCGGGTCGTGGCGGGCGAAGGCCACCCCGACGAGCTGTGGGCCGACGCCGCCAAGCTCGGCTATCTGGGCGTGAACCTGCCCGAGGAGTACGGCGGCGGAGGCGGCGGCATAGCCGAACTCTCCATCGTCCTGGAGGAATTGGGTGCCGCCGGCTGCCCCCTCCTGATGATGGTCGTCTCGCCCGCGATCTGCGGCACCGTCATCGCCCGCTTCGGCACCGACGAACAGAAGCGGGCCTGGCTGCCCGGCCTCGCCGACGGCAGCCGCACCATGGCGTTCGGCATCACCGAGCCCGACGCGGGCTCCAACTCCCACCGGATCACCACGACCGCCCGCAAGGACGAGGCGAGCGGCGACTGGCTCCTGACCGGCCGCAAGGTGTTCATCTCGGGCGTCGACATCGCCGACGCCACGCTGATCGTGGGCCGTACGGAAGATGCCCGCACCGGCAACCTCAAGCCCTGCCTCTTCATCGTCCCGCGCGAGACCGAGGGCTTCCAGCGGCGGCGGATCGAGATGGAACTCCAGGCGCCGGAGAAGCAGTTCGAGCTGACCCTGGACGACGTACGGCTGCCCGCCGAAGCCCTGGTGGGCGACGAGGACGCGGGGCTGCTCCAGCTCTTCGCCGGCCTCAACCCCGAGCGGATCATGACGGCGGCGTTCTCGCTCGGCATGGCACGGTTCGCCCTCGCCCGTGCCGTCGGATACGCCAAGGAACGCAGCGTCTGGAAGAGCCCGATCGGCGCCCACCAGGCGATCGCACACCCCCTCGCGCAGTCCCACATCGACATCGAGCTGGCCCGCCTGATGATGCAGAAGGCCGCCAGGCTGTACGACGAGGGCGACGACATGGGCGCGGGCGAGGCCGCCAACATGGCCAAGCTCGCGGCCGCCGACGCGTGCGTGAAGACCGTCGACCAGTCGGTGCACACGCTCGGCGGCAACGGCCTGACGAAGGAGTTCGGCCTCGCCTCGCTGATCGTGGCGTCCCGGGTGGCCCGGATCGCCCCCGTGAGCCGGGAAATGATCCTCAACTACGTCTCGCACCAGACGCTGGGCCTGCCCAAGTCGTACTGAGCCACCGGCCTCGTAGGTCTCGATCAGAGGGAGTTCTCGTGGGACTTGTCCGCTCATCGCCGCAGCGCGGCATCGTCACGTTCACCCTGGACAACCCCGCCAACCGCAACGCGCTCTCGGCGGGGCTCCTGGACGGCTTCGCGGAGGCGCTCGACGACTGCGGCAAGGACCCCGACGTCCGCGCGATCGTCCTCACACACACCGGCTCCACGTTCTGCTCGGGCGCCGACCTGCGGGAGCCGCCGGACCCGGCCGTCTTCGTGGGGCTGCTCCGGCGGATCGTGGAGCTGCCGAAGCCGGTCGTGGCGCGGGTGGACGGACACGTACGCGCGGGCGGGCTCGGACTGCTCGGCGTGTGCGACATGGCGGCCGCGGGCCCCGGGGCGTCGTTCGCGCTGACGGAGGTACGGATCGGGGTGGCGCCCGCGGTCATCTCCATGCCGCTCCTGTCCGGGCTCGACCCGAGCGCCGCGTCACGCTACTTCCTCACCGGGGAGCGCTTCGGCGGGGCGGAGGCGGCGCGGATCGGCCTGGTGACGGTGGCCGGGGACGACGTGGACGCGGAGCTCTCGCCTCTCCTCGAGGGGCTGCGGAAGGGGGCGCCGCAGGCCCTGGCCGAGACGAAGAAGCTGCTCACGGCTAGGGTGCTCGACGCATTCGACCACCACACGGACTCCCTCGTCGCCCTGTCCGCGCGGCTCTTCGCATCGGCGGAGGCGCGCGACGGCATGGGGGCGTTCCTCGAACGACGGGAGTGCCCATGGGTGCTGTGACCGCGGCCGACCGTGCCGACCGCTCGCCCAAGCAGGACCGCAGCCGGGCGACGCACCAGCGGCTCCTGGAGGCGGCGGTGGCGTGCCTCGCCGAGAGCGGCTGGGCGGGGTCCACGGTCTCCGTGGTCGCCGAGCGGGCGGGGGTCTCGCGCGGGGCGGCCCAGCATCACTTCCCGACGCGGGAAGACCTCTTCACGGCGGCGGTGGAGTATGTCGCCGAGCAGCGGTCCACCGCCCTGCGGGAGCTTCCGGCCCAGGACCCGGCCTCCGTGGTCGCCGCCCTGGTCGACCTCTACACGGGGCCCCTGTTCCGGGCGGCGCTGCATCTGTGGGTGGCGGCGTCGAACGAGCCGCAACTCGGATCCCGGGTGACGGAGCTGGAGGCGCGGGTGGGGCGTGAGACGCACCGGATCGCGGTACGGCTGCTCGGGGCGGACGAGTCCCGCCCCGGGGTGCGGGAGACCATCCAGGGCCTCCTGGACATGGCCCGCGGCCTCGGCCTCGCCAATCTCCTGACGGATGACGGGGCGCGGCGTGAGCGGGTGGTGGCGCAGTGGACGGTGCTGGTGGAGGCGGCGCTGCGCTGAGCGTTCCCTCAAACGCCGGAGGGCTGGATTTCCAGCCCTCCGGCGTTTGAGGAGCGGGGGTCCGGGGGCGGGGTCGGGGAAAGATCCCTACCGCGCGATGTCCCCGAACCCTTCGACCTCCCGGGGGTTCCGCGAACCGGGTCCCACGTAGCGCGCGGAGGGCCGCACCAACCGCCCCGTCCGCTTCTGCTCAAGGATGTGCGCCGACCACCCGGCGGTCCGCGCGCACGTGAACATCGACGTGAACATGTGCGCCGGCACCTCGGCGAAGTCGAGGACGATCGCGGCCCAGAACTCCACGTTCGTCGCGAGGACCCGGTCGGGACGGCGGGCGTGCAGCTCGTCGAGGGCGGCCTTCTCCAGCGCCTCCGCCACCTCGAAGCGGGGAGCGCCCAGCTCGCGTGCCGTGCGGCGCAGGACCCGCGCGCGGGGGTCCTCGGCGCGGTACACCCGGTGACCGAAGCCCATCAGCCGCTCGCCCTTGTCGAGCGCCTGCTTGACGTACGCGACCGCGTCGCCCGTCCGCTCGATCTCCTCGATCATGCCGAGGACGCGGGAGGGGGCGCCGCCGTGCAGGGGACCGGACATGGCGCCCACGGCTCCCGAGAGCGCCGCCGCCACGTCCGCGCCCGTGGAGGCGATGACGCGGGCCGTGAACGTGGAGGCGTTCATTCCGTGCTCGGCGGCCGACGTCCAGTACGCGTCGACGGCCTGGACGTGCTTGGGGTCGGGCTCGCCGCGCCAGCGCTTCATGAAGCGCTCGACGACCGTGTCGGCCTTGTCGATCTCATGCTGCGGCACCATGGGCAGGCCCTGGCCGCGGGCGGACTGGGCGACGTAGGAGAGCGCCATGACGGCGGCCCGTGCCAGGTCCTCGCGGGCTTCCTGCTCGCTGATGTCCAGAAGCGGTTTCAGGCCCCACACGGGGGCGAGCATCGCGAGCGCGGACTGGACGTCGACGCGGATGTCGCCGGAGTGCACCGGGATCGGGAACGGCTCGGCGGGCGGCAGACCGGGATTGAAGGCGCCGTCGACGAGCAGGCCCCAGACGTTGCCGAAGGAGACGTGACCGACCAGATCCTCGATGTCGACGCCGCGATAGCGAAGCGCGCCGCCTTCCTTGTCGGGTTCGGCGATCTCCGTCTCGAACGCGATGACTCCCTCAAGTCCGGGTACGAAGTCGGACATCAGGCGGCTCCTCGTGATGTGTACGACAGATGGTGGTGACATACAGCTCGTGACCATGTGTCAGAAGTGGGCGTGTTCGGTCCGGTTCCGCGGTCTGCCGGTGCGTCTGTATATGTCGGTGGGGCCGGCTTTCGACTCGCGGTCCGGTTCGGACACCCCGGTGATGCCCCGTGCGGCTGGTGGTCACCCAACCGATTCGGCGTCGGAACGATATCCCTTGGTGCCACCCTTGGCGATGGAATGCGGCACTCAGTGCCACACGTCACCTCTCCGTGGCGTACGACAGCCCGTCGCCCGGCCCTTCGTATACGGCAAGATGACCGCGTGACCGATCGAGCCGACGCCTCAGCATCAGCCTCCTCATCTGCCGCTCCCGTCCCTCCCGCGTCCGATCCCGCCGCCATACGTGCCCACTACGGCATGGACGGACTCATCGAGGCCCAGGCGCCCGCCACGCCCGTCGAGTTGTTCGCGCTGTGGTTCACGCAGGCGCTGGCCGCGGCCGGGGCGGGCCTGCTGCACGAGCCGAACGCCATGGTCGTCTCGACGGTGGACGCGGAGGGCCGTCCCGGTTCACGCACGGTCCTGCTGAAGGGGTACGACGAACGCGGCTTCGTCTTCTTCACGAACTACGAGTCCCGCAAGGCCCGGGATCTGGCCGCGAACCCGAACATCTCGCTGCTCTTCCCCTGGCACCCGATGGCCCGCCAGGTCATCGTCACGGGCACGGCGGAGCGCGTCGCCCGTGAGGAGACGGTGGCGTACTTCCGCACCCGCCCGCACGGTTCGCAGCTCGGCGCCTGGGCCAGCGCCCAGTCCTCGGTCATCGCCACCCGCGAGGAACTCGACCGCGCGTACGCCGACCTGGAGGGGCGTTACCCCGAGGGCGAGCAGGTGCCCGCGCCTCCGCACTGGGGCGGATTCCGGGTCGTGCCCCGGAGCGTCGAGTTCTGGCAGGGCAGGGCGAACCGCCTGCACGACCGGCTGCGCTACGCGCGAACCGAGCAGGGCGCCGCCGACACCGCTTCGGGCTGGACGGTGGAGCGCCTCAGCCCGTGAGGGCCGGGGCCTGCCCCCTTCAAGACTCCGTCCGGACCCGATCCGGACCCGATCAGGACCCCGTCAGGACCCCGTCCAGGAATGGCTGGATCGCCTCGCGCCAGGCCTCCGGCTGGTCGTAGTGCACCAGGTGCCCGGCGTCGGCCACCTCCGCGTACGCCCCGCGGGGCAGCACCCGGACCATCTCCTGGGACTCGGCACGGCCCAGCTCGCCGTCCAGGCCGCGGACGACCAGGGCAGGGCACTGGACCTGCGCCAGATCCTCCCAGTGGGCGTCGAACACCCACGTCTCGCGGGACTTCAGCATCTGTTCGCGGTCGAAGACGGGGCGCCAGCCGTCGGGGCCCTCGGTCATCACCTCGGCGAAGAACTCGCCGCGCGATGGATTGGGCCGCTCGACCCAGGGATCGTCCTCGCCGAACCACTTCCGTACGTCGGCGAGCGTGGCGAAGGGCACCGGCCAGGCCTTGAACCAGTCCTCCCACTCGCGCTGCGACGCGGCGCCGAGAGCGGAGGCCCGCATGTCGGTGACGATCAAGGCGCGGACGAGGTCGGGGCGCTTCGCGGCGAGCTGCCAGGCGGTGAGCGCGCCCATGGAGTGGCCGATGAGGACGGCGGGAGCGAGGCCGAGCTGGACGAGCGCGGCCTCGGCGTCGTCCACGTAGGCGTCGCGGGTGAAGGGGCCCTCGGGGGGCTTGTCGCTCTGCCCGTGCGCGCGCTGGTCGAGTGCGACCGCGCGATGTCGCTCGGCGAGCCAGCGGGCGGTGCCCGCCCAGTGCGATGCACGGCCCATCAGGCCGTGCAGTAACAGGACGCCTCCGGGCGGACCGTCGGTCTCCCTCGACTTGGGAGGATCGGCGAACTCCCAGGCGGCGAGGCGTACGCCACCCGCGCCTGTCACGTCAATGCGCCGCACCATGTTTCCTGGCACCCCCCTTGAATCCTCTCGGGCTGAACGCCTGGTTCTGTCACGCACCCCCGCACGCTATCGAACTCTTTTTCGAAAGCGGCCAGTTCGCCGCCAACACCCCTCATTCGAGTGACCACGCTCAAGGATTGGCCGCCGCTGCCGAGGGGAGATCTTCATCGGGAGGCGGGCCGCTCGGGGAAAACGGTCCGAGGGGGACGACCCTGGGAGCTCGGGGCTCCGGGTCGGAACAGGGGAGGACAGGCCCCGGCGCTCAAGGGCGCCGGGGCCCTCTGCGTGCTCAGGGGGCGTGGACGCGCACTGTTCGCGTACGCGCTCCCGCTCACCAGATGGGCACATTCCTGCCCCCTCCCACGGCCGTGGCGGCGACCAGGCGCCGGCACGGCAAGAGCCCTCACGTCATATGCCTCTCGCGACAGCCTCGCACGCAAAACGTCCGGGCGCTGCGATTCCGCACACTGAATCTTGGACCCCATCGGATCCAGGGGTCTTCACAACTGCCCAACCGTTACCGCCAGTTGACATGAACTCTCGGTAACAGGGGGCGGAACCCGCCGGACCCTGGTCCGGCGGGCCTCAGCGCTTGGCGACGAAGACGTGCGAGGCGACCTCGTTGTCCAGCTCCGCGGCCTCGCCGCTGCTGCCCACGAGTACCCCGCCCGCGGATTCCGTCACGCTCACCACGGAGCCGGGCTGCACGCCCGCGCGACGCAGTGTGTACATCAGCTGCGCGTCCGTCTGGATCGGCTCGCCGATGCGGCGCACGACCACGGTCTTGCCCTCGGTGCCGGGGTCGAGATCGACCAGGGAGACCATGCCCTCGTCCAGGAACGGGTCGGCCCCGTCCTTCTCGCCCAGCTCCTCGAGGCCCGGGATCGGGTTGCCGTACGGAGACTCGGTGGGGTGGCGCAGGAGCTCCAGGACGCGGCGCTCCACCGCCTCGCTCATCACGTGTTCCCAGCGACACGCCTCCGCGTGGACCTGCTCCCACTCCAGGCCGATCACGTCGACCAGGAGGCACTCCGCGAGGCGGTGCTTGCGCATCACGCGCGTGGCGAGCCTGCGGCCCTCCTCGGTCAGCTCCAGGTGACGGTCGCTGGCGACGGCCACCAGGCCGTCACGCTCCATGCGCGCGACCGTCTGGCTCACCGTCGGCCCGCTCTGGTCGAGACGCTCGGCGATCCGGGCGCGCATGGGGACCACACCTTCCTCCTCCAGCTCGAGGATGGTGCGCAAATACATCTCAGTGGTGTCAATAAGCCCCGACATGGGTGCCCCTCAGATCTCGCTCGTGCGGCCGGCCCTGCCCTCAAGTCTGACGCATACCGCTGACAACCGGGTCGCGCCAGGGGAAAACCCGCTCCAGGCGGCCTTGACGGGGTGCTCGGGCCGTATTGACAGGGCACTGGTCCAGACCGCAACGTGATCCGCGGCACACGGGAAACACGTGCAGGCAGCAGCAGGAAATACGTACCCGACATACGTACCCCGGAAAGGTCCCTCGGCGCATGGGCTCGAAGAGCGAGAGCAAGCTGGCCGGTCAGTACATCGACGCCGCGATCGGCCTGCTCGGGCGGGTGCGCGACGAGGAGAGCGGCACCGTCGACGCCGCGGGGACGCTGCTCGCCGACGCGGTCGAGGCGGGCGGCAGGCTCTTCGCCTTCGGCGCCGGGCACTCCTCGCTGGCCGCCCAGGACGTCGTCTACCGCGCGGGCGGCCTCGCCCTGATGAACCTCCTCGCCGTCCCCGGAGTCGTCGGCGTCGACGTCATGCCCGCCACGCTCGGCTCGGCCCTGGAGCGGGTCGACGGGCTCGCGGGCGCCGTCCTCGACTCCTCGCCGGCCCGCTCCGGCGACGTAGTCGTGATCATCTCGCTCTCCGGGCGCAACTCGCTGCCCGTGGAGATGGCGATGAACGCCCGCGCGCTCGGCCTGAAGGTCATCGGGGTGACGTCGGTGGCGTACGCGACGGAGACGAAGTCACGGCACGCGTCCGGGACCTTCCTGAAGGACCACTGCGACGTCGTGATCGACTCCAAGATCACCGTCGGTGACGCGGAGCTCGGCCTCGACACCGTCGCCGCGCCCTTCGGTCCCGCCTCCAGCGTCGTCGCCAACGCGATCATGCAGGCGATGATGGCCACGGCCGTCGAGCGGCTGGCCGCGCGGGGCGTCGAGCCGCCGGTGCTGCGGTCGGGGAACGTGGACGGCGGGCACGAGTGGAACGGGCACGTGTTCGCCGAGTACGGCGACCGCATCTTCTACCGGCGCTGAGGCCCCGAGGCGGCCCCTGAGGTCGCTACGACCCCGTGGGGAAGCGCACCCGCACACTGAGCCCCCCGCCCTCCCCGTTCGCTTCGGCGGTCGCCTCCGCACCGTGTGCGCGGGCGATCGCGGCCACGATGGACAGGCCGAGGCCCGCACCCTCCCCGCGCGCGTGGGTACGTTCCCGCAGCCGCCGGAAGGGCTCGAAGAGGTGCGGGACGGTGTCCGGCGGGACGGCGGGTCCGGTGTTGGTGACCTCGATGCCGTCCCGGCCCGTGCGCACCTCGACCCGGCCTCCCTTGACGTTGTAGTCCACGGCGTTCGCCACCAGGTTGTGCACGAGGCGGTCGAGAAGCACCCCGTCACCTGTCACGGTGAGCGGCTCGGCGTGCAGGGCAAGGGTGACGTCCCGCTCGGCCGCCCGGCCCGCGAGCCCCTGCGTCACCGCGTCGGCGATGACGTCGAGGGCCACGGGCTCCCGCAGTTCGAGCCCCCGCTCCGAGGTGGCGAGGAGCAGCAGCCCCTCGATCAGATGCTCGCTGTCGTCGGCGACGGAGATGAGCTTCGTACGGATGCGGGCCACCTCCCGCGCGTCGGGCTCACCCGCGAGCCCGATCTCGGCGGCGGCCCGCTGCATGGCGAGCGGGGTCCGCAGTTCGTGCGCGGCGTTGGCGGCGAACCGCTGCTGCGCGCTGACCAACTGCTCTATCCGTCCGAGCATCTCGTCGAAGGTGTCGGCCAGCTGCTTCAGCTCGCCGGGCGGTGCGTCGAGCGCGATCCGCTCGTGCAGGTTCTCGCCCGACAGGCGCCGCGCGGTGCCGGTGATCACGCCGACCGGGCGCAGGACGCGGCCCGCCATCCACCAGGCGAGCAGGATGGAGAGCGCCGCGTAGACGAACAGCACGATCACCGACACGGTGAGCAGCCTGCTCAGGGCCGCTTGTTCGGCGACGTCACTGATCTTCGTGACGGCGAGGCCCTGCGAGATGTCGTCGGCCGATACGCCGTCGCCGGTCACCCGCCGGGCGGGCGACGCCGAAAGGGCCGGGGAGGGCATCGTCCAGGGCGGAACCGGCCGCCGACCGGGGACGGCGGTGGTGACGGCGGTGCTGATCGAGGAGTAGAGCCCCTGCCGCACCAGGAAGTAGACGAGCCCGGTCAGCAGCGCCCCCGCCAGGAGGAGCATGCCGCCGTACAGGACGGTGAGACGGCCGCGCTCACTGCTGAGACGGCCGACGCGCAGCCCCCTCACGCCGATGCGCAGCCCCCTCACGCCGACCGGCCGGTGATCCGGTAACCGGCGCCCGGCACCGTCTCCACCACCGGCGGGTCGCCCAGCTTGGTGCGGAGCTTGGAGAGGGTCACACGGACCGCGTTCGTGCGGTAGCTGGTGTCCTCCTCCCAGACCTGTTCGATCAGATCGTCGCCGCTGACCACCGCGCCCTCCGCCCGGAGCAGCGCCTCAAGGACCGCGAACTCCTTGCGGGAGAGCGCCAGATGGCGGCCGTCGCGGCTCGCCTGCCGACGGGCGGTGTCCAGGACCAGGCCCGCTCGCTCGATCACCGGCGGCAGCGCGGGGCGCGTGCGGCGGCCCAGGGCCAGGACGCGGGCGAGGAGTTCGTCGTACGCGAAGGGCTTCGTCAGGTAGTCGTCCGCGCCCAGACCGAGGCCCGCCACCCGGTCCCGGACCGTGGCCGACGCCGTCAGCATCAGGACGCGCGTGAGCAGCCGCTGCCCCACCACCCTGCGGCACACCTCGTCGCCGTGCAGGCCCGGCAGGTCCCGGTCCAGGACGACGACGTCGTATTCACCCAGCTGGAGCTTGCGCAGCGCCGTCAGGCCGTCGGCCGCGACATCGACCGCGAGCGCGTCACGGCGCAGCCCGACGGCGATCATCTCGGCCAGGAATTCCTCGTCCTCCACCAGCAGTACGCGCATGCGGCCCTGTGTACCTGAAGTGCACCTTTCGTCGGTGTAAGCGTCTCCGTTGAGAGAAACGAAACCCCCCTTCCCGCCAGCCTGTGCGCGGACGACGCGACAACGCGAAAGCCAGACGCGACAGCCAGAAGTGAAGGGGAAGGCATCCATGAGGACTCGTACACGCGGGGCGGCCATCGCATCGGGGATCGCCGCCCTCGCCCTGTTCGCCGGAGCCTGCTCCTCCGGCGGCGACGGCGGCAGCCAGGACAAGGCCGACGGCGGCAAGGGCAAGCAGGCCGACGCCGCCTTCAAGGAGCGCGAGTGCCTGCGCAAGCACGGCCTCAAGGTGAGCGAGCCCAAGTCCGGCGAGGACACCCGCGGGATCACCATCGGCGGCGACATGAGCAAGGAGAAGATGGAGGCCGCCATGAAGGCCTGCTCGGGCAAGAGCGGCGGCATGTCGGGCCGCGCCCCCTCGCAGGCCGACAAGGACAAGATGCTGAAGTACGCCCAGTGCATGCGCAAGAACGGCTTCGACATGCCCGACCCGAAGTTCGACGGCGGAGCCATGGAAGCGCAGAAGATGCCCAAGGGCGCCGAGGCCAAGAAGATGGAGAAGGCCGCCGAGGCGTGCAAGGACATCGTCGCGTGAGGCGCCGCACCGCCGTCGTCGCCACCGTCGTGGCCCTGCTCGCGATCACCGGCGGCGGCGTCGCCGTCACCGCCCTCGCCGACAACGGCGAGGGCGGGTCCGTGAGCCAGGACGCAGGACTCCCGCCCGCCACCGCCCCCGTCGAACGCGGCGACCTCAGCAGCGGCACCCAGGCCGACGGCACCCTCGGCTACGCCAAGCAGCGCAAGGTCAACGCCGGCACCACCGGCACCCTCACCTGGTCCACGGGCAGCGGCTCGACCATCAAGCGTGACGGACGCCTGTACGAGGTCAACGGAGTCCCGGTGCGCCTCATGTACGGCACCGAGCCCATGTACCGCACGCTGAGGACCGGCGACGAGGGCAGCGACGTACGCCAGCTCGAAGAGAACCTCCGGGCGCTCGGGTACGGCGCCGGGCTCGCCGTCGACGACGAGTACACCGCGGGCACCGCGGACGCCGTCAAGCAGTGGCAGAAGGCGCACGACCAGAAGCAGACGGGCCGCGTGGGCCCCGACCAGATCGCCTTCTCGCCCGGCGGGCTCCGCGTGAAGTCCACCGAGTCGGCCGTCGGCGACCAGGTCGCGCCGGGCAGACCGGTGCTCAGCACCACGAGTGCCGAGCGGGTCGTACGTTTCCAGCTGGACGTCGCCGAGGGAAAGCTCGCCGAGGTGGGCACCAAGGTCACCGTGGACCTGCCCGACGGCACGACCGCCAAGGGGAAGATCGCCTCCGTCGGCAAGACCGCCGAGCCGGGCGACGACCCGGCCGACAAGACCCCCAAGATCCCGGTCACGGTCTCCTTCGACGACCCCGGCAAGGTCGACGGCTTCGACCAGTCCCCGGTCACGGTCAACCTCACCGGAGAGACCCGCGAGGACGTCCTCTCCGTGCCCGTCAACGCCCTCCTCGCCCTGCCCGGCGGCGGCTACGGCGTCCAGGTCGTCGAGAACGGCCGCGCCCGCCAGGTGAAGGTCGAACTCGGCATGTTCGGCCAAGGCCGCGTCGAGGTCACCGGGGGCGGCCTCAAGGCCGGCACGAAGGTCGGGGTGCCCAAGATATGAGCGCCGTCGTGGAGTTGGGCGGGGTCACCAAGGAGTACCCGGGCGGGGTCGCCGCCCTGCGCGGCGTGGACCTCAGGGTGGAGGAGGGCGAACTCCTCGCCATCGTCGGCCCCTCCGGCTCCGGCAAGTCGACCCTGCTGCACATCATCGGCACCCTGGACCGACCCTCGGAGGGCTCCGTGGCCATCGCCGGACACGATGTCGCCACGCTCGCCGACCGCAGCCTGTCCGCACTGCGCGCACGG
This sequence comes from Streptomyces sp. NPDC054872, assembly GCF_053610705.1. Taxonomy (NCBI): domain Bacteria; kingdom Bacillati; phylum Actinomycetota; class Actinomycetes; order Kitasatosporales; family Streptomycetaceae; genus Streptomyces; species Streptomyces sp. NPDC054872. The sequence continues at coordinate 120,751 of NZ_JBSGYY010000020.1, read as the reverse complement.
CACATCGGCTTCGTGTTCCAGGCGTTCCACCTGGTGCCGGGGATCAGTGCGCGCGACAACGTGGCGGAAGGGCTCCTGTACTCCGGCCTCTCGCGCGGGGAGCGCCGCGCGAGAGCCGCCGAAGCCCTTGACCGGGTCGGCCTCGCCGACCGCATGAGACACCGCCCGCACGAACTCTCCGGCGGCCAGAAGCAACGCGTCGCCATCGCCCGCGCGGTGGTCGGCTCACCCGACCTGCTCCTCGCCGACGAACCGACCGGCGCACTCGACTCGGCGTCCGGCGAGGCGGTGATGGAACTCCTCCACGACCTCAACGCGCAGGGCGCCACCATCGCCGTCATCACACACGACACGGAGATCGCCGAGCGGCTGCCGCGGCAGGTACGGATCCGGGACGGGCAGGTGGTGGCGGATGTCCGCGCCGCCGCCGTGCGTGAGGGGGTGCGCGCGGGATGACCCGTACGAAGCGAGTGAAGAACGCCCGGCTGAAGAACGCCCGGCTGAAGGCGGCGCGGCTCGGACCGCGCGACGTCCTGCACGTCGGCTCGGCGGGGTTGCGCAGCCGCCCGGTGAGGGTCGTGCTGTCGGCGCTGGGGATCGCCATCGGTATCGCGACGATGATCGCGGTAGTAGGCATCTCATCGTCGAGCAAAGCGCAACTCATGCGGAAACTGGACGAGTTGGGCACGAACATGCTGGTGGCAGCTCCCGGTGAGCCCATGTTCTCCGGCGAGAAGGTGGTGCTCCCGCGTGACGCGGCCGGACGGGTCTCCCGCATCAAGGGCGTCCAGGACGTCGGCGCGACCGGCGACCTCGACCACAGCGTGCGGCGCAGCGAGAAGATCCCCGAGGACGAGACCGGCGGCATCTCCGTCAAGGCGGCCACCGAGGGCCTGCTGAAGGTGCTGCGGGGCGAGATGGGGCACGGCACCTGGTTCAACGCGGCCAACAGCCGCTACCCCTCGATCGTCCTCGGCCATGTCGCCGCGGACCGCCTCGGCATCACGCGCGCCGGCCAGCAAGTCTGGCTCGGCGACCGCTACTTCACGGTCGTCGGCATCCTCGACCCGCTGCCGCTCTCACCCGACGTGGAGCGCTCGGCCCTCGTGGGCTGGGCGGCCGCCCAGAGCGAACTCGGCTTCGACGGCCGCCCCACCTCGGTGTACGAACGGTCGACCGACGCCACCGTGCACGACGTCCGCAAGCTGCTCGCCGCGTCGATCGACCCGGAGAACCCGCGCAACGTCCAGGTCACCGACCCCTCGTCGGCCCTGCAGGCGAAGGCGGCGACCGAAGGGGCCTTCTCCACGCTGCTCCTCGGACTCGGCGGGATCGCCCTCCTGGTGGGCGGCGTCGGAGTGGCGAACACCATGATCATCTCGGTCCTGGAACGCCGCTACGAGATCGGCCTGCGCCGCTCCATGGGTGCGACCAAGGGGCAGATCCGCATCCAGTTCGTCACCGAGTCCCTGATGCTGTCCGGCCTGGGCGGCCTCGCGGGAATCGCCCTCGGCGCGGCCGCGACAGCCGCGTACGCGGTGTCCGGCGACCTCCCCTGGGTGGTCCCCCTATGGGCGGTGACCGGCGGCTTCGGAGCAACCCTGGCCATCGGCACGGTGGCAGGCCTCTACCCGGCGGTACGAGCAGCACGCCTCTCCCCAACCCTGGCGCTGCACGCGGCGTAGCGGGGCGCTCAGCGGAATCCGAACCGCCGCTGCGCGGCGGATGTCCCCACCCGCCCACCCGTTGCCCGGTGGGGGATGATCACCCACTCGACGCGCCGCGAGGTGATCGGGCGGGCAGGGGAGCCGTCAGCCGCCCAGAACCCCCGCCAGATCAAGCGACGCCGCCACCCTCGCCGAGACGCTCTCCGCGTACATCGCGTCCGCGCGTTCGAACTGGGTGCGGCTCGCGCCCCGTAGGAACGTCACCACTCCCAGCGTCCGCCCCCGACTCCGCAGCACCGCGCACAGCGCGTGCACCGTGTCCTGCGGCCACTGCCTGGCCGCCGCCCACTCCCGGGCACGCTCCGGCGGCGCGGTGCCCGCGCTGGTCCGCACGGAACCCACCCGGTCCACGCACTGCGGGGCCGGGTGGCCCTCCAGATAGCGGACGGGAAGCCCCGCCTTCGCCACCGGCAGGCACGGCCCCGGAGCACCGGCAGGCGTGGCGGCGACACGGATCAGCCGCAACGGCTCCCCATCCCCCGCCACCAGATCGATCAACGCGTGATCGGCGAACCCGGCCAGGGCGAAGTCCAGCTGGACCGTCGCCGCCTCCATCGGATCCTCGCACTCACCCGCGGCCCGCGCCGCCCGGTGCAACTGCTGCGAACGAAAACGGAGTTGCGCCGCCTCCTGCTCGGTCTGCTTGGCCTCCGTCACATCCAGGAAGAGCCAGGCGACCCCCAGCGGCACCGGCTCCTCCGCGAGCGGCGACGCAAGACGCAGAAAGCCGCTGCGCCAGCAACGCCGCTCCGGCTCACCGCTCTGAGTGGCCCGCACCGACACCCACATCTCGGCGGGCGCGGGCGGCGCCCCCTCGGCGAGCACATGACTCAGCGCGCTCTCCAGCTCCTCCACACCCTGCCCGAGCAACTCCCCGAGGGGCCGCCCCAGCAACGCCGTACGCCCCATCCCCAAGGACCGCGCCGCATGCTCGTTCGCCACGGCGGGACGCAGATCCGCGTCGACGAGCACCACACCCCACGAGGCGTTCTCGAACAGCGCCTCGCTCAGCGCGATGGAACGCTCCAGGTCGATCTGCGCATGAACCTCGCTGAACGCGCAGTACACCCCGGCAGGCTTCCCGTCCCCACCGCGCACGGCCGCGGACTGCGTCCGCACGAGCACCCGCCCGCCGTCCTTCGTCAGCAGCGCGAACTCGTGCACCTGCCGCCCATGCGCCTCCATGGCCGACATCAGCCGGCTCTCGACCTCTTCGGCGTCGGCGGTCCGCACCGCCCACCCCGCGAACCCCTGCCGCCCGACGGCCTCCGCCGCCGACCACCCGAGAATCCGCTCGGCCTCACGATTCCAGTGCGTCACCACCCCATCGGCATCGAACGCGCACAGGGCGGCGTCCATCCCGTCCAGCAGTGCCGCGAGCAATTCGGCCCCACCGGGCTCGGGCTCCTCGGGCCCCAGCTCGTCGGTGGTCCCGCTTCGCCGGGAAGCACTCACCTGGCACCCCCTGCAGGCCGTGTCCTCATGAGCTGCATGTTCTGCGAGTTACGCGTATACCGCACGTCAGATCATTGAACTCGAACGTGACGCAGCCCACAGGTACTTCCCAGAAGTTCGACGAAATCGTTGCCCCGCTTGAACGTTGCCGGCGGACCCCATGTTCCCTTCGAGTGCCCCGCCACGTCGAACTCACCTCCGGTGATTCGCACAAACGACTGACATCGAGTGATCTGGACCGCCGGGAAGGACGTGACCGCTAGCGTCGGCGACAACACACGAAGGGAGATCGCTCGCTCTTCGGCTCAAGGCCGCAGCTTGCCCCTGGCGGGGACAGGCGGAGTGATCAGCCCCAGTCATCAAGGCCATCAGGCCACAGGAAGGCGCCCTTTGATGACTACGTTTCCCGCAGGCGAACAGACCCACCGGGCTGTGCTTCCTCAGCAGCCTGCTCTGGAATCCGTGAGAGCAGACACCCTCAGGAGCAAGGACGAAACGGCTCACGGACTTCCCGCCACCGTGCGGGGAACCGGCGGGGAACATGGGCGAGGGGAGACCGGCGGGCATCGCGTCAGACCCCGTCGGCGTCACGTCGAATCGGCCGCTGACGCGGCAAAGACGGCAGAGAACGGGAGCGGTGACGCTCTCACGCCCCCCACATACACCGGGGGCATCGGCGCGAGCAGGGTATTCGTGCTAGCAAGGGACAAAAGCCCTTTGATGCCCTGTCACCCCGCTCGCGCCCGCGAATTGCTCGGCGCCGGAAAGGCTGTCGTGCACAGGCAGGTCCCGTTCACCATCCGGCTCCGGGACCGTACGCGCGCCGACTCCGTGGTCGACGGCGTACAGCTGCGCATCGACCCTGGATCCAAAGGGACCGGCCTCGCGCTCACGGAAGAGAAGACGGAAATCGACCAGCGCGGGGAAACCGTCCTCGTGCGCCGGGGCCTGGTGTCGGCCGAACTCCGGCATCGCGGCGATCAGATCCGGCACCGCATGAGGCAGCGTGCCGGGTACCGGCGCAGACGACGGTCCGTGAACCTGCGCCACCGAGCGCCGAGAAGCAACAACCGCACCCGCCCGGAAGGATGGCTCGCCCCGTCGCTGCGACACCGTGTCGACACCACCATCTCCCTTGCTCGGCGCTTCAGCCGGTACGCGCCGGTCACGGAGGTCCACGTGGAAAGCGTCACCTTCGACACCCACTCCATGAGTGCGGGAGAACAGCTCAAGGGGGCCGAGTACGGCAATGGCCCACTCTTCGGAAGTGACGCTCGCGCATTCCTGCTCGCCGCGATGGGGAGAGCCTGCGCCTACTGCGGCACCACGTGTGTCCCCCTGAACATCGACCACGTCCACCCCAGCAGTCGTGGAGGGTCCGACAGGATCTCCAACCGCGTGCTCGCGTGCATCCCCTGCAACCAGGCCAAGGGCAACAGATCCGTGGCTGTGTTCCTTGCCGATCGGCCGGAACGCCTGGCGGAGATCCGTGCGCGGACTCGTCCATCCCTGCGTGACGCCGCCGCCATGAACTCGACCCGTCATCGGCTCATCGACGCACTGAGTGCTCTCGGCCCACACGTGTGTGCCTGGCCGGGCGCCCGTACCCAACGGAACCGCACGGCGGCGGGACTCGACAAGACCCACACCATCGACGCTCTCGCCATCGGCGAAATAGGTCGCGAGAACCGCGGTCGGATCGTCCGCGTGCCCGCCCGCGTTCTCGTCGTGAAAGCCACCGGCCGGGGCTCCTACGCCCGGACCACCCCTGACCGTTTCGGCTTTCCCCGGCTGCGACGGGCCAGGACCAAACAGCACTTCGGCTACATCACCGGGGATCTCGTACGCGCGACGCTCTCCGCCGGCAAGTGGGCGGGCGTCTGGAGCGGGCGCATCTCCGTACGGGCCAGGGGCCAACACAGCCTGACCACGCCGGCCGGGCGGATCAACGTCTCGCACCGGAATCTGTGGTTGCTGCAGCGCGGCGACGGATACGCCTACGACACCCGGCAGGAGCCCATTGCGCGGGAGTCTCGAAAAACCGGTTGAGGCGAGCCGCCGCTGTTCCTAGGGTGTGAGTCATCACGGAGAGGAGGTGGTTCGGCAGATGTATGGAAACCGGACGCGTGAGGTGACTGCGGGCTAGTGGCCCGTCGTCGCAACTCGATTTCGGCGCCGGACCAGCACGTGTGATGTGCGTGCGACCGGCCCAATCCCAAGCAGTCACCCGACCCGCGAGCCGCCGGTGAGTCCGGCCGGCTTCCCGCCGTCTCGTACGGCGGGGACCACGGCTCGCGGGTCGTCTGCGTCTCCGGGCGCGCCTCTCAGCCCTTGCTGACCGCCGTGAGGATCTCCGGCAGCCGCCTCGCCACCCTCGGTGCTGCGAGCCGCAGGCCGCAGTACGTGATCAGCGCTCCGTAGGCACCGCCGAGCGGCAGCAGCACCCAGGACCACGCGCTCTCGCCCGAGACGTGCAGCCAGATCGTGAAGGCGAGCACCGGGGCGCACAGCAGGGCCGCGGCGACCATGCCGCCGAAGATCGAGATCCAGGCCAGGCCCGCCTGCCCGGGGGCCACGTTCTTGTAGCCCTCCTGCGGGATCGAGTAGGGGAAGCGCGCCGATGACCAGGCGCCCGTCGCCAGCATCGCGCCGAGCAGGGCGAAGGAGAGGCCGAGCCCCTCCGCGAGGCCGGTCCAGTCGCCGAGCACGGCCGCGGTGATGACCGTCACCAGCGTCGCGTACGGGAGGGTGATCACGAGGAGGGCGAGGGCGCGGGCGCGGATCTCGATGTACGCGTCGTGCGCCGAGGAGATCGTCATCGCGACCATCCAGAACGCCGAGGTGTCCTGGCCGAACTGGTTGTACATGAGGACGCCGAGCATCCCCGCCGCGAAGCACGCGAAGTAGATGGAGCCGGTGCCCTGCAGGGCGTTGAAGAGCGGCACGATGAGGCCGATGGCCAGGGAGGTCACCCAGGCCGCCTTCGTCTTGGGGTCGCGCCACACGTAGCGCAGGCTGCGTTCCATGACCGTGCCGGTGCGGCCGCCGGGGAGCAGGCGTCCCAGGCCGTGTGCCGCGCGCGCCTTGGTGGGTTCCGCCGCCGCGAGCGTGGAGCCGTCGGGGGTGGTCATGAGGCGGGTCAGGCTGCGCTGCCAGAGGGTGAGGAGGGCCAGCAGGGCCGCCGCGCTCAGGGCGAGTTGCGCGGCCCCGGTGGCGTACGAGCCCTTGCTCACCGAGTCGACGGCGCCGATCGCCGAGGCGGGCGGGATCCAGCGCACGATGTCCGCCGCCGGGTCGAGCTGCGAGAGCCCCGACGAACCGAGCCGCTGCGCACCGAAGTTGACGACCTGCGCCCCCACCGCGATGAGCAGGCCGCTCAGGACGGCCAGATCGCGTCCCTTGCGGCTGGTCAGGAGTCGGATGTTCGCGGCGGCGACGGTGCGCGCGAGGGCCACGCAGACGAGCAGGGTGAGCGCGATGGCCAGGACGCCGGTGACGGCCGCCGCGGCGCCGTGGGCGAGTGCGATGACCGAGCCGAGCGCGAGGCAGAGGGTGAAGAGCGGGCCGATGCCGACCAGCGAGGCGACGAGGAGCGCGCGCACCAGCGGGCGGGGGCGCAGCGGCAGCATCACCAGGCGGGTGGGGTCGAGGGTCTCGTCGCCACTGGGGAAGAACAGCGGCATCACCGCCCAGCCGAGCGCGAGCACGGCGGTGAGCAGGACGGAGACGGTGGCGGCGTGTTCGTTGCCGCGCAGCGCGATCAGGCCGAGGAGTTGGAGGGCGGCGACGAGGAGCGCGGCGACGACGGACGCGATGTAGGCGGCGCGGCGGCCGGTCGACTGGTGCAGGCCGTTGCGCAGGAGGGACAGCTTCAGGCGTACGAAGACCGGGGTGATGGAGGGGGAGGGTGCGGGGGCGGCTGTCGGGAGGGCGCTCATCGGGTGCCGCCGCCGAGCCAGTCGAGGTGCGATCCGGTGTCGCGGCCGCCCGCGCCGACCAGTTCGAGGAACGCCTGCTGGAGCGAGGGGGAGTCGCCGCGTACCTCGGCGAGGGTGCCCTGGGCGCGGATGCGGCCCGCGGCCATCACGGCGACCCAGTCGCAGAGTGATTCGACGAGTTCCATGACGTGCGAGGAGAAGACGACGGTGGCGCCGGACGCGGTGTAGCGCTCCAGGACGCCGCGGATGGTCTGTGCGGAGACCGGGTCGACGCCTTCGAAGGGCTCGTCGAGGAAGAGGACTTCGGGGTTGTGGAGCAGGGCCGCGGCGAGGCCGATCTTCTTGCGCATGCCGGTCGAGTAGTCGACGACGAGTTTGTGCTGGGCGCCCGCGAGGTCCAGTACGTCCAGGAGCTGGGTGGCTCTCTTGTCGACCTCGTCGCCGGGGAGCCCGCGCAGGCGTCCGGTGTACGCGAGGAGTTCGCGCCCCGAGAGGCGCTCGAAGAGGCGCAGTCCTTCGGGGAGGACGCCGATGCGGGCCTTGACCTGGACGGGGTCGGCCCATACGTCGTGGCCGACGACTTCGGCCGTGCCCCGGTCGGGGCGCAGGAGTCCGGTCACCATCGAGAGGGTGGTGGTCTTGCCGGCGCCGTTGGGGCCGACGAGTCCGATGAACTTGCCGGCGGGGAGGGTGAGGTCGATCCCGGCGACGGCGATCTGCTGGCCGAAGGCCTTCCACAGCCCTTGCACCCGTACCGCCGGTGCGGGTGTGGTCGCTCCCGCCGGTGCTTCCTCGGTCACGGTGCCGCCCTTCGTCGCCGCCGTCTCTGGACTGTGCACGATACGTCCCCCGCACCGTCGTCACCGGCTTCGCCGAGTTCGTGCGCGAACGCCGTACGGGCCGGATCTCTCCGGCCCGTACGGCGTTCGCGCGCCCCCTGTGCTGCCCTACCGCCGGGCCTCGCGCCCGCATGCGTAGGCAAGCGGCGAGATGATCTCCTCCGCGTCGGGGAGCCAGCGGTTCGCGGCGGTGGGACGGCAGGCCCACTGCACGGCGCCGGTCGCGCCGAACCGGGTCGGCGGGGCGGCGACATAGGCGCCCTCGCCCAGCGAGACCAGGTCGATCGCCGCGGGCGGCCAGCCCAGCTTGCGTACCAGGTCAGGGACCTTGGCGGTGGCGCCGGGCAGGACGAAGAACTGCATCCGGCGGTCGGGCGTACAGGTCACCGGGCCGAGCGTCAGTTCCATCCGTTCCATGCGGGCGAGCGCGAGGAACCCGGCCGTCTCCGGCACGTCGATGGCGTCGAACGTACGGCCCGTCGGCAGCAGGATCGACGACTTCGGCTGCTTGGACCAGAGCCGCCTGGCGACGGTCGCGCTGCCCGTCGCCTGTGTCGCCCAGTCCTCGCGCGCCGGGTGCGAGCCGGGTGTCGTGCACGCGGTGTCACCGCACGAGCAGGTTTCGGCCCCCTCGACGGACTCGAGCCACGTCCCGGGGAACACGTCCCAGTGGCGCTCTTCCGCGTATCGCACGGCCGTGTCCAGCAAGGATTCTCCGCGCTGCTTCGGGATGTGCGCGGCTGACGTGACTCCCATGGTCTCTTCCACGGACTTCTCAACTCCGCCCGACACCTACGGTTACGGCTGTCGCGTGCGCGGGGGCGGAGCATCGATCCTGCATGTGGGGCGCATGGGTGCACGGGCGGGGGCGCGCATGGGGAATGGGTTCCATGTGCGGGTAGCAAGGCTGTGGCACTCCGAAGATGCCCAGTTGCCGACTTATCGTCCGTTTGTGGTGCATCTTCCGTTTGTTCCAAGGGCATTGATCATCTGGGGTGGCCGATTCCGGCCCCTCCGTCCAGATGAACCACGGTGCACATCAGGGGGTACGCCATGGCCGCAAGGCCGCTCGTCGCGCGGCAGCCCAATGAAAGGCTGCAGGCACTCATTCAGGAAGCGGGCTGCTCGAACGCGGGCCTGGCCCGCCGGGTCAACATGTGCGGCGCGGAGCACGGTCTCGATCTGCGCTACGACAAGACGTCGGTCGCCCGGTGGCTGCGCGGTCAGCAGCCGCGCGGCCGGGCGCCCGGCATCATCGCGGAGGCCCTTGGCCGAAAGCTGGGCCGGACGGTCACGATCGACGAGATCGGCATGGCGAACGGCAAGAACCTCGCCTCCGGCGTCGGCCTGCAGTTCTCGCCCACCGTGCTCGGCGCCATCGAGCAGGTCTGCGAGCTGTGGCGCAGCGACGTGGGGCGGCGGGACTTCCTGTCCGGCTCGTCCGTCGCCGCTTCCGCGCTCGTCGAGCCGAGCCGCGACTGGCTGATCTCGTCGCCGGACGCGCAGGTCGGCCGGATGGCCGGGCCGCGGGTCGGGCCCTCCGACGTGGCGGCGGTGCGGGCCATGACGCAGGCGCTGACGACGCTGGACCACCAGTACGGCAGCGGGCATGTGCGGCCGGTCGTCGTGCACTACCTGAACAGCGTGGTGTCGGGGCTGCTCGCCGGTTCGTACCGCGAGGCGGTGGGGCGTGAACTGTTCTCGGCCGTCGCGCGGTTGACGGAACTCGCCGGGTACATGGCGGTGGACACGGGCCAACCGGGCCTGGCCCAGCGGTACTACATCCAGGCGCTGCGGCTCGCTCAGGCGGCGGGCGACCGGGGGTACGGCGGTTATGTCCTCGCCGCGTCCATGAGCCATCTCGCGGCGCAGCTCGGAAACCCGCGGGAGATCGCGCAGTTGGCGCGGGCGGCCCAGGAGGGGACGCGCGGGCGGGTCACCCCGCGCGCGGAGGCCATGTTCTACGCCGCCGAGGCCAGGGGGCACGCGCTGCTCGGGGACGGGCGCTCGACCCAGGTCGTCGCGGGCCGTGCGGTCGAGGCGATGGACCGGGCCGCCGGGGAGACGGATTCGGGCGACGACCCGGTGTGGATCAAGCATTTCGACCACGCCTACCTGGCCGACGAACTGGCGCACTGCCACCGTGACTTGGGGCAGGCGGACGCGGCGGCGCGCAGTGCCGAGGAGTCCCTCGCGGGGCATCCGGAGACGCGGGCGCGGCGGCGGGCGATCGGCCTGGTCCTGCTCGCCACGGCGCAGGTGCAGCGGCGTGACATCGAGCAGGCGTGCCACACGGGCACGAAGGCCGTCGAACTGCTCGGCACGCTGCGGTCGAACCGCGGCGCCGAGTATCTGGAGGACTTCCAGCAGCGGCTCGCTCCTTACCGCGAGGAGCCGGTGGTAAGGGAGTTCGGGGCGCGGATGGACGTCCAGGCGGCGTGAGGGAGTGCGGGATCGGGCGCGGGATCGGTGCGTGAAGGGTTTGTGACGTGTGTCGCGCTCCGGTGAACGTGGCCCGTCCCGGCCCTTTCCGCACCGTGAACGGCAACTCCCGTGCGCGTTCGAAACTCCCTGGTGACGTAATCAGCGTTTCGCGGAGAGCTTTTGTTACTTCCGCGATTGATGCGGTCACGGAGGTTTGAGCTGCGTGGCAGACGACTGTGGCGACCCGGTAGCGTGAGCCGACGGTTCCGTAGGTCCCCCATTCGTAGGAGTCCCGGTGACGCAGCAGAGCGGGCAGGGTGCCGCTTCCTCCGATCCGCATTCCGCGGACCGGCACGCGCACGAAGGCATCGTGCTGCCTGCCGACGGAAGCGAGCCGCTGATGCCCGGCACCACCGGCGACCACGTGGCCCCCGCGGGCGGCAGCCCCTGGGGCCAGCCGTGGGGCCCGGCCCCTGCGGACCCGCCGCCCGGCTCGGGCACCCCCTGGGACGCCCAGCAGCAGCCGTACGGCACGGCCACCCCGTTGCCCGCCGAGGGCGCACAACACCAGGACTACGGCCAGGACGCTTCGTACGGGGGCGACTCGTACGGAGGCCAGGCGCAGGGCGGTACGTACGGCGGTCAGCCGCAGGGCGGTACATACGGCGGTCAGGCTCCTGACGGCACGTACGGCGGTCAGGCTCCGGGCGGCGCATACGGAGCCCAGCCGCAGGGCGGTTCGTACGGGCCGGCACAGGGCGCGGGCGCACCGTACGCGGGTCAGCCGCAGGGCGGGCAGTACGGCGGTGGGCAGCAGGCGGGCCAGCACACGGACCCGTCCCAGGGCGGCCGGCACGTGAGCCACGCACAGGGTGGCCAGCACGCGGGTCAGCCGCAGGGCGAGCAGTACGGGGGACAGCCGCAGGGCGGGCAACACGCGGGCCCGTCCCAGGGTGGCCAGCACGTGAGCCACGCGCAGGGTGGCCAGCACGCGGGCCAGCCCCAGGGCGGGCAGCACGCGGCACAGTCGCACGGTGGTCAGCACGCGGGTCTCCCTCAGGGCGGTCAGCACGCAGGGCAGCCGCAGAGTGGCCAGCACGCGGCGCAGTCGCAGGCCGGCGCGCACGCGAGACAGGCGGCAGGTGGCGCCCACGCAGGCCGCCCCGCCGACGCCGCGTACCCCGGGCAGGCGGCCGACGCCTCGTACCCCGGCCGCCCCGCCGACCCCGCGTACCCCGGCCAGCCGGGTCAGCCGCTTCCCCAGGCCGGGCAGGCCGGGCAGACCGGAGGAGCCGGGCAGCTTCCGCCCGCCGCGCAGGCCGGGCAGCTTCCGCCCGCCGCTCAGGCGGGCCAGCTTCCCCCCGGTGGCTCCGGTACCGGTACCGGTACCGGAGCCGGTGCGCCCCTGCCGCCCGTCGCGGGAGGTCTCGCGCCGCTGGCGCCCGCCGGTGCGGGTGACGCGGACGCGACGCAGTACATACCCGCGACGCCCGCCGCAGGCGCAGGCGTCGACGAAGGTGCCACCCAGTACATACCCCCCGTCGCCCCCGGAGCCCTGCCGCCCGAGGCCCCCGCGGGGGAGGCCACGCAGTTCCTGGGGCGCACGCCGATGCCCCCGGCGGCCGGTTCCGACAACGAGCCGACGCAGTTCATCGCCCCCGTGCCCGCCGAGCCCGGCAAGGCACCCTTCGGGATACGGCCCGGCGCCCCGGGCGACCGGCAGCCGCCCGCCGAGTTCGACAGCCTCTTCCGTACCGAGGCACCGGAATCCGAAGGCCCCGCGTCCACCCAGCAGATGCCCCGCTTCGAGCCGCCGCAGCCCGCGGGCCACGGCCAGGGCGGCGACGGCGGGGGACGGGCCGCACGCCGCGCCGCCGCCGCGGCCCCCGCGTCACGCGGAGGAGGCCGCACCGGATCGAAGGTGCCGCTCTTCGCGGCCGTCGGAGTCGTCATCGCGCTGGTCGGCGTCGGCGCGGGCGCCCTCCTCAGCGGCGGTGGCGGTGACGAGGAGAAGGACAGTCCGCAGACCGTCTCCGAGTCCGCGCCCGCCGACGAGAAACCCTCGCCCTCCGTCGACCCCGCCAAGGAGCAGGCCGTCGCCCTGGACAAGCTCCTGGCCGACAGCAACAACAGCCGTGACTCGGTGATCGGCGCCGTACGCAACGTGGGCAAGTGCACCGACCTCGCCCAGTCGGCCACCGATCTGCGCAACGCGGCCAAGCAGCGCAACGGCCTGGTGACGCGCCTCTCGGGGCTCTCCGTGGACAAGCTGCCGGCCAACGCCCAGCTGACGGCCTCCCTCACCAAGGCGTGGAAGGCGTCCGCCGCGGCCGACAACCACTACGCCGCGTGGGCGGGTCAGGTCGCGGGCAAGAAGGGCTGCAAGAAGGGCCGTGCCCGCACGACGCCGCAGACCGTCGCGGGGAACAAGTCCAGCGGCGAGGCGACCACGGCCAAGCAGGAAGCGGCCGGGCTGTGGAACGCCATCGCCGAGCAGCACGGCCTCACCACACGCGACAAGTCACAGCTCTAGGGCGGCGACGAGGCCGGGGCCAGGACGGGACCGGGGCCAGGCCGGGACCCGGGCCAGGAGCGCGGCCGGGAACAGAACGGGTCACCCGGTCACGTCACCTGCTCCAAGGTCTTCGAGACGTTCACGAAGCCCTTGCGCGCCGGCACGAGGCGGCCGTCGCGCACCATCTGGAACGTGACGTCGGCGTTGACCAGGCGCGGGAAGTCGCTGGCCGCGAGCATGTCCTTGAAGCGCCAGCTCAGGGTGGGCGTGAGACCGCCCGTCCGCACCTTGAGCCCCTCGTCGAGGGCCCGCCGCAGCGTCCGTGAGGAGACCTCGCCGCCCTTGAGCGACTCGACGGTCTGCTTCAGGACGGTGTAGGCGATCCACGTCGTCTGCACGCCCGCGTCCGTCGGGTCGACCCGGTTGTCGCCGAACGCCTGCTGGCGGATGACCTCGCGCATGTCGTCCCAGCGGGGATCACTGGCCGCCGGGTACCAGCCGGTGAGGTAGGCGCCCTCGTACGGCCCGTTGCCGCCGCCCGTGCGGTCGACGAGGGACTGGTCGACGCTGCCGAGCACGGAGGAGATCTTCGCGCTCGGGTACGCGTCCTCGGTGCGCCGGTAGGAGTCGAAGAACGTGTCCGTGCGCTCGCCAAGCGCCGCCGTCACACAGCCCCCGGTGCCCGCGCGCTCCAGCGCCTGCTCGGCCTGCGCGGTGAAGTCGGTGCCGTCCTCGGGTGCCCGTATGTCGGCGGAGGGCTTGCGGTGGCCCTCGGCGAGGCCCGAGTCCAGGAGCCCGGGGAGATCGTCGCCGGCGATCGTGTCGGGGCGTACGAGGGAGACGCGCTCGCAGCGGGCGGCGAGCTGACGGCCGTTGCCCGCCATGAGCGCCGGTTCGCCGCCGTTGACGGGGTACGACAGGGGGCTGCTGAACTCCTCGTCGGTGACGCCGTACCCGCCGATGTAGGGGATGCCGGCGACTTCGAGGGGGGAGAGGAAGGAGCGGCCGTGCTGGCTGTAGGAGCCGACGACGGCCGCGACCTCCTTGTCGACCGCCTCGCGGGCGCAGTCGGCGGCGCCCACCGGGTCGTTGTGGTCGTTGCAGGTGATGACCTTGAGCTCGCGGCCGTCGAGGCCGCCGTTCGCGTTGACCCAGCGCGCGTAGGCCTGCGCCATCGCGGGGATGCCGGGTTTGTTCGTGGCCTTGGTCTTCTCGGGGGCCCAGGTCATGACGGTCACGGGGTCTTCCCTGGATCCCCCCGCGGAACCAGGGATGACCCCGCATGCGGTGGTCAGGGACGCACCCGCCGCCACCAGGGCGGCCGCGGTGAGCATCGCGGTCTTGGAGGGGCGGGGGAGGAAGGTGCGTCGCGAGACGGGCATGGTCATGCACGATTCCGCCGCAGTGCCAACCATGGAGTGACGCGTTCTCAACGCATGGTGACAAGAAGGTGAATGACAGGGGCCGATTCGGCTGCGCCGAGGGGGAACGTACGATCGATGACCGTGCAAGGTTCGGAGAACTCTTCCCGTCGTGGCCGTCGCTCAAGCACCATGGGCGGCATGCCAACGAACGACATGCCATGGTGGCGCTGGCGCAGCAACGTGCGCTCGGCTCTTCACATGCTCTCCGACCCGGGGTTCCAGCGTGAGTGCTGGCTCGCCGGGCGCGAGGAGTACGGGGACGTGACCGACGCCGTGTACCGCCTGGTCGAGGACACGTGGCTCGACAACTGGTCCGCCGACAAGTACGTCGGGACGATCTTCCGTGACGCGGAGGAGGCGGCCCTGGTGGACGCCGCGGTGCTGCGGGTCCTGCGGATCATGCACGAGGTGGGGCCGGACGCGCTGGTGTCCGCCTATCTCGATCACCCGGGGTGGCCGGAGGCGGTCCGCGCCGCGCGCGAGGCCCATGTGCGGCTCGCCGTCAGTGACGGGGAGGACCCCGACGAGGCTCCCCGGACGCTTGAGGTGCTGCGCATCCTGACCCGGTCGGCGAGCTAGGCACCTCCCCGCCCGGGGCACGGCCGCTCTTCCCGTCCGGGGCACGGCCCCTTTTCCCGTCCGGGGCATGGACCGTGGTCCCGTGGGGTGGCCTGATTGTGGGAACCTTGGGCGCATGAACGAGAAGGTCCCCGCCCCCGCTGAGCAGTACGTCCTCACCCTCTCCTGCCCGGACAAGCAGGGCATCGTGCACGCCGTGTCGAGTTATCTCTTCATGACCGGCTGCAACATCGAGGACAGCCAGCAGTTCGGTGACCACGACACCGGGCTCTTCTTCATGCGCGTCCACTTCTCGGCGGAGCCGCCGGTGACGGTCGAGAAGCTGCGGGCGAGCTTCGCCGCGATCGGCGACTCCTTCCACATGGACTGGCAGGTGCACCGCGCCGACGACAAGATGCGCGTCGTCCTGCTCGTGTCGAAGTTCGGGCACTGCCTGAACGACCTCCTCTTCCGCTCACGCATCGGCGCGCTGCCGGTCGAGATCGCCGCGGTCGTCTCGAACCACACGGACTTCGCCGAGCTCGCCGCCTCGTACGACGTCCCCTTCCACCACGTCCCGGTGACGAAGGACAACAAGGCGCAGGCCGAGGCGGAGATCCTGGAACTCGTGCGCGCTCAGAACGTGGAGCTCGTCGTCCTGGCCCGCTATATGCAGGTCCTTTCGGACGACTTCTGCAAGCAGCTCAGCGGCCGGATCATCAACATCCACCACTCCTTCCTGCCGAGCTTCAAGGGCGCGAAGCCGTACCACCAGGCGCACGCGCGCGGTGTGAAGCTGATCGGCGCGACCGCGCACTACGTGACGGCGGACCTCGACGAGGGGCCGATCATCGAGCAGGAGGTCGAGCGCGTCGGCCACGGCGTCACGCCGAACCAGCTGGTCGCGATCGGCCGGGACGTGGAGTGCCAGGCGCTCGCGCGCGCCGTGAAGTGGCACGCCGAGCGCAGGATCCTGCTCAACGGGCACCGCACGGTCGTCTTCGCCTGACCGCTGCGGGGCCCCGCGCGAGACTCACATCCGGCTCGGCGAACTCACATCCGGCTCAGTGACGCCGCCGCGAACAGCACGTCCTTGATCGCCTGGCGGTCACCGACCTGCCCCGCCGCAGCCTCCTGCGGAGACACATGGCCGGCGGCCAGGCGGCAGAACTCGACGCCGTCCAGCGCGACATGGGCCACCTCGCGGTCCGCCGTCGCACTGGCGCCGGGGGAGTCGAGCGGGATGAACCATTCTCCGCCGCCCATGCCCTCGACCTCCAGGCGCAGGCTCCGGCCCGGGGCGCCCGCCGCCACCAGGCCGTGCGCCGGGGCGGCGAGACCCGAGCGGCGGCGCTCGGCGAGTGTGCCGGGAAGCAGCCGGGCGGCGAGGTCGATCATGCGGTGCAGATGGCGCGGCGACGGGGGCTCGTACGGATAGTCGACCGCCGCCGCGATGTCGCCCGCGTGGATCCAGCACTCGAAGGCGCGGTCCAGCATGGAGTCCCGCAGCGGCAGCTCGACGCGGCGGCCCCGCTCGTCCGGGGCGCTGTAGGGGACGGCGAGGCCGCCGGAGCCGGAGCCGTGCGGGCCGCCCGCCGTGAAGGACACCGTGCGGATCAGCTCGTGGGACTGCTCGCGCCAGGGGCCGCGCACCGCGCGCGTGGGCGGGAAGTACGAAGCGCGCCAGTACGCCTCGGTGCGGTGGCCCGGGTCGGGCCGCGGCGGCGCCTCCCGGCCGAGCGGGTCGTCGAGACCGAGGGCGAGCGCGACAAGACCGTCGACGGCGAGGAGGTGGGCGATCACGCCGGCCACCGTCGTCTTGCGGCTGACCGGACGGTCCTCGTCGAACCACCGCAGGCGCACCGGGGCGTGCCACTCGGAGTCGCCGATGTCCCGCAGGAGCGCGTCGAGCCGAGCGGTCTCGGCGTCGTACGGAATGGCCCACTCGGGGACCGGGATACGGGCCGGGCGCCGCCCGAGGCAGTTCTCGATGACGCGGTTGCGCAGGCCCGGGTCGAGGTCGAGGCTCTCCTCCTGGTGCAGCAGTCCCACCGCGTCGCGCAGCCGCAGCGCTTCCTCCGCGCAGGGCCCGCAGTGGCCCAGGTGCACCTCGACGGCGAGGGCTTCCTCGACCGAGCAGGCGGCGAGCGCCCACGCCCCGAGCAGGGACTTCAGGACGCGGTGGTCGAGGGCGAGCGGAGGGTCGGGCAGCGGGTGTCCCGTGTCCTCTATGGAGGAGCGGGGCAGCGGTATGCGCGGTGGCCGACGGGCGTCACTACGGTCATCCGAGCCGCCCGAGCCGCCCGAGCCGCCCGAGCCGCCCGCACCACCGGTGCCGCCGGGCCCGTCCGGACCGCCGGGGCCATCAGGCCCGCCCCGGTCGGCGCGGTCTCCCGCACCGCCGCCGTCGGTCTCCGGGAGGTCCGGGTCCTCGAAGGGGTCCTGCCGGTCGGGCCCCTTCACAGCGCTCTCCCGTAACCGGGGCGCGCCCCCGGTGCGGGATGCGGCTCCGCGGGGCCCGCCGCGTCGTTCGCGGTGGAGAGCAGCTGCAGGCCCAGGCGGAGGCGGCGGCGCGCCTCGTCCTCCGTCACGCCGAGGTCGGCCGCCGTCTGGCGGTAGTCACGCCGCTGGAAGTAGGCGAGCTCCAGGGCGGCACGCAGCGGGGCGGGCATCGCCGTGACGATGTAGTCCGCGCGGGCGGCTGCCGAGGCGCGGCGGACCTTGCGCTCCAGGTCCTCCGGGGTGCCCTCGCCGCCGCGGGCCAGGGCGGCGGACTCGGTCTGGCGCAGCCGCCGGACGGCCCGCTGGTGGGTGAGCGTGGCGACCCAGGAGCGCAGGGGGCCCTGCTTGGGGTCGTACGCGTCGGGGTTCTCCCAGATGTGGGCGAAGACCTCGCGGGTGATCCGGTCGGCGGCGTCCTCGTCACCGAGCACGCGGTGGGCGAGGCCGTGCACGAGCGAGGCGAAGTGGTCGTACAGCTCGCCGAGCGCGGCCGCCTCCCCGTGCGCCAGCCGCTGCTGCATGCGGCGGTCCCAGCGGCGCGGCGCGTCCTTCGCCATGCGGCCCCCTCTGCGCGTGCCGTTCCTAACTCGTCCCGAAGCCCTCCATCGAATGTAGTCGCCACCACCGACAACGCACTCCCTTTAAGGCAAAGTGCGCCTGCTCCCGGCCTCGGATGATAGGGAGCGGCCCCCCTGGTGTTTCATGGAGAGGAGCTGGGGCAGCCGCGACGTAGGAAGCGTAGGGAAGGCTTCCGCATCGGCGAGCTACGAGCGAGCGGTATCAGCGAGCGAGAGGCGTGCGAGTGACGCTGCAGGTGGCCGTGGACGAGCAGGACGGCTGGGCCGTTCTGCGGGTGTCCGGCGAGATGGACCTGGTGACCTCGCCTGTCGTGCGCCAGCGTGTGCACGATGCCGTGGCCGACGGCCGGCACAGCCTTGTCCTCGACCTCTCCGACGTGCTGTTCTGCGATTCCAGCGGTGTCGGCGTGCTGATAGCGACGCGCCGCCTGTTCCGCTCCTGCCAGGGCAGGCTGCGCCTGATACTCCCCGCGAAGGGTGCCGAGGACGGCTCCCACGTGAACCGCGTCCTCGCGGCGCTCGGCGTCCGCCGGCTCTTCGAGGTCTTCCCGGACGTGGCAGCCGCGGTGGACGACGAGGCGATCCCGCTCTCCGCGTGAGACCCGGCCGACCCGAAAGATCACCGGGGGCCGGCTCCTGGTACAACCTCTCTTGTCCCGGTCTTGGCACAAGCGTCGGCTTCCGGCCTCCGGGCGGTCGCCGAACACGTACGCTCGCTGCCAGAGACACCCAGGGGACCCCCTGTGCACACGCACCCAACCGCAGAAGTGAGGCGGCCCGAACACCATGGACAGTGCCGAGTACGAGCGTAAGATCGCGGCCCGTTTCGCCAGCTTTGATCAGGACGGCAACGGCTACATCTCCCGTGAGGACTTCAGCACGGCGACCGCCGCCCTGCTCAGCGAGTTCGGCTCCACCGCGCGCTCCGAGAAGGGGCAGGCCCTCTACATCGGGGCCGAGGCCTTCTGGCAGGGCATGGCCGGGATCGCCGACCGTGACGGTGACCAGCGGATCACCAAGCCGGAGTTCGTGGGTGGCGCGGTCAAGCGGCTGCGGGACAACCCGGCCCGGTTCGCGGAGATCGCGCGCCCGTTCCTGGACGCCGTGATCTCGGTCGCGGACGGCGACGGCGACGGGGCGGTCAGCCCGCAGGAGGTCGAGCGCGTGCTGACGGCCCTCGGCGTCCCCGCGGACGTCGCGAGCGCCGCGGGCGGCTCGCTCGACACCGACGGGGACGGGCGTGTGACGGAGGAAGAGATCGTCGCGGCGTTCTCGGCGTACTTCACCGTCCCTGAGTGAGTCACCCGCCGCTCAGCCGCGCGTGAACCGCTCCCGCAGCTTGTACTTGAGCACTTTGCGCAGCGTCTCGTTGCGGGGGAGGGCCTCCACCAGCTCCAGTTGCTCCGGCAGCTTGTACGTGGAGAGTCCTTCCCCGCGCAGATACGCCGTCAGGGAGTCGAGGGTCAGCGCGTCGTGGTCCCCCGGCCGCCGCTCGATCACCGCGCAGACCCGCTCGCCCCGTTCGGGGTCCGGGAGGCCGATCACCGCCGCGTCGCCCACGGCCGGATGCCGGTGCAGCAGGTCCTCGATCTCCTTCGCGGAGATGTTCTCGCCCTTGCGGATGATGATGTCCTTGGCCCGCCCGGTGAGGACGAGGTGGCCGGTCGGCCGCAGGTGGCCGAGGTCGCCCGTGATCAGGAAGCCGTCCGCGTCGAAGGTCCCCGCGCTCTGCGCCGGGTCCAAGTAGCCCTGGCAGACCGCCTCCCCGCGCAGCCGCACCTCCCCGTCGACCCCGGCGGGCACGTCCTTGCCCTCGGCGTCCGTGATCCGGATCTCCATGCCCTGCGGCGGCTTCCCCTCCGTCGTCGCCAGGTTCTCCGCGGTGTCGTCGGGCGCGCCCATGGTGATCATCGGCACCTCGGTCATGCCGTATCCGTGGGTGAGTTGGCAGCCCATCTCGCGTACGACCGCGTGGTAGATCTCCGGTGGCTTCGGCGCGCCGCCGCCCGCGAGGAGACGCAGGGTCGGGATGAGCCGCTCGCCCTGCGAGAGTTTGCGCTGCTCGGTGAGGAACATCGAGTATAACGCGGTCGAACCGCCCGCCACCGTCACGCCGTGCCGCCGGTAGCCGTCGAGCGCGTCGGGCAGCGCGAACGTCTCGAACATCACCGCGGGGAAGCCGTACAGGAGCAGCATCACCGTGTAGTCGGGGCCCGCGATGTGCGCGAAGGGGAACGCCATCGAGCCGATGTCGGCCGCCGAGAGGTGCAGCGCGTGAGCGAGGCACGAGCCGCCCGCTATCAGTGAACGGTCCGTGTGCAGCACGCCCTTGGGGTCGGACGTCGTGCCCGAAGTCCAGTAGATCCAGCGCACCGATGTGCCGTCCGTGGGCGGCGGGGGGAGGGTGGACGGGTCGCCGTCGGGCAGGTCGTCCCGCGCGTACGCCTCGAAGACGCCCCGCGCGCCGAGCCGTCGCGCCATCTCGGTGTGGTCGAAGCCCCGCCACACGCCCGGCACGGCGAAGAACTCCGCCTTCGACTCCCGTAGCGCGAAGCCGACTTCACGGTCGCGGTAGAAGGGGATGACCGGTGACTGGACGGCGCCGATGCGGGCGAGCGCGAAGGAGAGCAGGGCGGTCTCGATGCGGGTGGGCAGTTGCCAGGCCACCACGGTGCCGGGGCGCACGCCCTTCGCGTAGAGGCCCGCGGCCACCCGTTCGGCGCGGTCGCGCAGTTCGCCGAAGGTCAGCGTCCGGTCGTCGGCGGCGTCGGGCGCGGCCTGGATGAGGACGGGTGCCTCGGGGGTGAGCCGGGCGCGGCGCTCGATGAGCTCCCAGAGGGTGCGGGACGCCCCCAGCTCGTACGCGGTCTCGTTCTCCGAGGTCCTCATGCGATCCCCTCACGGCAGCAACTGAACTGACGGCCAGTCAGATCGTGCCGAGAGCGTAAGCCTCACCGCCTTGTCGGTCCAGGGGTGCGCGGCTAGCCTGCTATCTGACGGGTCATCAGATAGCCCGGAGGGACCGGAGAGATGACCGCCAGGCCCCTTGAAAGGCAGGACACCATGACCGACCTTCCCCGGATCGTCAGCGTCGACGACCACGTGATCGAGCCGCCGCATCTCTTCGACACCTGGCTGCCCGCCAAATACCGCGACCGCGGACCCAAGCCCCTCACCGCCGGCATCGGCGAACTCGCCTACGTGGCGGGCAAGTACCAGATCACGATGGACCCGGAAGGGCCGCCCACCGACTGGTGGATCTACGAGGACCTCAAGTTCCCGTACAAGCGGAACATCGCGGCGGTCGGCTTCGACCGCGACGACATGACCCTCGAGGGGATCACCCGGGCCGAGATGCGCCGCGGCTGCTGGGACCCGGCCGAACGCCTCAAGGACATGGACCTGAACCACGTCGAGGCGTCCCTCTGCTTCCCCACCTTCCCCCGGTTCTGCGGCCAGACCTTCGCCGAGGCACACGACAAGGAGGTCGCCCTGGCCTGCGTGCGCGCCTACAACGACTGGATGGTCGACGAGTGGTGCGGCGACAGCGGCGGCCGGCTCATCCCGCTCTGCATCATCCCGCTGTGGGACATCGACCTCGCCGTCGCCGAGATCAAGCGGAATGCCGCGCGGGGCGTCCGCGCCGTCACCTTCTCCGAGATCCCCACCTACCTGGGACTGCCCTCGATCCACTCCGGCTACTGGGACCCGTTCTTCGCGATCTGCCAGGAGACCGGCACGGTCGTCAACATGCACATCGGGTCGAGCTCCCAGATGCCCGCCGCCTCACCGGACGCCCCGCCCGCCGTCCAGGCCGCGCTCTCCTTCAACAACGCGATGGCCTCGATGATGGACTTCCTCTTCAGCGGGGTCCTCGTGAAGTTCCCGGCGCTCAAACTCGCTTACAGCGAGGGCCAGATGGGATGGATCCCGTACGCACTCGAACGCGCCGACGACGTGTGGGAGGAGCACCGCGCCTGGGGCGGCGTCCGCGACCTCATCCCCGAGCCCCCCTCCACGTACTACTACCGGCAGATGTTCTGCTGCTTCTTCCGCGACAAGCACGGCGTCGCCTCGCTCGACGTCGTCGGCCGCGACAACGCCACCTTCGAGACCGACTACCCGCACGTCGACTCCACCTTCCCGAACACCAAGGAAGTCGCCCTCGACCACGTCAAGGGCCTGGACGACGAGACGATCTACAAGCTGATGCGCGGCAACGCCATCCGCATGCTGGGCCTCGACCTGGACCAGGGCAAGCGGGCCTGACGTGGACCTCACCTACACACAGGAGGAGGAATCCTTCCGGGCGGGCCTGCGCGAGTGGCTGGCCCGCACCCTTCCCCAACTGCCTCCTCGCCCCGACCCGTTGGACTGGCCGGGGCGCCGGGCGTACGACATGGGGTGGCAGCGCAGGCTGTACGACGCCGGGTACGCGGGCCTGCACTGGCCCGTCGACGCGGGCGGCCGCGGAGCCACCCCCACCCAGCACCTGATCTTCCTGGAGGAGACCGAGAAGGCGGGCGCGCCCTACGTGGGCGCGAACTTCGTCGGCCTGCTGCACGCGGGCCCCGCCATCGCCTCCGAAGGGACCGCCGAACAGCGGGCCCGGTGGCTGCCGCCCGTGCTGCGCGGCGACGAGGTGTGGTGCCAGGGGTTCAGCGAGCCGGACGCGGGCTCCGACCTCGCGTCGCTGCGCACGCGCGCGTGGCGGGACGGCGACGACTACGTGGTGAGCGGCTCCAAGATCTGGACCTCGCACGCGGAGGTCGCCGACTGGTGCGAGCTCCTCGTGCGCACGACCCCGGTGAGCGAGGACGTGCCCAAGCACCGCGGCATCTCCTGGCTCGCGATGCCGATGGACGCCCCCGGCATCACCGTCCGCCCCCTGCGCACACTCGCCGGATCCACCGAGTTCGCCGAGGTGTTCCTCGACGAGGTGCGGGTGCCGGTCGCCAACCGGGTCGGCGCCGAGAACGACGGCTGGCGCGTGACGATGGTGACGCTGTCGTACGAGCGGGGGACGGCCTTCGTGGGGGAGGTCGTCGCCTGCCGCCGGGTCCTTGGCGAGCTGGCCCGCGAGGCCCGTAAGAACGGCCGCTGGGACGACGCGGTGCTCCGGCGCAGGCTCGGCAGGCTCAGCGCCGAGTTCGGGGCCCTGTGGCGGCTCACGCAGTGGAACGTCAGCGAGTCGCAGCGGGCCGGGACCGGTGTCCCGGGCATCGGCGGGTCCGTCTTCAAACTGCGCTACTCGCACGCACGCCAGGAGCTGTACGAGGCCGCCGGCGAGGTCCTCGGCCCCGGCGCCCTGGACCTGGGCCACGAGTGGACCCTGGACCGGCTCTCCTCCCTCTCGTACACGATCGCCGCCGGGACCTCGCAGATCCAGCAGAACATCGTGGCCGAGCGGATACTCGGCCTCCCGAAGGGGCGGTGAGGACTCGCGTGGACTTTCAACTCACGCAGGACCAGAGGGCGTTGCGGGACGGGGTGCGCGAAGTCCTGGAGGGGCGGTTCGATGGGTCCGCGCTGCGGGAGGCCGCGGACTCCGGGGCGCCCTCGCTGGACCGGGTCCTGTGGCGGGAGCTCGGGGACGCCGGGTTCTTCTCGCTGCGGGTGCCCGAGGACGAGGGCGGGGTCGGACTCGGACTTCCGGAGGCCGTGTTGGCGTTCGAGGAGGCGGGGCGCGTCCTGCTCCCCGGGCCACTGGTGGCCACGTTCCTCGCGGCGCCCGACGTCGCGGGAGCGGCCCAGGGGGCAACCGTGGTGACGGCCGTGTCCGGTGGCCTCGTTCCCTGGCTGGACGAGGCGGACGTGGTCCAGGGCGATGCCTCCGGAGCCGTGCCGCTGCGGTCGGTCGACCCGCTGACCCCGCTGCACCGGGTGCGCGACGACGACGGGCGGGGAAGCGGGGCCGCCCCGGAGGCGGGCCCGGCGGACCTGCTGCTCGCGGCGGAGCAGCTCGGCAGCGCGGGCAAGACCTGCGAGATGGCGGTCCGTTATGCCCAGGAACGTACGCAATTCGGCCGTTCCATCGGGTCCTTCCAGGCCGTCAAGCACCTCTGCGCTCAGATGCTCGTCCGGACAGAGGTCGCCCGCGCCGCCGTGTACGCAGCGTCAGTGACCGGTGACGTCGCGGAGATCGCGGCGGCCAAGCTGCTCGCCGACGACGCGGCGGTGCGCGGCGCGCGCGACTGCCTCCAGGTGCACGGCGGGATGGGCTTCACCTGGGAGGCCGACGTGCACCTGCATCTGAAGCGGGCCTGGGTGCGTACCGGCCTCGGGCAGTCGGCCGCGCGGGCCGAGGAAGAGCTGGCGGCGGCCCTGTGAACCCCCGTGAGCGCACAGAGTGATCGACTTGTGAAGTCCGCGAAGTGGGGGGAGGCTACTGAGCGTCGATATCGGGTTGTGTCCTATGCGTGACTCGTCACGGCATGGAGTCGGGCTTCCGCTCCGGTACCTTGTGTCAGATGCGAGTGGTTCTGAGGTCGAGCCATGCCGGTGTTGCCCCTGAGGCGGCGCCGGACCCGGCAATGCACGCCACTCGCAGTGCAGGAAGGGGCTACATGCCCGCCTGTTCGACCCCCCGCAGCGCGCGTCGCACAGTATGCCGCACGCGTACTCCTTCGCGCTGGAATATGCCTGAAGCGCTTGTTGGGGTGACTGAACGTCAACCATGCTGTCTCTCAAGGGGATCACGTTCCGTGACCCCGTGGAGTCGCGAGGCGATGTGTCCGCCGGTTCGGATGGTGTGAGCGGTGCAGGTGCTTCAAGTTCAGCTGGAGGTCAGGCCCGACCCCGCAGAGGTGGGACGGGCTCGGAGGTGGGCGCGTTCGCGGCTCGCCGGTTCCGGGATAGGGGCCGACGAGCCACTGGCCGAGACGCTGATCCTGCTGATCTCGGAGCTGGTCACCAACGCGGTCGTGCACACGGGCTGTCCGGCCGTGCTGCGCATGCGGCTCCCCGACCTCCCGGACGTGCCCGACGAGGCCGCCGAGGCGGGAGCGGGGACGGTCAGGGTCGAGGTCGCCGATGCCAGCGCGCGTCCGCCTAAGCAGCGGCACGCCGACGGTGACGCGACCAACGGCCGGGGCCTGGAACTCGTCGACGGCCTCGCCGATCGCTGGGGCTGGCAGGCCGAGGGCGCGGGAAAGAGCATCTGGTGCGAGGTGGACCGGTGCGAGCCGGGAGTCGCGGCGGTCGCGTTCGACGGGACGACCTACGAGGACGTGGCGTACGAGGCTGTCTGAGCCCCGCATGACGGTCCGGAGCCTCCGCACGACGGTCCGGAGCCCCCGCGCGGCGGCCCCGGGCGCCCGCATGCGCCGTCGCGTGCCACGATGCGCGGCCGTGCGCGGCCAGTACATAAGCGGCATAATTCATTAATCACCGGACGGGTGTTGACGTACAGTGCCCGATTGATCACGCTTGTGTGCAGCGATTCGCCGCGAGGGGACGCCGAGGGACGGTGACGTGTGACCCGGTCCTCGGCGAGACGTGAGTCGCCGTCGGCGTCGGTCCCTTCGTGGCCGAGGAGGGCAGGACCAGGGCGCCGGAGCCGGATGGCGGCGCGCGCGGCAACGCGCTCGGGGCGGGAGCCGGGGCGCCGCCATCCGAAGGCTCACAACACCGCCACCGGCGCGACGGGCGTCCCGGTGCCGCCGACGAACGGCTCGGGCATCGCGGAGAGCAGGAAGCTGTAGCGGGAAACTTCTGCACAGGCTGTGGACAACTTTTCCAGATTCCAGTTCTGGCCCTGCAGCATCCCCATCTCCACCAGGTCGAGCGCGTGTACGGGCAGCCAGAGGTTCTCGATCTCCGGCGGGAAGATCTCGAAGGTGAGGGTGTCGTTGGCGACCGCCGCGACATCGCGTGCGTGGAACCACTCGGGGGTGCGCACCGAGAGGCCGGGGGACGGGTATCCGTACGCGTGCTTGTCGCCCGCCAGGTAGGTCTGGATCTGCCCGGTGCGTACGAGGACGATGTCGCCGGCGCGGACGGTGAGCCCCGCGAACTCCTCCGCCTCCGCCAGGTCTTCGGAGGTGACCGCGTGATCACCGGGCAGCCGGTCCAGGCCCTTGGCGCGGGCGACGTCAAGGAGCACGCCGCGCGAGACGAGGTGCGGCACCTTGTCGATGCCGCTGAACTGTGCGCGGGTGTGGGCGGTGATGGTGTCCGCGGGGCGGCCGTTGTAGATCTTTCCCGAGTGCGACGCGTGGGTGAGCGCGTCCCAGTGGGTGGCCGTCTGCAGGCCCATCGTGACGGCGTCGTCGCTGGTGGCGACCGTGCCGGGGCCGAAGAGCTCCTGGTTGATCTGCACCATCGCGTGCAGGGGGTTGACCCGGCCGGGTATCAGGCCCGTCTGGACGCCGTCCTCCTTGAGTGGGAGCGCGAGCGGGACGCGGCGGCCGGTGCGGATGGTGGCGGCGGCCTCGCGGACCACCTCGTCGGTGATGAGGTTGAGGGTGCCGATCTCGTCGTCGACGCCCCAACGGCCCCAGTTGTTCACGCGTTTGGCGATGTCGAAGAACTCGGGCGGCAGGGCTGATCCGGTCGGTTCCGCGGAGCCTGTGGATGCCGAGCCTGTGGGTGCCGAGTCTGACATGGGCCCTCCCCGGGTCTTGTCTTCAGGTACCTGACGGGTCATAGAATCTAACGGTCCGTCAGAAACCGCGGGAAGGGGCCGGACGTGGGGAACTTCTTGGCAGGCAAGGTGGTGGCCGTGACCGGTGCCGGGCGCGGCATCGGCAGAGCGGTCGCGCTCGCCGCCGCGGCCGAGGGGGCGAAGGTCGTCGTGAACGACTACGGCGTCTCCATGGAGGGCGCGGAACCGACCAGTGAGATAGCCGACGGCGTGGTCAAGGAGATCCAGGCGGCGGGCGGCGAAGCCGTGGCCGTCGCCGACGACATCTCCACCATGGCGGGCGGGCAGCGGATCGTCGACATCGCGCTCGCCGAGTACGGGCGCATCGACGGCGTGGTGTGCGTGGCCGGGATCCTGCGCGAGCGGATGCTGTTCAACATGTCCGAGCAGGAGTGGGACCCGGTCCTCGCCACGCACCTGAAGGGCACTTTCACCGTCTTCAGGGCGGCGTCGGCGGTCATGCGCAAGCAGGGCACGGGCACGCTGATCGGCTTCACCAGCGGCAACCACCAGGGTTCCGTCGCGCAGGCCAACTACAGCGCGGCCAAGGGCGGCATCATCTCGCTGGTGCGCAGCGCGGCCCTCGGCCTGAACAAATACGGAGTGACGGCGAACGCGGTGGCGCCCGTCGCGCGCACCCGGATGTCCGCCAACGTGCCCATGGAGCTGAAGGAGATCGGGGAGCCGGAGGACGTGGCCGCCCTTGTCACGTATCTGCTGAGCGAGCGGGCCCGGCAGGAGAGGATCACCGGGCAGGTCTACACGGTCGCCGGGCCGAAGATCGCCGTATGGGCCCAGCCGCGTGAGCTGCGCGCCGGGTATGTCGAGGGCGGCTGGACCCCGGAGAAGATCGCCGACTTCCTGCCGGGGACGGTGGGGGTCGACCCGATGCCGATGCTGGCCCAGCTGGAGGCGATGGCGAAGGCCGCGGCCGCCAAAGACCGGCCGAACGCGTAGGCCGGGCGGTGGAGTTCGGATTCGGGCCGCGCGACGAGGAGTTCCGGGCGGAGGCGCGGGCGTGGCTCGGCGAGCACCTGACGGGGGTGTTCGCCGGGGCGGCGGGGCGTGGCGGGCCCGGCAGCGAACATGAGGGGTCGGCGGAAAGGCGCGCCTGGGAGCGGGAGTTGGGGCGGGGCGGGTGGATCGGCCTCGGGTGGGATGCGGAGGGGGGCGCCGGCTCTGCGGCCGGTTCGGGGTCGGGCCGTGGCGCGTACGGAAACCGGCTGGCGACGCTGACCCAGCAGGTCGTCTGGGCCGAGGAGTACGCGCGCGTGCGGGCGCCCGGACGCTACGGCCACATCGGCGAGAACCTGCTGGCCCCCACGCTCCTCGCCCATGGCACACAGGAGCAGCGGGACGAGTTCCTGCCGCCCATCGCGCGCGGCGAGGCGCTGTGGTGCCAGGGCTACAGCGAGCCGGGGGCCGGATCGGACCTGGCGGCGCTGCGGACCTCGGCGGTGCGGGACGGCGACGTGTACCGCGTCTCCGGGCAGAAGATCTGGACCTCCCTCGCGCACGAGGCGGACTGGTGTTTCGTGCTCGCGCGGACGGAGGCGGGATCCACCGGGCACCGGGGAATCTCCTTCCTGCTGGTCCCGATGGACCAGCCAGGCCGCGTCGAGGTGCGGCCCATACGGCAGTTGACGGGAACGAGCGAGTTCAACGAGGTCTTCTTCGACGGAGCGATCGCGCGTGCCTCGCACGTGGTGGGCGGCGCCGGCAACGGGTGGCGCGTCGCCATGGGCCTGCTCGGCTTCGAGCGAGGCGTCTCCACGCTCGTCCAACAGATCGGCTTCGCGGAGGAGCTGGTCGGCGTCGTCCGGGAGGCCGTCGCGAGCGGGGACGTCGAGGACCCCGTGCTGCGCGACCGGCTCGTACGGCAGTGGGCGGAATTGCGGGTCATGCGGTGGAACGCACTGCGTACGTTGGGGAGTTCGGGCCGCTCCGGTCCTGAAGCGGCGGCGGGCGCGCCGAGTGTGGCCAAGCTGCTGTGGGGCGGGTGGCATCAGCGCCTGGGGGAACTGGCCATGGCCGTGCGGGGGGCCGCGGGGGCGGTCGGCCCCGGGGACTGGAGCGAGAGCGCGCCCTACGAACTCGACGCGGCGCAGCGGCTCTTCCTCTTCACGCGGGCCGACACCATTTATGGCGGCTCGGACGAGATTCAGCGGAACATCATCGCCGAGCGTGTGCTCGGCCTGCCGAGGGAGTCGCGATGAGGGGTGTCGTTTTCGACAGGAGCAGGGCCGAGGGCAGCAGGGTCGAGGTCGTCGACGACCTGGAGATACGGGACCCGGGGCCGGGGGAGGTACTGGTCGCCGTCAAGGCCGCCGGCCTGTGCCATAGCGACCTCTCGGTGATCGACGGGACCATCCCCTTCCCCTCGCCGGTGGTGCTCGGGCACGAAGGCGCGGGGGTGGTGGAGGCGGTCGGCGCGGGGGTGACCCATGTGACGGCCGGTGACCACGTGGCCCTGTCGACCATCGCGAGCTGCGGGGCATGCGGGGAGTGCAACCGGGGGCGGCCGACCATGTGCCGGCGCGCGATCGGGATGCCCGACCAGCCGTTCTCGCGGGGCGGCGAGCCCATCCACCAGTTCGCGGCGAACTCCGCCTTCGCGGAACGCACGGTGGTGAAGGCCGTGCAGGCCGTGAAGATCCCGGAGGACATTCCGCTGACGTCGGCCGCGCTGATCGGTTGCGGGGTGGTGACGGGGGTCGGCGCCGCGCTCAACCGGGCGAAGGTCGACCGCGGGGACAGCGTCGTGGTGATCGGGACCGGTGGCATCGGCCTGAACGTGCTGCAGGGGGCAAGGATCGCCGGTGCGACACGGATCGTGGCCGTCGACGCGAACCCCGGGAAGGAGCCGGTGGCACGGCAGTTCGGCGCCACGCACTTCTTCTCGTCTGCGACGGCGGACGGCGTGAAGGAGCTGCTGCCGACGGGGGCGGACCACGTCTTCGAGTGCGTGGGCCGGGTCGAGCTGATCCGGCAGGCGATCGACCTCCTCGACCGGCACGGTCAGGCGATCCTGCTTGGCGTGCCACCGGCCACGGCCGAGGCGTCGTTCCTGGTGTCGTCCCTGTTCCTGGACAAGTCGATCCTGGGCTGCCGCTACGGCTCGGCCCGCCCGCAACGGGACTTCGCCCTGTACGCGGAGCTCTACCGGGAGGGCCGCCTGCTCCTCGACGAGCTGGTGACGGCGACGTACCCCGTGGAGGACTTCGCGAAGGCGGTGGGGGACGCGGAGGCGGGGCGGGTGGCGCGGGGGGTGCTGACGTTCTAGTCCCGGCGGGGTGACCGGCCGGGCGGGGGCCTCTTCCGGCCTCTTCCGGTGAGTGGCCCCAGGTCAGCGCACAGGGCCGGCGTGCACGCCGTCGCGGAACGTGCGGCGGTATGCCGTCGGGGTGACACCCAGGGCCGCCTGCAGGTGCGCCCGCATCGACTGCGCCGTGCCGAAGCCCGCGTCCCGCGCGATCCGGTCCACGGAGAGGTCGCTCGACTCCAGGAGATGGCGGGCCCGCTCGACCCGCTGCTGCGCGAGCCACTGTCCGGGGCTGATGCCCACCTCCTCGCGGAAACGGCGCGTGAAGGTGCGTACGGACATGGACTCCTGGTCCGCCATGTCACGGAGCTGGATCGGCTCGTGGAGGCGGCCGATGGCCCACGCCCGCGCGGACGTCGTCGTCGCGAACTGCGGTTCGGGGACGGGGCGTTGGATGTACTGGGCCTGGCCACCGTCCCGGTGCGGCGGCACCACCGTACGGCGTGCGACGTCATTGGCGACCGACGTTCCGTGGTCGCCGCGCACGACATGGAGGCAGAGGTCGAGGCCCGCCGCCACCCCCGCCGAGGTGAGCACGTCCCCGTCGTCGATGAAGAGCACCTCCGGATCCACCGTGATCCGCGGGAAAAGACGCTGGAAGTGCTCCGCCGACGCCCAGTGCGTCGTCGCCGTGCGCCCGTCGAGATAGCCCGCCGCCGCCAGGACGTACCCGCCCGTGCAGATGGAGATCATGCGGGTGCCCGGCCGGATGTGGGCCAGGGCCGACGCCAGTTCGCCGGTCAGGCGGCCCTCCTCGTAGACCGGACCCAGTTCGTACGACGCGGGGATCACGACCGTGTCGGCCGTGGCCAGGGCCTGCGGGCCGTTCTCCACGAGGATCGAGAAGTCGGCGTCCGTGCGCACCGGGCCCGGCTCCCGGACGGAGGCGGTCACGACCTCGTACAGCAGCGCGCCGTCGGCGGTCCGCGCGCGGCCGAAGATCCGCTGCGGGATGCCGAACTCGAAGGGGATGACGCCGTCCAGGGCCAGGACCACCACACGATGGCGGGCGGTGGCGGGCACATCCGGGACGCCGGTCGCTGAGGTCATGGCCCGATCCTAGTCAATGCTGTCCTTCGGGCCACTCGTTCGGACCTGGACGCATCCGGATGCTGGTTGTCGTGACCCAGACAGACGTGAATCAGGCGGTGGAGCCGCCCCTGGAGGTGCCGGGGCGGCGCCGTATCCACCGGGCGTGGTGCGTCGCCGCCGTGACCTTCGTGACGATCATTGGCGCCGCCGCCTTCCGCTCCCTGCCGGGCCTGCTCATCGACCCGCTGCACGAAGAGTTCTCCTGGTCGCGCGGCACGATCGGCCTCGCGGTCTCCATCAACCTCGCGCTGTACGGACTCACCGCGCCGTTCGCCGCCGCGCTGATGGACCGCTTCGGCATCCGCAGGGTCGTCGCCGTCGCGCTCGTCGTGATCGCGCTCGGCTCCGGCCTCACCGTGTGGATGGAGCACGCCTGGCAACTGCTGCTGTGCTGGGGACTGCTCGTCGGGCTCGGCTCGGGGTCCATGGCGCTCGCCTTCGCCGCCACCGTCACCAACCGCTGGTTCACCACGCGGCGCGGACTCGTCACCGGCATCCTGACGGCCGCCTCCGCCTCCGGGCAGCTGATCTTCCTGCCGGTGCTCTCCTGGCTCGTGCAGACCCATGAGTGGCGGCCCGCCGCGGTGACCGTCGCCCTGGCCGCGCTCGCCGTCGTGCCGTTCGTCTGGCTGCTCCTGCGCGACCACCCGGCCGACGTGGGCCTGAAGCCGTACGGCTCCGAGGAGTTCGTGCCGAAGCCCCCGCCCGCCACGGGCGCCGCGCGACGGGCGGTCACCGTGCTGTTCAAGGCGGCCCGCACCGGGCCGTTCTGGCTGCTCGCGGGGACCTTCGCGATCTGCGGCGCCTCGACGAACGGCCTGATCCAGACGCACTTCATTCCTGCCGCGCACGACCACGGCATGCCGATCACGGCGGCCGCCTCACTGCTCGCCGTCATCGGCGTCTTCGACGTCGTGGGGACGATCGCCTCCGGCTGGCTCACGGACCGCTTCGACGCACGTCGGCTGCTTGCCGTGTACTACGCGCTGCGCGGGGTCTCGCTGCTCTTCCTGCCGCTGCTGCTCGACTCGGCCGTGCACCCACCGATGATCTTCTTCATCGTCTTCTACGGACTGGACTGGGTGGCCACCGTGCCGCCGACCCTGGCCCTGTGCCGCGAGCAGTACGGCGACGACAGCGCCATCGTCTTCGGCTGGGTGCTCGCCTCGCACCAGGTGGGAGCCGCGCTCGTGGCCGTCGTCGGCGGCGTCGTGCGCGACACCTTCGGGTCGTACGACGTGATGTGGATCGCCTCGGGGGCGTTGTGCGCGGCGGCGGCGCTGATGGCCCTGGTCATCCGCCGGGCCGGTGAAGAGAAGACCGTTACGTAGCGAGCGTGCCGAACTTGCCCCGGTGGAACAGGAGCGGTTCGCCGTCGTCGGCGGCCCCCAGGGCGTCCACCCTGCCGACCACGATCAGGTGGTCGCCCCCGGTGTGCACCGCCTGGATCGTGCAGTCGATCCAGGCCGGTACGCCGGCCAGCCGGGGCGAGCCGGTGACGGGCGCCGCGTCATACACGACCCCCGCGAACTTGTCGGCGCCGCTCACCGCGAAGCCGCGGCACAGGGCTCCCTGGTCGGCTCCCAGGATGTTGACGCAGAAGACGCCCGCGCGTGCGATGCGGGGCCACGTCGTCGACGTACGCGCGACCATGAAGGAGACCAGGGGCGGGTCGAGGGAGAGCGAGGAGAACGACTGGCAGGCGAACCCCGCCGGGCCTTCCTCCCCTTCGGATGCCGGTGCCGTGACAACGGTCACGCCGGTCGCGAAGTTCCCGAGCACCCGCCGGAACTCGCCCGCGCCGAGCGGCGCCCGCTCGTCGTCACCGACGGCCCGCAGCTGCGGGCGCGGGAGGGCTTCGACCGGGCCGGTGGCGGTCGGTGCTCCGACCGACCTGAGGTATCGGACGACGGTGGCCGCCATCCCCGCATGTCCCATCACACCAGCCATTGAAGCTGACGGGTCGTCAGATGGGAAGAGTGCGGGCTGCCTCATCGGCAATGCGAGAGTCTGCGTATCTTCAGCCCATGAGGTGGGGAGACACACGGGACGACGCGCGGGACCCCTGGGGCGGCGGAATGGCCGCGGCCAGTGCGGCGTGCGCCGCTCAGCTGCCCGCGGCCGGAGTGGTCGCCTTCGTGCTCTCCCTGGACAACGACAGCTACGGGGCAGACGAGGGTGGCGCCATCGGCCTGGTCTGTGTGGCCATCTTTCTGCCGCTGATCCTTCCGGTCCTCGGCCTGGTGCACGCGTGCGTGCAGGTCGTTCCGGCGACGGTCATCGGGCGGGCGGCGCGGCGGAAGGCCGGACGGGGCCCGGAGTGGGCCTGGGTGGTCGGCGCCCAACTGCTGCCGGGCGCGGGGTGGGGGCTCCTCTTCGTCGCTCTGGGCGGACCGTTCGTCGAACCGACGCTGTGGGGGGCGGCCGGCGGGGTGCTGCCCGCGCTGGCCCTCGCGTACTGGGAGAGGCGGGCGAGCGAGGGGCCCGTGCGGCTGCGCAGCATCTGGTTCCGGTCGGGGCTCGCGTCGGTGGGGCTGTGCGTGGTGCTCATGGCAGTGGCCGGCGTGGCTTCCGCCACGGGACTCATCAAGGGGTACGAGCCGCCGCGGCTCAGCGATGAGCAGCTCGCCGGGGTGTGGCGGGACGAGGGCGGCGACAGGGCCGTGCTGAGGCTGACGGCGGACGGGCGCGCCGAGCTCGCGGAGCTTCCGGCCGACGAGGAGGACGAGTCCGGCATCGTCGCCCCGGACGACGTCCTGGACGAGACGGGACTCTCGGGCTGCGAAGTGACCGGCACCTGGACGACCGGCGTCGACGAAACCGACGGCCGGCCCACGGTCGACATCGAGCTGGACGGTTGCCAGGGCTCGCAGGCCTGGTCGATCGGCGGCACGGAGGACGCCCCCGAGCTGTTCGTGACGTCCGGCGACCCGGACGCCCTCGAGATCGAGAAACTGGTGAAGGACTGAGGCCGCTCGGCTTCTGGTGGGCCGGAGGCAGCCTCAGCGCCCCTCGTAAGAAGGCGAACGCCGCTCCACGAAGCTGGTCACTCCCTCGTTCGCGTCCGTCGTCGTCATGTTGATCTCCTGGGCCGCCGCCTCCGCCGCGAAGGCGGTGGCGCGGTCCGATTCGAGGGACGCGTTGACCAGTTGCTTGGTCATGGCGAGGGCGCGGGTCGGTCCCGTGGCGAGGCGTTCCGCCCAGGCGCGCGCCGTCTTCTCCAGTTCGTCGGCCGGTACGACGCGATTGACGAGGCCGAGCCGTTCGGCGTCCGGGGCCGGCACGGAGTCCCCGAAGAACAGCAGCTCCTTGGCCCGTTGCGGGCCGATGAGGCGCGGCAGGAGATAGGCGCCGCCGCCGTCGGGCACCAGGCCCCGGCGCACGAACACCTCGATGAACTTGGCCTGTTCCGCGGCGATGACCAGGTCGCAGGCGAACGCGAGATGCGCGCCGATCCCGGCGGCGGTCCCGTTCACCGCGGCGATGACCGGCTTCTCGCAGTCCAGTACGGCGGCGATGAGGCGCTGTGCGCCCAGCCTGATCACGCGGGCCACGTCACCCGGGACGCGCTCGGCGCCACCGCCGGGAGCACCGCGCAGATCCGCCCCGGCGCAGAATCCCTTGCCGGTGGCGGTGATGACGACGGCTCGGACGCCGGGGTCGGCGGAGGCGTCCGCGAGGAGCGAGATGAGGCGTTCGCGCTGGTCCCAGGTGACGGCGTTCATGGCCTCCGGCCGGTTGAGCGTGATCCACGAGACGCCGTTGTCAGTGGCGTGGAGTACCAATGAGTCGAAGGGATCGGTTGGATCAGTTCCGGCTTCGGGGGAGGGTGTCATGGGGCTGCGTACTCCATTTCGCTGCGGGGTGTTCGGGCGGGTGCTCAGGCGGGTGTTCTGGCGGGTGGGCGACCGGGTCGTCGGGGGAGATTGGCCGCGATGCGACGCCCTGAGAACCCGCTCACCGGCAGACGGCCAAGGCGTCCAGGGCGACCGCCCCCTGCCCCCGGGGCAGCACCATCAGGGGGTTGATGTCCAGCTCCGCCAACTCGTCACCCAGCTCAAGAGCCATCCGCTGGACCCGGAGCACCACCTCGACGAGCGCGTCGACATCGACCGGCGGCCCCCCGCGGACCCCGTCCAGCAAGGGCCGCCCGCGCAGCTCGGACAGCATCGCGAGGGCCTGGTCCTCCCCGAAGGGCGGCACCCGCACGGCCACGTCCCGCAGCACCTCGACGAGGACACCCCCGAGCCCGACGGTCACCGTCGGCCCGAACAACTCGTCCTGCGTCACGCCCACCACCATCTCGACGCCCCGCTCCACCATCTGGCAGACCAGCACGCCGTCAAGCGCGATGCCTTCGTACCGGGCGATGTCGGTCAGGTCGCGGTAGGCGTCGCGTACCTGACTCGCCGAGGTCAGCCCGACCTTCACCAGGCCCAGGTCGCTCTTGTGGGCGAGCCGCGACCCGGACGCCTTCATCACCACCGGGTAGCCGACGAGCCCCGCCGCCCGCACGGCCGCCGCCGCGCTGGTCACCAACTGCTCGCGCGGTACGCGAATCCCGTACGCGCGCAGCAACTGCTTCGCCGCGTGCTCGCTCAACTGCTGGCCGGACCGCATCAGCGCCTGGGCCTTGCGGAAGGACGGCGACGCCGTGCGCGGGGCGTCGGCGAAGGGGGAGCGGTAGCGGGTCGTGAAGCGGTGGTGGTCGAGATAGGCCCGCACCGCCGTGATGCAGTTGGCGAACGTACGGAAGGTGGCGACGCGGGACGAGCCGAGCAGCGTCGTGCGGTAGGCCTCCTCCGTGCCCACGGGCGAGCCCCACACCACGCACACCAGCTTGTCCGTCTGCTCCGCCGCGTCCACCAGATCCTGCGCCAGTTTGTCGCTCATGGGCGGGAAGGGCCCGGTGATGGGGCAGATCAGCACCCCCACCTCCGGATCGTCCAGGATCGCGTCGATGATCTTCCGGCCGCGCCAGTCGCCCACCGGGTGCCCGCCGTTGTCGACGGGGTTGGCGACGTTCAGGTAGTCGGGTATCCACTGGTGCAGCTCCGCCTGCTTGGCGTCCGAGAGCGGCGGGAGCCGCAGCCCCGCCTCGGTCGCCAGGTCCGAGAAGTGCGCGCCCGTGCCGCCCGAGATCGAATACACGACGACGCCCTCGGCCTTGGGAGGCCTCGCGCGCGCCAACAGGGCGGACGTGTCCTGGAGTTCGTCGAGACCGTCCACGCGGATCACGCCGTACTGCCGCATCGCCGCGTCGACGACCGTGTCGGCGCCGGTGAGCTTGCCGGTATGTGAGGCGGCCATGCGGGCGCCGGTCTCGGTGCGGCCGACCTTGACCGCGACGACGGGCACGCCGCGCTGGGCGGCGCGGTCGGCGGCGAGCAGGAAGGAGCGGCCGTCCTTGAGCCCCTCGACGTAGCAGGCGATGGCCCCGACCTCGGGGCGTTCGGCGAAGTAGGAGATGAAGTCGGAGGTCTCCAGGTCGGCTTCGTTCCCGGTGGGCGCCCAGTGCGAGAGGCGTACGCCGATCTCCTGCATCGCGAAGACGGGGCGCCCTTGGTGGCCGGACTGGGTGATCAGGGCGATGGCGGGGCCTTCGAGGTCGTCGCGGAACTTCTCGAAGGCGTTGAGGTTGGTGTTGGGCCCGAGCAGCCGCAGGCCCGAGCGCTCCACGGCGGCGGCCAGGCGGGCCTGGGCGGCCGCGCCTTCCTCGCCGGTCTCCGCGAAGCCGGAGGCGAAGGCGACGGCGAACTTCACCTTGGACTCGGCGAGTTCCTCGATCACCGGAAGGGGGTCACTGACGAGGAGTACGGCCAGATCGACCTGTTCCGGCAGGTCGGCGACGGAGGGGAAACAGGGGGTGCCGAAGACGGACTGCCGGGTGGGATGCACGGGGTGCAGCCGGGCGCCGCACCGCTCGGCCCAGTCCATGAGTTGGCGCGTGATGCCGGTGTTCGGCCGTCCTTCGGCGTCCGACGCGCCGATGACGGCGACGGACTCGGGCCGGAAGAACCGGTCCAGATCCGGGATGTCGGCGTGCAGGGGGCGTCCGCTGACGTCCAGGTCGTCCGCCGTGGCGGCGTGTCCGTGGACGGCGGGTGCCGGGGCTTCGCCGCAGGCCACAACACGCGCGCGGCGGGGGTCGGTGGTGAAGGTGCCGTAAGTCGATCCAAGCATCGGTCCGCCCGCTCCTGTGGGAAAGGAAGTCAACTGACGCATAGTCAGATTACTGAACTGACGCTGTGTCAGGAACAGGGCTGCATGCAAAGAGTGGGGCGGCCCTTTAGCGGTACCCAGGTGCCCCGGGGGGATACTCCCCCTCCTGGGGGCGGGCTTCCGGGAGGGGGCAATACCGGCCAACGGGGCGCCCGCGGAAGGCCGTGGGGCCTCTGGGGGCGCCGTCGTGGCTGGTCGCGCAGTTCCTCGCGCCCCTTTTGAGGCGCCGAGTGTCCGTCGGGTGTCTGCGGCGCCGGGGGCGGCTGATCGCGCAGCTCCTCGCGCCCCTTTCGGGGCGCTTCCGCTCAGTGTCTCGCCACCGCCTTCGCGATCTTCTCGGCGTCCCTCGCCATCTCCCGCAGCATTCCGCTGATGGGGTTCGTGAAGCCGGTGAAGTACAGGCCGGGGGCCGACTTCGAGGTGCGGGCGCCGCGGACCAGCGGGGCACCCTTCTCGTCGAGTACGCCGAGGTCGCCGAGGAGCGGTTCGAGGGCGCGGCGATATCCCGTGGCCGCGATGACCGCCTCGGGGCCGATCCGCGTACCGTCGGCAAGGACGACCTTGCCGTCCTCGAAGGAGTCGAGCGCGGCGACCGGTTCGACCTTGCCCTTGCGCACCGCGTCGATCAGGCCCACGTCCTGGACCGGGATCGCGCCCTCCTTCACGCGGGAGTACAGGCCCGAGTCGGGGCGGGGCAGCCCCTTCGTGGACAGGTCGGGGACGCTCACCTTCGCGATCGGGCCCGCGAGCCGGTCCACGAGCGGGACGGGAAGCCTGCGGCACAGGATGCCGGTGCGCTGCGCGGGCCAGCCCATCGTGGATCGGCGCACGATGTGCGGCGCGGTGCGCACGGCGAGACGGACGCGGGCCGCGCCGCCCGCGACGAGGTCGACGGCGATCTCGGCGCCGGTGTTGCCGACGCCCACGACCAGGACGTCCTTGCCCGCGTAAGGGGCGGGGTCGCGGTAGGCGCTCGCGTGCACGAGCTCGCCCGTGTACGTGTCGCGGCCGGGCCAGTCCGGTACGTGGGGCGTGTGGTTGTACCCGGTGGCGATCACCACCGCGCTGCCGGTCAGCTCGCGTCCGCCGGTGGCGTGCAGCAGCCAGCCGTTGCCGTCGGCCGCCCGCTCCAGGCGGGACACCTCGACGCCGGTGACGATCTCCAGCTCGTGGAACTCCGCGTACTTCTCCAGGTAGCGCAGGACGTTGTCACGTGACACCCAGCGTCCGAAGGAACGGGGTATCGCGAGGCCGGGCAGGGCGGAGAGGCGGCGCGTCGTGTGCAGGTGCAGTCGGTCGTAGTGCCTGCGCCACGAGGCGCCGACCCGGTCGGACTTCTCGAGCACGACCGCGCGTACGCCGCGGGCACGCAGCGCGGCCGCGACGGAGAGTCCGCCGGGTCCGCCGCCGACGACGTACACAGGGCGGTCTTGCTGTGGCGCTTGTGGGGGAGTGGTGTCGGCCATGAATCTGAGAGTAATCACGTGGTCACTTGATGGGGGACGGTCAAGCCCCAAACCGGTTGCGAATTGATCACGGGTATGCGCGGCGCGCCCTGCGTCCACGGGTCGCGTGGCACGTCGGCGGGCCCGCGCGGAGTACGCCCTCTTGCGTACGCCCCTTGCGCACGCGACGGGCATGCGCTGAACTGACGTACCGTCAGAAGCGTGAACTGACGTGCCGTCAGGGGGGGCGCGCAGTCGTCCCGCCAGGGACCGGTACCGCCCCCCCGCCAGAGACCCGTAACGGACTGGGAGAAGCCGCCGCATGGACACGATCTGGCTCACCGGCGCCGAATGGCTCGCCGTGCTGCGCATAGGCCTCGGCCTGTGGTGGCTGGAGAGCTGGCGGCACAAGGACAAGAAGGGCTGGTTCGAGCGGGGCACGGGGATCGCGTGGGCGGCAGATGTCGCCCAGAAGCACAAGTGGAACGCGGTCCGCAGCGGCTTCTCGACGGTGGTCGCGCCCCGCCCCAAGACCATGGCGTACGTCGTCGTGTACGCCGAACTCGCCCTGGGACTCGGCCTGGTCGTCGGTTTCCTGACCCCTGTCGCGCTCATCGGGGGCCTGCTGCTCAATCTCCTCTACCTCGTCCTCATGATCCATGACTGGGCCGAGCAGGGGCAGAACGCGATGATGGCGCTGATCTCGCTCGTCGCGCTGTTCGCCATGTCCTGGCAGACGTGGTCGCTGGACAACGCGCTGGGGCTGTTCCTGTGAGCGCCCCGGCCTCGCGCCCGGTCCGGGCCCCGCGCTTCGACCGTCCCGAGCCCGACGCGTTCACCCGCCCCTACTGGGACGCGGCGGCCGAGGGGCAGCTCCTGATCCGCCGCTGCGGAGGGTGCGGCAAGGCGCACCACTATCCGCGGGAGTTCTGCCCGCACTGCTGGAGCGAGGACGTCACCTGGGAGCGTGCGAGCGGCGCCGCCACGCTCTACACCTGGTCCGTGGTGCACCGGAACGACCTGCCACCGTTCGGCTCCCGCGTCCCGTACGTGGCCGCCGTCGTCGACCTCGCCGAGGGCCCACGCATGATGACGGAGATAGTCGACTGCGGGGAGGACGAGCTGCGGATCGGGATGCCGCTTGAGGTCGCGTTCCGGGGGGCGGGGAGGGAGGAGGGGGGCGAGGAGGTTACGGTGCCGGTGTTTCGGCGGGGGGTGTGAGGCCGGCGGGAGCCGTAGAGGGGGCTGAGCGGGCTCGCGCTGCGCGGCGCGTGTTCGGTGGCTTGTGCTGCGCACGGTGTGCTGGGTAAGCCGTACTTCGCACCCCGCCTTGCGCACCCCGTACTCCGCAGCTTGTGCTGCGTCCGGGTGTTCGGCGGCCTGTGCTGTGCGCCGCGTGCTGGGTAGCCCGCGTCCCGTACTCCGCAGCTTGTGCTGCGTCCGGGTGTTCCGTGGCCCGTGCTGCGTAGCCCGTACTCTGCGGCCCGTGCTGTGACCGCGTGTTCCGTGGCCGTTGCCGCGTAGCCCGTACGCCCCAGCCTGTGCTGCGACCGCAAGTTCCGCGGCCCGTGCTGCGTAGCCCGCAACCCTCGTCCGTGCCGCCCACCGCGTGTTCCCCCCTGTACTTCGCGGCCCGTGCTGCCACCACGTGCCGCCTAGCCCGTACTCCGCCCCCCCGGTACTCCGCCCCCCCGGGTACTCCGCCCCCCCCGCACCCCGTAAACCGCTTCTCCCGGCGCCCCGGTGCGGGGGATCATGGCCCATGGCCTTCTCTCCCTCTCCCGGCTGGCAGTTGACCTCTGACCTTGGCGAATTTCTCTCCCGCGCTGGTGCCTTTCTGTACTCGGCGCCCGCCCTGCACACCGCGCTGCTCAGCGTCACCGACACGCTGCGGGTGCGCGGGCCGCATGTGTACGGGACGGAAGACCCCCTCTTCGGAATCCGCACGGGTGCCGGGGGCGAGAGCGGCAGGACCGGGCAGGTGACCGGTGCCTTCGTGTGGACCCCGCCCCACTTCCTTGCCCTGAGCCCCCTGCCCGACGAAGCCGCCGCCGAAGAGCTCGCGGGGGTGCTCGCGGACGCGGGACTCGAACCTGCCGGGGTCGGGGCCGAGAGCGTCACGGCGGCCACGTTCGCGTCGGCCTGGCAGCGCCGGACGGAGGCCACCGCCGCCGTCAGCTACCCCCAGCGGCTGTACCGCCTGGGCACCCTGACCCCGCCCGAGCCCGCACCGGCCGGCGGCGCGCGTATCGCGGGCGACGCCGACCGGGCGCTGCTCGTGCGCTGGCACGGGGAGTTCAATGAGGCCCTCGGGGAGAAGGGCGCGAGGGGCGCCGGCGAGTGGGCCGACGCTCGCATCGCCTACGGGGGCGTCACCCTCTGGGAGAGCCCCGACGGCACCCCTGTCGCTATGGCGGGCAACACCCGCCGGGTCGCGGGCCAGGTCCGGGTCGCCCCCGTCTACACCCCCGCCCACCTGCGCGGGCGTGGCTACGCGGGCGCGGTCACCGCCGAGGTGAGCCGTGCCGCGCTGGCGGCGGGCGCGGCCGAGGTGCTGCTCTTCACCGACGCCGACAACCCCACGAGCAACGAGCTGTATCAGCGTCTCGGCTACCGCCCGGTCCGGGACTTCACGCAGTACAGCTTCATGTACGGCTCCACGCGCTGACCCCTCCGGCCCTCACCCGCCGGTCCGGCCTTCACCCGAGCGGTGACCCCCACCCGATCCCCATCCGATCCCCACTCGACCCCCGCCCCTCAAGGCCAGAGCAGTTCCTTGATCCACCCTGCGTCCTCGGCCCCGCCCGTCCCCCTCCGGTACCGCAGCCGCACGTGCCGTCGGCGTGCGTCGCCCTGGAAGAACTCGACCTCCGTCGGGTCGAGCACGTAGAGCGTCCAGCTCGGTGCCGGTGCGTCCGGT
This sequence comes from Streptomyces sp. NPDC054872, assembly GCF_053610705.1. Classification (NCBI taxonomy): domain Bacteria; kingdom Bacillati; phylum Actinomycetota; class Actinomycetes; order Kitasatosporales; family Streptomycetaceae; genus Streptomyces; species Streptomyces sp. NPDC054872. Next base: position 79,146 of record NZ_JBSGYY010000020.1, on the reverse strand, counting down.
TCCGCCCGTGCGCGCTCCCAGGCGGCCTGGCTCACGGTCGTCAACTCCTCGTACGACGGCAGTACTTCGCTCTGCCTGCCGACCAGGGCCGAGGCCAGCGCCCCCGTCGACCGGTGCGCGAGGTCGGCGCGGCTCGCCTCCGGGCCCGCCGCCGTGACGTGGCCGCGCACCCGGACCTGGCGGCCCTGCGCGGGCCAGTAGAAGCCGAGCGCCGCCTCCGGGTGCGCGGCGAGCTGGCGGCCCTTCGCGCTGCCCGCGTGCGAGCCGAAGTGCCAGCCGGCCTCGTCTGCGTCGTGCAGCATCAGCGTCCGCACGTCCGGGCGGCCCGACTCGTCGACCGTCGCCAGGCTCATGGTGTGCGGCTCCACCTGCCCCGCGCCCGCCACGTCCGTGAACCACTGCCAGAACAGGGGCAGCGGCCGGTCGGGGGCGGCCTCCAGGTCGAACGGGGGCAGGTCGGTGTCCCAGACGCGGAGCGAGCGCAGGAGGGCCCGGCCACGGGCAGGCGCGTCGGCCCGGTCGTCGGCCCGGATCTCGGCCGGGGTCTCGGTGTCGTCCATCCGGCGAATCTACGGGAGCGTGCCCCGCAGCTGCGCGAACCCTCGCCGCTTCGGGCCGGGGCGAAGGCTCCGCGTCACACAACTCCCCTTTGTCCAAGGCTACTTGGACTTTCCTTCGCCAATCTCACGAAGGCGTTGCGCGCCTGCCCCTTCTTCAACAGGATCCTCCTGCGTCACTTCCACCGCCTTGACCGTTCGGGAAGCTCGGGAAGGAAGAACACCATGCGCAAGTTCGCAGCACTTCTGACCACAGGCGCCGCAGCCGCCGCTCTGGTCGGCCTGGGGGCCACCGGTGCGCAGGCCCAGGCCGAGGCCTGGACCTACATCGCCACGTACTCGAGCCAGAGCAAGTGCATCGACGCCGGGCAGCAGTACGTCCGCGAGGGCTTCAACAACTACAGGTGCGACCCGAAGCCCGGCGGCACCGGCTACTACAAGCTGTACGTCTCCTAGGGAGGGCCGGCAGCGGGGCCAGGGGCGGCGGACGCCGCCCCGGCAGGCCTCACCGGCCGAGGACCACCGTCCCCGACGAGCAGAACCACCCGCCCGTCCCCGACGCCACCGCCACCTCCGGCAGGCTTCCGCCCGCCTTGCGGACCTGGCGGCCGTCGCCCGCCTCGCCGCGCAGCTGCCGTACCGCCTCCACCAGCAAGAACAGGCCTCGCATCCCCGGATGCTGGGCCGCGAGACCGCCGCCGTCCGTGTTCGTCGGCAGCTCGCCGTCCCGCAGCAGACGGCCCTTCTCGACGAACGCGCCGCCCTCGCCCTTCGCACAGAACCCCAGGTCCTCAAGGGTCACCAGGGTCATGTAGGTGAAGGCGTCGTAGATCTCCGCCACGTCGACGTCCTGCGGGCGCACCCCGGCCCGTTCGAATGCCAGGCGGCCGCTCACCGCCGCCGGGGAGACGGTGAAGTCCTCCCACTCCGACATCGTCGTGTGCGAGACGTGCTCGCCGGTGCCGAGCACCCAGACCGGGGTGGAGGCGCAGTCGGCCACGTACTCCTCCGCCGCCAGGAGCACCGCGCAGCCGCCGTCGGACCGTATGCAGCAGTGCAGCTTGGTGAACGGGTCCGCGATCATCGGGCCGCCCAGGACGTCGTCGACCGTGATCGGGTCGCGGTACATCGCGTCGGGGTTCGTCGCCGCGTTCGCGCGCGCCTGGACCGCGACCGAGGCGAGCTGTTCGAGTGTCGTGCCGTACTCGTGCATGTGGCGGCGCGCGGCCATCGCGTACTTGGAGATCAGGGAGTGCCCGTACGGGACCTCGAACTGGAGGGGCCCGCGCGCGCCGAACGAGAGGTTCGACGTGCGCCGTTTCGCCTTGATGTCCGCCCTGGCCGTCGACCCGTACACGAGGAGTACGGCGTTGGCGCGCCCCGCAGCGATCGCGTCCGCCGCGTGGCCCGCCATGACCTCCCAGGTGGAGCCGCCGACGGAGGTGGAGTCGACCCAGCGCGGCTTCAGGCCCAGGTACTCGGCGACCTCGACCGGGGCGAGCGTGCCGAGGCCCGCCGACGCGATGCCGTCGATGACCTCGCGGCCGAGGCCCGAGTCGGCCAGGGCGCGGCGGGCCGCCTGGGCGTGCAGGGCGTAGGGGGTGGCCTCGTCGACGCGGCCGCAGTCGGAGAGGGATATGCCGACGACGGCCACCTTGCGCGGGCGGGTCGCCGCGCCCGCACCGGCCGTCGGCGGCACCGCACGTGGGCTTGGAGGGAGGGGAGTTGGCATGAATCTGACGGTACATCAGATCTGCGCGGCACCGGGAGGGTGTTACGTCCGTCGCGGCCCTGTGCATCTCGCGGGTGCCGCCTTAGCATGACGGCCCGTCAGATCCGGGTCGGCCCGCCCTCGTGCACGGCGCCGAGGGGCACGGCCGCGACCCGGGGGAGGAGCCCGCCGATGGACGCCGCCTTCACCGCGGAGCAGGAAGAAATCCGCCGCACCCTTCGTGAGCTCGTCACCAAACGCTGCGGCCCCGACGAGGTGAAGGCCGCTGTCCGCACCCCGGCAGGACACGACGCCGCCCTCTGGTCCGCGCTCGCCGAACAGCTCGGCCTGCCCGGCATCGCCGTCCCCGAGGCGTACGGGGGTGTGGGGTGCGGCTCGGCGGAGCTCGCCCTCGGCAGCGAGGAGCTGGGCCGCGCGCTGGCCCCCTCGCCCCTCTTCGCCACCGCCGCCCTCGTCGCCCCGCTCATCCAGCGCCTCGGCACCGACGGACAGCGGTCGGAGTTCCTGCCCCGCATCGCGACCGGCGGCCTCACCGCCGCGCTCGCCGTGCCCGGCGCAGGACTTGCCACCGCTCTCGGTCTGGTCGGCGACAACCTCGGCGACTGGTCGGGCGGCGGCCGTGCGGGCGGTGTGCAGGCCAAGCTCTCGGACGGCGCCTGGCGGCTCTACGGCCAGGCCGAGCAGGTCCTCGACGGGCACAGCGCGGGACTGCTCGTCGTGGCCGCGCACACGGGGGGCTTCGCCCGGTCCCGTACGCTCCTCTACCTCGTGCGCGAGGACGCCGCCGGACTCGTGCGCACCCGGCAGACCTCCCTAGACGAGACCCGGCCGCAGGCGCGCGTCGAACTGCGCGACGTGGAAGCCGAGTTGCTGGGCGCGGCCGACGACGCCGATGTGCCGGGCGCGCTCGCCGCCGTCGGTGACGTCGCCGCGACCGTGCTCGCCGCCGAGGCCGTGGGTGCGGCGGACCGTGCCCTTGAGCGGACCGTCGAATACGTCAAGCAGCGCGAGCAGTTCGGCCGGGCGATCGGCTCCTTCCAGGCGGTCAAGCACCGCCTCGCGGACGTGTACGTGCAGGTGCAGGCCGCCCGGTCGGCGGCGTACTACGCGGCGTGGGCCACGGCGGCGGCTCCCGGGGCAGGTCCCGGGGTGGACGCCGGGCAGGCGGGAGGTCGCGAGCAGGTGGGCGGCCTGGCTCTCGCGCAGTCGCTCGACGCGCTGCGGGCCGCCGCGTCGGAGGTCGTGCAGTTGCACGGCGGGATCGGGTTCACCTGGGAGCACGAGGCGCACCTGTACTTCAAGCGGGCGTCGAGCGACGAGCTCCTCTTCGGGCCCGTGCACCGGCTGCGGGCACGCGCGGCGGAACGGGCCGAGTTGTTCGCCGCGGCGGACGTGCCACCACCCGCCCCTTCGCAGCCGGCGGCGGCCGTCTGATGGCCCCCGGTCCGAAGACCCGCAGTGTGAGCGGCCGCGGCCTCCGGTTGATGCAGAAGTTGGTGCAGAAGGTGTCGTCCACCCGGACCTTCGCGAAGGTCGCCCCGCACGTCGTTCCCGCGATGGACCGCACGGTGCACCGCCTCACGCGCGGCAAGGTGCTGCTCAGCGCGACGATGCTGCCGGGGGTGATCCTGACGGTGCGCGGCGCCAAGAGCGGGCTGCCGCGGCGCACTCCGCTGGCCTGTATGCCGGAGGAGTCGGGGAGTTGGGTCCTGATCGGCTCCAACTTCGGGCGCCCGGGGCATCCCGCCTGGACCGGCAACCTCATCGCCCATCCGGATGCCGACGTCAACTGGCGGGGCGCGGACATTCCGGTCAAGGCGCGGCTGTTGGCGGGCGACGAACGTGCCGCGGCCTGGGAGGCGGCGCTGACGTTCTGGCCCCCGTACGCGACGTACCAGTCCCGGGTGGAGCGGGAGATCCGCCTGTTCCGTCTGGAGCGGCGCGCGGAGTAGGTGTGCGGGCCCTGGGGTGTAACACAGCGGCGGATCACTGGGAAACCGTGATCCGCCGCTGCGGTGACAGGACTTGAGATGTACTACTTCGTCGGCTTCTTTCCTGTCACGCCCAGATGCACCAACAGTGCGAGGTTCGGCTTCAGTTCGGCCTGCTTGACGCCCCAGGTCTGGAAACCCCGCTGATGCGAGGCGACCGCGGCGAGCATGGCGACCAGGGAGCCCGCCATCGCCGCCGGGTTCACGTCCTTGTCGACCTTGCCCTTGGCCTGCAGCTCCTTGACCGTGTCCGTAAGGGAGTTGTTGACCGAGTTCAGGATCTTCATGCGGATCTTGTAGAAGCGCTTGTCGCCCTCGGCGGCGCCCAGATCGACGACCCGGAGGATCGCGTCGTTCCTGCGCCAGAAGTCGAGGAAGCCGTCGACCAGCTCCTGTGCGGTCTGCCACCCCGCCTTGCCGACCCAGGAACGGCCGTCGAGGAGCTGGGTCAACTCGGCGCCCTCGGTGGCCATTTGTTCGGCGATCTCCAGGACGGCGCCCTCGACGTCCGGGAAGTACTGGTAGAAGGTCGCGGGTGAAGTCCCCGCCTTCCGGGCGACGTCGATGACTTTGACGTCCCGGTAGGGCGAGGAGCTGAGCATCTCGCTGAGGCAGTCGAGCAGCTTCTGACGCGTCGCCTGACCGCGCCGACCGGCCACGCGGCCGTCGACGGTACGTACCTGTCCTGTCATGCCGTCAGCTTACCGAGGGGTGATCGGAGCGCGATTCGGCCGAGTGCAAATGGGGTTGGGGGCCGTATTCCTTGCGTTTCCGTACGCCGGTCGGGCGCCGGTCGTGCGGGGGTGGGCGCCGGGTCGGGGGTCGGGCCGGACGTCGGTCCGGCATCGGGTCCGGCACCGGGTCCGGCACCGCTCGCGCGCGGGACGGAGGCCGAAAAATGAATAGATCACAAGTTCGATAAACCGTTCGAATCAAATGTCGCTCCCCTATCTCCTCCTTCTTGCGTCTTCTTTGTCCCACAACACCCCGATCCCGCCCCGGGTTCGCAACCACCGCCCCGGACAGGAAGAATCAGGGTGCGTGCCGCCGTAGCGGCTCGGTGGTGAGACGCTGCACGGGGCCGCTCATACGGCGCCCGGGTACGGGGAGGTGGCAGGGCAAGTGGTGGATCAGCTGACGCAGCACGATCCGAGGCGGATCGGCCCGTTCGAGGTGCTCGGCCGGCTCGGGGCCGGTGGCATGGGCCTTGTCTACCTCGCGCGCTCCGCGTCAGGGCGGCGCGTGGCGATCAAGACGGTCAGGACCGAGCTCGCCGAGGACCAGCTGTTCCGCGTCCGCTTCACGCGCGAGGTCGAGGCGGCTCGGGCGGTGTCCGGTTTCTACACGGCCGCCGTCGTCGACGCCGACCCGCGCGCGGCAGTGCCGTGGCTGGCCACCGCCTATGTGCCCGCTCCCTCGCTCGAAGAAATAGTGAATGAGCACGGGCCGCTGCCCACCCAGGCCGTGCGCTGGCTGGCGGCGGGCGTCGCCGAGGCCCTGGAGTCCATCCACGGCGCGGGCCTCGTCCACCGTGACCTCAAGCCGTCGAACGTCCTCGTGGTCGAGGACGGCCCGCGGGTGATCGACTTCGGCATCGCGTCCGGCGTCTCCAACACCCGCCTGACCATGACGAACGTCGCCGTGGGCACCCCCGCGTACATGTCACCCGAGCAGGCGAAGGACTCACGCAGCGTCACCGGCGCCAGCGACGTCTTCTCGCTCGGCTCGATGCTCGTCTTCGCCGCCACCGGGCACGCGCCCTTCCACGGGGCGAACCCCGTGGAGACCGTCTTCATGCTGCTCCGCGAGGGCCCTGACCTGGAGGGACTCCCGGACGAGCTGCGCCCGCTCATCGAGACGTGCATGCAGATGGAGGCGGTCCTGCGGCCGAGCCCCGCCGACCTCCAGGCCCAGCTCGCCCCGCACCTCTTCGCCTCCGAGAGCGAGGACGGCGACAGCGGCACGGCCTCCGCCTGGCTTCCGGAGCGGGCCGTCGCGCTCATCGAGTCCCGCCGCGGCGGACGTCCGCCCGCGCGGGCCGCGCTCGCCTCCTCCGGCCGGAGCGGCGGCCGCGGTGGCGCACCCGCCGTCGCGCCGCCCCCTCCGCGGCACGCGCCGCCGGTACCGCCCACGCAGCCGCCGCCCTTCGGCGGCGTGCCGGACGCCGGACCCGTGCACCTGGCCGGGGCGAAGGTGCCGATCGGCCCGGGACCGCGGGTGGCCGACGCCCGCGCCGCCGTGGGCGCCGTGCCCGCCGACACCGGGCTCGCCGCCTCCTGGTCGCGGTCCAAGGCCGCGGTGAACGGCGCCGACCCCGTGGTGCCCGCACCCGCCCCCGCGCCGGACGCGGGGGCCGCGTGGCGCCCGTGGCGCTTCCGGATGTCCAACGACGTGTGGGGGACGCCGGCCGTGGCGGGCAACCTGGTCTACGTCACGTCCTTCGAGGTCCACGCCCTGGACGTCGGCACGGGCCGCCGCAGCTTCAAGACGCGGGACGTCGCCTGGTCCATGGGCGTCGCCGACGGACGCATCCACGCCTCCGACGGCCCCACGCTCTACGCCCTGGACGGCGCCGACGGCACCGACCTGTGGCGCCTGAACACCGACGCCTGGGTGTACTCCCTGCAGGCCGACCGCGGCACCGTCGTCACCGGGACACGCGGCGGCGGCGTACAGGCCTGGGAGGCCGCCAACGGCGAGAAGCTCTGGGAGATCACCGGGGCCCAGACCGACTTCGAGACCCCCGAGGCCGGACCCGTCGTCCACGACGGCACGGTCTACGTCTGGCAGAACGCCCGCCTGCGCGCCCTGGAGGCCCGTACGGGCGACGAGCGCTGGTCGTACCCCATCGGGGACGCGGCCTCCTGCGGCGGCGTCCCGGTACGCCTCGCGCCCGCCCAGGACGGGTACGTGTACGTGTCCGCCGGCTCCCGGGTCCTCGCCATCGACGTGGCGGGCGGTCACGTCCGCTGGCACTTCGAGGCACCCGCCGCGTTCCTGTGTCCGCCCGCGTTCGCGCCGGGTCCCGCGGTCACCGGCGGTGGCGTGTACCTCGCGGACTACCTCGGCACCGTGTACGCCCTCGACGCCACGGACGGCCGCGACCGGTGGCGCATCGCCACGGAGTCCCGGGCGTCGATCGAGCCCGTGCTCGTCGCCGACGGCCATGTGCACGTGGGCAGCGGCAAGGGGCTCTACACCCTGGACGCGGTGACGGGCACGCCGAAGTGGCGTTTCCAGGCGGGCGGCGAGGTCGTCGGCACGCCCGTCGTGGCGGACCGGCGGATCCACTTCGGGTCGACGGACCACCTGCTGTACACGCTGAAGGCGGACGACGGCCGCCTGCGCTGGAAGCTGGCCACGGGCGGCGAGATCACCGGGGCGCCGGTGGTGCGGGACGGCGTGGTGTACGCGTGCAGCAAGGACCGCTGCGTGTATGCGCTGGACGCGGAGCGGGGGACGGGCACCGCGCGGCCCTAGACAGGTCCGCGTTCCGTGGGGTGCGGCCACCGCCTCGTGACGGCCGTCGCACCAGCTTCGGAAGGGGCTCCGGACGGCGGCCGTCCACTCGTGACGTTACGCCGAGTGCGTGAACCCTGCCACGCGGCGGACCGGACCCGCCTACCTGGTCCGGAAGCCGGAACCAGGCCCGTGCCCACGCCCACGCCCGCGCCCCGTGAAGAGTTCCGCCTGCCGCTCCGGGGGCAGGTTGCCGAGCGCGATGAGGTGCGGCGCCTGGGCCAGGGCCTGGGCGCGGGCCGCCTCCTTCGCCGCCCAGAGCGCGCGCACGGTCCCCTGCACCGGCTCGGTGGGGTACGAGGCGATGACCTCGGCCGCGCCGGTCGCAGCCGTCAACAGGTCATCGGGCGCGGTGACTTCGGAGACCAGGCCCACCTCGTACGCCCGCCGGGCCGAGATCCGCTCGGCCGTGCCCATCAGCGACATCCTGGCGACTTCGCCGGCCGGCATGCGCTGCGCCATCAGGATCGCCTCGTACGCGCTGACCATGCCGTAGGTGGTGTGCGGGTCGAAGAACGTGGCGTGCTCGGCGGCGACGACGAACTCCGCCTCGCCCAGGAGATAGAAGGCGCCACCGCACGCCATGCCGTTGACGGCGGCGATGACCGGCTTCCACAGGTCGTTGGCCTTGGGGCCGACGGTCAGGAGCGGGTCGTCCATCGAGTACGGGGAGCCGGGCTGCGCGACGGCGGTGTCCCGGTCGATGCCGGTGCAGAACGCCTTCTCCCCGGCTCCGGTCAGGACGATCGCCCGCACGGCGTCATCGAAGCGGAACTCCCGCCAGGTGGCGGCGAGTTGCCCGGCGGTGTCGAGATCGATGGCGTTGTGGCGGTCCGGGCGGTCGAGCGTGACGACCGCGACGCCCGATTCCTTGTCGAACGCGGTACGCAGGCTCATGGCCGCTCCAGGAGCCAGCGGGGCATCGCGATGCCGCCCACGTCGGTGAACGCGATCTGGACCTTCGCGCCGATGCGCAGGCGCTCGGGCTCGACGGAGTCCAGCGGGGCGTCCGGGGCGGCGACGAGGTTGCCGACGAGCCGGATGCGGGGGGCGTCGGCCAGCTCGACGATGATCGCGTTGTACGGGGCCTGTTCCGCGTAGGCGGGGAGCAGGGGCGGGTGCGGGCGGACGTAGGACCAGATGCGGCCGCGGCCGGTCATCCTGCGCCACTCGCTGTCGAAGGACTGGCAGTGCGGACAGCAGGGCCGGGGCGGGAACCTCAGCTCGTCACAGGCGGTGCAGGCCTGTATCCGGAGTTCGCCTCGGGCGGCGTACTCCCAGAAGGGGGCGCCGTCCTTGTCGATGGTGGGGGTCAGCAGGGGCTCGGTCGTTGTCGTCGCGTCTGCCATGTGATCGTCCTTGTCCGTCTGCGAGTGCGTTGTGGTTGCTCGCGCCACGCGGCGCAGCCGCATATCGATGCGGCCCCGCGCCCCTATGGGGCCCGCAGCAGTACCGCCGACGTCGGCACACCCTCGCCCGCGGTCACCAGGCAGGTGGCAGCGTTCGGCACCTGCGCCGTGCTCGTGCCCCGCAGCTGCTTCACGCCCTCGTTGATGAGGTTGAAGCCGTGGACGTACGCCTCGCTCAGGCCACCGCCGCCCGTGTTGATCGGCAGCCGTCCCCCGCTCTCCAGCGCGCCGCCCTCCGTGAACGCGCCGCCCTCGCCACGGCCGCAGAAGCCGTACCCCTCAAGGGACAGCGGGATCAGCGGGGTGAAGGCGTCGTAGATCTGCGCCACGTCCACGTCCTGGGGTGCGAAGTCCGCCTGCTTCCAGAGGTGCCGGGCCGCCGTCCACGCGGGGCCGGTGAGCGGATCGTCGTTCCAGTAGTTGACCATGCCGTGGTGCTGCGCGGGCAGTCCCTGGGCGACGGAGTGGACGTACACGGGCTTCTGCCGGCAGTCCCGTGCCCGCTCGGCGGAGACGATGACGCACGCCAACGCCCCGTCCGTCTCCAGGCAGTTGTCGAAGAGGCACAGCGGCTCGCTGATCCAGCGTGAGGACATGTACATCTCTCGGGTGAGCGGCCGTTCGTACATCATCGCGGCGGGGTTCTGGTTGGCCCGGTTCCTGCACGCGAGGGCGACGTTGAAGAGGTGGTCGCGGGTCGCCCCGTACTCGTGCATGTAGCGGCGGGCCAGCATCCCGATCTCGTCCGCGGGCCGGAGCAGTCCGAAGGGGCGTGTCCACTGTCCCGGGGTGGGGAGTTGGACGGCGGTGTTCTTCCAGGGACGCGGTCCGCTGCCCCGCTTCCTCGACCGCCATGCGATGCCCACGCTCGCCTGTCCGGTGGCGACGGCCGCCGCGAGGTGTGCGATGGTCGCGCAGGAACCGCCGCCGCCGTAACCGACCTTGCTGAAGAAGGTCACGTCACCGGCGCCGATCGCCTTGGCGACCTCGACCTCGTCCGTCTCCTCCATCGTGTACGAGGCGAAGGCGTCGACCTCGGACGGGGCGATGCCCGCGTCGTCAAGCGCGGCAACGATCGCCCGGCAGGCCAACGTCTTCTCGTCATCGGCCAGTTGTTTCGCGAAGGCGGTCTGTCCGATCCCGACTATCGCTGTAGCGTCTTTGAGTGAAGCCATGGGCAACGGCACCTCCGCGAGTGGCGAGGCTCCAGGGCTTCGCCATACGTCGTCCCGACTGCTGACAGCGCGTCAGGTTACAGCTAATCTGACGGATAGTCAGCTACTGCGGCGGAGGGGCTTGCGATGCGCGGCGACCTGGAGTGGGGCAGCATCCCGGGACTTGTCCGGGCGGCCGCCGAGCGGTACGGCGACCGGGAGGCGGTCGTCGAGGGCCGCACCCGCGTCACGTACACGGAACTCGGCCGACGCGTGGAACGGGCCGCCGCCGCGTGCATGGCCAACGGCGTCAACTCCGGTGACCGCGTGGCCGTCTGGGCCCCCAACACACTGGACTGGATCGTCTCCGCGCTGGGCGCCGTGTCGGCGGGCGCCGTCCTCGTCCCCCTCAACACCCGCTTCAAGGGCGCCGAGGCCTCCTACGTACTGCGACGCAGCCGCGCCAAGCTGCTCTTCGTGACCGGCACCTTCCTCGGCACTTCCTACGTCGCCTCACTGCGCCGCGCCACCCAGGAGGGCACGGGAGAGGGCCCACTGCCCGGCCTCCCGCACCTGGAGCAGGTGGTGGTCCTGTCCGACGACGCCCCCGAGGACTTCCGCACCTGGAAGGACTTCGTGGCCGCCGGCGACGGAGTGAGCGGCGGCGACGTACGAGAACGCGCCGAAAGCGTCGACGGAGCGACACCCTCGGACATCATCTACACCTCGGGCACCACAGGCCGCCCCAAAGGCGCCGTCATCACCCACGCCCAGACCCTGCGCTGCTACGACGTCTGGAGCGAACTCGCGGGCCTGCGAGAAGGCGACCGCTACCTCATCGTCAACCCCTTCTTCCACACCTTCGGCTACAAGGCCGGCATCATCGCCTGCCTGATGCGCGGCGCGACGATGATCCCGCAGCCGGTCTTCAACGTGGACACGGTGCTCGCCAACGTGGCGGCGGAACGCATCTCGGTCCTCCCGGGCCCGCCCACCCTCCACCAGTCCCTCCTCGACCACCCCGCCCGCGACCAGCACGACCTGTCCGCCCTGCGCCTGGTGGTGACGGGCGCGGCAGTGGTCCCCCTGCAACTGGTCGAGCGCCTGCGCACCGAACTGCACATCGCCACGGTCCTGACGGCCTACGGCCTCTCCGAGGCGAGCGGCATCGTCACCATGTGCCGCCAGGGAGACGCCGCACGCGTCATCGCCTCCACCTCGGGCCGCGCCATCCCCGACACGGAGGTACGCGTGGTGAGCCCCGGCGGCGAGGCACTCTCCCCCGGCCACCCGGGAGAGATCCTCGTACGCGGACACAACGTCATGCAGGGCTACTTCGAGGACCCGGCGGAGACGAAGAAGGCGCTCACACCGGACGGCTGGCTGCGGACGGGCGATGTGGGCGTCCTCGACGAGGCGGGCAACCTCCGCATCACGGACCGGATCAAGGACATGTTCATCGTCGGCGGCTTCAACGCCTACCCCGCCGAGATAGAGCAACTCATCGGCGTGCACCCGCAGGTCGCGGACGTGGCGGTGGTCGGCGTACCCGATTCGCGGCTCGGCGAGGTGGGCAAGGCGTACGTGGTGCGGCGGGCGGGGGCGGTCCTCACCTCCGACGACCTGATCGCGTGGTCACGCAGGGAGATGGCCAACTACAAGGTGCCCAGGGAGATCGAGTTCGTCACGGAACTGCCGAGGAACGCGAGCGGAAAAGTCCTGAAGCGTGAACTGCGGGGCATCCGCCCCTAGTTGTTGCTCAGTCGGCCCGCTCGGCGGCACTGCGCTCGACGCAGAACTCGTTGCCCTCCAGGTCGGCGAGCGTGACCCAGCCACGCCCGTCGGGCACCCGGTGGTCGCCCACGATCCTGGCCCCCAACTCCAGGAGCCGCTCCACCTCTTCATCGCGGGTGCGGTCCTGCGGCTGAAGATCGACATGCACGCGATTCTTGAGAGATTTACCCTCGGGCACGGTCACGAAGAGCAGGGTCATGCCCTCGGCCTCGACCAGGGCTTCCGGGTCGCCCGGGAAGTCCTCGTCGGAGATCTTCCCGCCGAGCACCTGCGCCCAGAAGGTCCCCTGACGGTAGGCGTCGGAACAGTCGAACGTGAGGTGGCGCACCAGAGAGGTCATGGGCGGCACTATCGGCGAGGGGGGCGGGGGCTGTCCATCGGGATTCCGGGCCTGGCGCCGGAGGCGGGGAAGGATGAGCCATTTGCCGGGTCGGCAAATTTCCTCGCGGGCGGGGAAGGGGCGAGCCCAGGATCATGAGGCCAGAGGCCAGAGGCCAGACGGCATACGGCATACGACACACGACACACGACACACGACACACGACATATCCACTGATCCGGGAGAAGACATGCCGCACCCCACGCAGCACCATCGACTGGTGGACGTCCCCGGCGGCCGGATCCACCTGGTGGAGCAGGGTGAGGGCCCCCTGGTCCTCCTCGTCCACGGCTTCCCGGAGTCCTGGTACTCGTGGCGCCACCAGCTCCCCGTCCTCGCCGAGGCGGGCTACCGCGCGGTGGCGATCGACGTGCGCGGTTACGGCCGCTCGTCGAAGCCGCGGGAGAGGGACGCGTACCGGATGGTGGAGCACGTCGCCGACAACGCGGCGGTCGTACGGTCCCTGGGCGCGGAGACCGCCACGATCGTGGGCCACGACTGGGGCTCGGGCATCGCGGCGAACTCGGCGCTGCTCGAACCGGACGTCTTCACGGCGGTGGGCCTGCTGAGCGTCCCCTACGCACCCCGGGGCGGCCCCCGCCCCACGGACACCTTCGCCATGATCGGCGGCCCCGACGAGGAGTTCTACGTCAGCTACTTCCAGGAGCCGGGAAGGGCGGAGGCGGAGATCGAGCCGGACGTACGGGGGTGGCTCGCGGGCTTCTACGCGGCGCTGTCGGCGGACACGATGCCGTCGCCGTCCGACGGCCCGAGCGTGCACTTCGTACCCCGGGGAGGCCGGCTGTCGGACCGCTTCCCACCTGAAACCGGTCTCCCCTCCTGGCTGACGGAGGCCGATCTCGACTTCTACGCCGCCGAGTTCGAGCGCACCGGCCTGACCGGCGCACTCAACCGCTACCGCAACGTCGACCGTGACTGGGAGGACCTGGCGACGCTGGACGGAGCCCCGATCACCCAGCCGTCACTGTTCATCGGCGGCGACCAGGACGCGTCGACGACCTGGCTGGCGGACGCGATCAAGGCATACCCGGAAACCCTCCCGGGCCTCGTGTCGTCGCACATCCTGGAGGGCTGCGGGCACTGGGTCCAGCAGGAACGGGCGTACGAGGTGAACCGGCTGCTGACGGAATGGCTGGGGACGCTGCGTACGCCGCGTACGAACTGAGCCCACGGAGCGGCTGCCGCGGACGCCGGTACGAACCGAGCGCCGTGCACCGCCCGAGGACTCAGTGGCCGATCGGAGGAGACATGCAACCGGTCTCCATGAACGGGCCGTTGGCCGACGCCTCATAGTTGGTCGGCTGCACGAAGGCGGTGACGCAGGCGTCGTCACGTACGCGCAGGCCGATCATGGTCCCTTCGGGAGTGACGTACTCGCCGTTCTCGTAGCGCGCACGCATGTCCTGGACGTTGAGCTCGCCGCTCAGGATCGTGCCCTTGCCGTCGTGCTTCTCGATCTTGTACCCGAGCTCGCCGGTAAGGGCCGCCCGCACGCTCTTCGCATCCCACTTCTTCTTCGCGTGCAGCCGCTCGAGGACGGGCCTCATACGAGCGGCCTCGGCCTCGGCGGCTTCCTCGCTCGCCGGGGACATGTCGCCGGGCCGCCGGTAGGCGTTGTTCTCGCCGTTGTGCGGGGCGCCGTCGACGACACCGGGTTCCACGTAGGGGGAGGCCCCGGGAGCGGACGTGGTGGGGGCAGGGGTGCTGGGACTGGCAGCGGTGCTGGGGCCGGTGCTGCGGCCGGTGGTGGGAGCTCCGGCCGCCGAGGGGTTCGCCGTGGTGTCGTGCCGCTGCTCACCGCAGCCGGTGAGCGAGGCCGCGGCGGCGCAGACGAGGAGAGCGGACACCGCGCCGAAGCGGCGCCGCTGCGTTGAGGTGACCGTGTCGAACGTGCGTCTAGAGCGGACCATGCCGGTGACTCTGCCACGGTTGCGCGACGCGCACGGCCCGCTCGGGACACGGCTGGGACACGGCTGGGCCACGGTCTCGGCCAGGGCACGACCTAGGCGTCGACCTGGTCCCGGAACTTGTCGACCAGCGCGGCGGGGGCCTTGGCCGGGGACCCGGCGTCGTACGGCGGCTGGGGGTCGTACTCGATGAGGAGCTGCACGGTCTGCGCGTGCTCGTCGCCCGCGATCTTCCCGGCGAGGGTGAGGCCCATGTCGATCCCGGCGGAGACGCCCGCGCCGGTGACGTACTTCCCGTCGAAGACGACGCGCTGCCCGGTCGAATCGACCCCGAACTGCTTGATCTGTTCGAGCGCCAGCCAATGGGACGTGGCCCGGCGGCCCTTGAGGAGCCCGGCGGCGGCGAGGATGAGCGACCCGGTGCAGACGGATGTGGTCCAGGTGGTGCCGGTGTCGACGGCGCGCAGCCAGCCGAGCACGGCCTCGTTCTCCAGGTCGGGCTCGGGGCTGCCGGGTACGACGACGATGTCCGGGCTGCTGACCTCGGCGAGGGATTTCGTGGCGACGAGGGAGAGGCTCCGGTTGTCGTCGAGGACGGGCCCCGCCTGCTCGGCGACGAAGACGACTTCGGCGCCGGGAAGCCCGGAGAGGGTCTGGTAGGGGCCTATCGCGTCGAGGACGGTGAACTTGTCGTAGAGCAGGATCGCGATCTGCATGGAAGTCCCTTCCCGCTGGTGTTGCCGGTCGTGGTGTTCCTGGTTGTGCCGCTCGGCCCAAGTCTTCAGGCGGACGGAAATGACCGCAATGACGAGCAGCCCACCTTTACTGCCATGAAGGCTGCCCCCACCCCCCACCTCTCGGCGGGTTATCCACATGAAGGCAGATATCCACAGGCTGAAACGCGCGCGGCCGTTGTGGGGCAGCCTGAGGCCATGGGGGGTTCGAGGGAGCCGCGAGGCTCGAGGAAGTGGGGTGAGCTGCGGGAGTTGGCCGTGGAAGGGGTGTTGCTCACGGGCTGGGCCAGGGAGGCGGGCTGGCCGAGGAGCACGTTGGCCAGGAGCCTGGCCGCCGAGGGGTGGACGCGTATCCCGGGCGGCGGCTGGGCGGAGCCAGGACGGGCGCTCGACCTGACGTTACGTACCTGGGCGGGGCAGTTGACGATGCCGGCCCTGGTGGCGAGCCACCGGTCGGCGGCGAGGCTGTGGCGTATCGAAGTACTACGGGAGGAGTTGGAGTTCACCGACCCGCGGGGGACCGGCCGCAAGACGGGCGCGCGCGTCCACCGGCTCACGCTGCCACCTGAGGACATCACCGTGGTGGAGGACCTACGGGTGACGACGGTCGCGCGTACGTTGGCGGATCTGTTGCGCGGCGGCCCTCGAGAGGACGCCGTGGTGGCCCTCGACTCGGCGCTGAACGGCCGCCGATACGGGGGGCGCCACTGGCGGGGCCCGTTGATCGGCGGCATCGACACGGTGGCCGCGGCCTTGGACTCCCCGCCGGTGGCGCAGGCGGCGGGGGCGACGAGGGCGCGCCGGTGGCTGACGCTGGCCGACCCGGCGGCGGGCTCACCGGCGGAAACGGTCGCCCGACTCCGGATGCTGGACGCGGGACTGCGCCCGGAGTCCCAGGCAAGGATTCTGACGCCGGCGGGCCGCCTCCTGCGCCCGGACTTCTTCTTCCGCGGGAAGGGCGTGGTGGTCGAAATCGAGGGCTTCGCCTACCACGGCACGAAGGAGGCCCACCGCCGAGACCTGTCCCGCTACAACGACCTGGCGTCATGCCCCGAGGTAAGGGCGGTACTGCGCTTCGCCGCAGACGAGGTATTCACCGCACCAAAGGCGTTCGTGGGGAGGGTACGGGCGGCGCTGGAGAGGGCGGGGTGAGGGGGAGGGTGGGGAGGGGGGAGGGGAGGGGAGGGGGAGAGTGGGTGAGGGTGAGGGGGGCTGGGGCGAGGTTGGGGGTGGGATGCAGAAAAATCCCGTGACGCGCCATTTCGGCGTCTGGGAGAGTGGGATTTTTTGTATGCGGAGCCGAACTGCGCCCCCAGGCGCCCGAGATGGGCGGTATGGGTGGTCGGATGTGGGCTGTGAGGGCGCGTCAGCGCAGCGCGTCCCCGGGCGCTTTGGCCCCTCCCTGGCGGCGTAGCCGGAAGGGAGGCCCGCACCTGAGCGGTGGGTCCGGTACGAGGTGGGGGCGGGGTGGCGGTGGCGACCAGGCCGCGGCGACGAGACCGTGGCGAAGAGGCTGCGGCGAAGTGGGCAGCGCGATGAGGGCCGAGCCCACGCCTCGGCCCCGTCGCGGCGGCGGCTTTGGTCGGCGGGTCAGGTCTGACCCCGACCGGGGCGCCTTGATGCGCCGGGTGCGACGCGACGCTGCGTGACACTGCGCGTCGCTGCGCCGGGCAGGTGGTCGCAAGGCCCGTGACGCGACGGCCGACGAGGCCTTGGACATGCGTCGACCGCGGTGGCTCCCCCTCCGCGCCACCGCGGTCGACCTTCCCCGTGTCCCCCCGTGTCCCCCGTGTCCCCCGTGTCCCCCGTCAGGGTGTAAGTCTTAGTCCTTCGCCGGCGGGGCGGGCTGGTGGCTGTCGCCCTGCGTTGTGGCGGTGCCGTCCTTGGGCGGAGCGGGCTGGTGGCTGTCGCCCAGCGTGGTGATGCCGTCCTTCGGCGGGGCGGGCTGGTGGCTGTCGCCCAGCGTGGTGATGTCCTGGTCCTTGTTGGCGTCGCTCATGGTCGCGAACTCCTTTGGGATTGACGGTGCGGTCGAATGAAGCGCCCGTTCGGCAGCTCCCCCGAGGGCGGCCGAACGGGCGTTCGTGGGCCGCTCACCCTATCCGTGGGGCCCTTGGCGACCCGCCTGCCCCCCGACGCGACGGATCGATAAGTAGAGAGTGGCAGTGCCTCATAAACGTTCGATGAACGTCCCAAGTGGCTGCGTCAGGCGGTTGTGATCGGGTAGAGGAGCGCACGCACCTCGTCTGCCTCCGGGGCACCGGACTTGTCGTGAATGGCCAGGGCTTCGTGCCAGCAGGCTCGGGCGCGGTCGACCTGTCCGAGGTTGTCGAGCGACCTTCCCAGCAGGGTCAGTACGTTGGCTCGCATCCAGTCGCCACCGATGAAGCCCGTGGTGAGGGCCTGTTCCGCGTGCTGCGCGGCCTGGGTCGGCCGGTGGTCCGCGAGGTGCGTCTGGGCGATGCGGTAGTGCGTCGTCCCCTCCCAGAGACGCTGACGGTTCTCCATGAACACCTGCAGCGCCTTGCTGAGCTGGTCGAGCGCCTCGGTGTGACGCCCTGCGTGTGTGAGGGCGATTCCCAGGGCGTACCGGGCGTTGGCGAGGCGGAAGGTGAGGCCAAGCTCGTCGTATATGGCCATGCCCTGCCGGACGAGTTCGATCGCCGCGGAAGTGCGGTTCATCGAGTCGAGGCTCCGGGACCGGTTGCACAGGGCGCTGGCCTCACCGGGGCGGTTGCCGTCTGCGCGGAAGGCTTCGATCGCCGTGAGGAGGAAGGCCTCACCGGCTTCGTGCTGGTTCATGCAGTTGGCGATGATGCCCTGCTCATTCGGGGCATTACCGCTGGTCCACGGGTCTTCGGCCTCGCGGCCGAGTTGCGCGGCGCGCTCCGCCTCTACGGCTGCCCTGTCGAAATGCCCCCCGTTGCTGAGCACTTGACTGAGCGTGACTCGTGCGCGGCCCTCCGCATGAGCGTCACCCAGCGCGGCAGCGGCATCCCGTGCAGCGGACGTCGCCAGCTCGTAGCGGAGCGAGCTGGCTCCCGACTCCGCCAAGTCCTTGGAGGCCAGAAGCAGGTCGACCGCACGCCGCAACGTGCTCTTGTCCAGTGACTGCTGCACGCAGGCGAGGATGCAAGCCGCCTCCGAGTGCAGCCAGTCCAGCGCCTTCGCGTCGTCGCTGAAGCCCTGGCCCACATGGGCGGTCACTTCGAGGTGGTCCACTGTCCGGTCCCCCGGCCGCTCGATCGCGTACACCCGAGCCGCGGACGCCAAGTAGAAGTCCAGCAGCCGCGACATCGCCGCCCCCCGCTCACTCGGCGGCAGTTCGTCCCGCTCGGCGCACGCACGCGCGTAGAGCCGTACCAGGTCGTGGTAGCGGTAGCGGCCGGGAGCCGCTGATTCCACCAGGGACGTGTCGACCAGCATTTCCAGCAGGTCTTCCGTCTCCTCGACCGGGAGGTCAAGGACCGCGGCCGCCGCCGCGAGGGAGAGGTCCGGGCCGTCCGCAAGGCCCAGCAGGCGGAACGCCCTCGCCTGGGCCGGCTCCAGCTGGCCGTAGCCCAGTTCGAACGTGGCCTTGACCGCGAGGTCGCCCGCCTGGAGTTCGTCCAGGCGGCGTCGCTCGTCCGCCAGCTTCGCGGCGAGGGTGGAGACCGTCCAGGTGCGGCGGGCCGCCAGGCGCGAGGCCGCGATGCGGATCGCCAGAGGGAGGAAGCCGCAAGCCGCCACCACGTCAAGGGCGGCCTTGCGCTCCGACTGGACCCGCTCCTCGCCGACGATCCGCGTGAAGAGGAGGAGGGCTTCCTCCGGAGACATCACGTCCAGGTCCACCAGGTGCGCGCCCGCCAGGTCCACCATCCGGATGCGGCTGGTGACCAGGGCCGCGCAGCCCTCCATGCCGGGGAGCAAGGGGCGTACCTGCGCCGCGTCGCGGGCGTTGTCCAGGACCACCAGGACCCTGCGACCGTCCAGCACGGAGCGGTACAGCGCCGCCCTCTCCTCCAGGGAGTCCGGGATCGCGGAGTCGGCGGTGCCCAGGGCCCGGAGGAACGCGCCGAGGACCGTTTCCGGCTCCGCCGCCCTCGCGCCCGCGCCCTGCAGGTCCACGTACAGCTGGCCGTCGGGGAAGTAGGTGCGGGCCACGTGCGCCACGTGGACCGCGAGCGTCGTCTTGCCCACGCCCCCGATGCCCGCAAGGGCCGAGACCGCCATCACGCGGCCCTCCGCCGCCGACAGGATCTCGCTCAGTTCGGACACGAAGGACGCGCGGCCCGTGAAGTCGGGGACCGTCGCCGGGAGCTGAGCCGGGCGGACCACCGCTGCCGCCGGTTCCGGGGTCGCCGCCGAGGGTTCCGCGAGGGCCGGGTCCGCCTGGAGTATGCGCTGCTGGAGTTCCTTCAGGCCGGGGCGCGGGTCCACGCCCAGTTCGTCGTCGAGCAGGCGCCTCGTGTCCGCGTACACCGCCAGGGCCTCTGCCTGGCGCCCGCTGCGGTACAGCGCCAGCATCAGGAGTTCGCGCAGGCGTTCACGCAGGGGGTGCGCCGCCGTGAGGGCCGTCAGCTCCGAGACCGCCTCCGCGTGGCAGCCGACCTCCAGGTCCATGTCCAGGCGGGATTCCAGGAGCTGGAGGCGCCACTCGTCGAGGCGGGTGCGTTCCGTTTCGGCGTACGGGCCGGGGACGTTGGCGAGGGGTTCGCCGTCCCAGAGGCTCAGTGCCTTGTTGACCAGGGAGCGGGCCTGGCAGAGGTCGGCCACGCCGCGTGCCTTCTCCGCCTCCGCCCACAGGTCTTCCGCGAGCGCCAGGTCGAGTGCGCCGTCGGCCACGGCGATCGCGTATCCGCCGGATTCGCTGACCAGGACTCCCGCGGGCAGCACCTTGCGCAGCCGGGACGCGTACGTGCGGACCGCGGCCAGGGCCTGCGAGGGCGGGTCGTCGCCCCAGAGCGCGTCGATCAGTTCGTGTGCCGTCGCGGTGCGGCCTGCGCGCAACAGGAGTGCCGCAAGGAGCGCGCGTTGTTGCGGGGAGCCCATGGAGAGCTGCTCGGCGCCGTGCCATGCGCGTACGGGGCCGAGCACGCTGAAGTGCGGTCTCAGTTCCTCGGGGGCGTTCCCCGGGGCCGGACGCCGCTGGTCCGGTACTCGCGGTACACCGTCCATCGCTCCCCCTGCTGCCCTGACGTACCCGGCCGTCACCGTGCCTGGTCGTGCGCCGCGGGCCTGCCCTGCCCGCGATTGTCGCTCTTTGCCTGGTTCCGTTCTCCACCCGGCTTCTTCACCCGGCTCTTGCACCCCGCCAGTTTGCCTTGTTCATGGCGGATACGTCAGCCGTGCGAGACGGCTCTCACAGGGTCCACGCACTCGGCGGCCGGTAATGGACAGGGGATGGACGGTCGGTCGATCCCCGATGGGCGGCCGGTCGCTCGCCGAGGCAGGGTCGATCGCTCGCCGATGGATGGCCGACAGGGAGCTGACGGGCCGTCAGATCGGCGCTACCGTGGAGCGCATGGAGACCACTGAGACCCTGCCGACGTTCCCGAGGATCATCTCGGTGGACGACCACACCGTTGAGCCCGCCCATGTCTGGCGGGACCGGCTCCCGGCCCGCTACCGCGACAGCGGGCCGCGCGTCGTCCGCGCGCCGCTGAAGGAAATGACCTTTATGGGCGGGAAGTTCGCCCCGGTGATGGGGGCGAAAGGGGACGACGGGCCCATAGGCGACTGGTGGGTCTACGAAGACCTGCACCGGCCCCTCACCCGTCTCGACACCGCGGTCGGGTACGACAGGGACGAGATCAAGCTGGAGGTCATCACGTACGAGCAGATGCGGCCGGGATCCTTCAGCGTGCCCGACCGCCTCGCCGACATGGACGTCAACCACGTCCAGTCCGCCCTCTGCTTCCCCACCTTCCCCCGCTTCTGCGGGCAGACGTTCACCGAGGCGAAGGACCGTGAGCTGGGCCTGCTCGGCGTTCGCGCGTACAACGACTGGATGGTGGAGGAGTGGTGCGGGCCCGATGCGCGGGGCCGTCTCATCCCTCTCACCCTCATTCCGCTCTGGGACGCCGAACTGGCCGCCGCCGAGGTCCGCCGCAACGCCGCTCGCGGGGTGCGTGCCGTCGCCTTCTCCGAGATACCGCCCCACTTGGGCCTCCCCTCCATCCACACGGACGAGTGGGACCCCTTCCTGCGGGCCTGCGACGAGACCGGCACCGTCATCGCCATGCACATCGGGTCCAGCAGCAAGATGCCGAGCACGTCCGCGGACGCGCCGCCCGCCGTCGGGTCCACCATCACCTTCGCCAACTGCTGCTTCTCGATGGTCGACTGGCTGATGAGCGGCAAGTTCGAGCGCTTCCCGAATCTCAGGATCATGTACGCGGAAGGGCAGATCGGGTGGATTCCCTACATCCTCGAGCGCGCGGACGTCGTCTGGGAGGAGAACCGCGGGTGGGGCGGGGTCGCCGACAAGGTGCACCGGCCGCCGTCGGAGCTCTTCACCGAGCATGTGTACGGGTGCTTCTTCGATGACGCCTTCGGGCTGAGGAACCTCGACGCGATCGGGGTCGGGAACGTGCTGTACGAGACCGACTACCCGCACTCCGACTCGACCTGGCCGAAGTCGCGGGAGGTGGGGGAGTCGCAGATGGGGCACCTCGCGCCGGACGTCGTGGACCGCATCGTGCGGGGTAACGCGATCGATCTCCTCGGGCTCACGGCGGACGGACTGTGGGCGGGCCCCGGGGCGTAGGAGTGGACAGTCGCCCCCGACCCCTTGCCTGACGCACCGTCAGCTACGACGATGAGTGCCGTCGCCGTATATGACACTCCGTCAGATCAAGGTGAGGGGTCGGGTTCCCATGGCTGCCAACGCGCTGGCGCACATCTTCCCGCAGGGGCGACTGGTCTACGGGATGCAGCTCCCGATCCAGTCGCAGAGCGTCATCTACGCCGAGGCGTGGGAGGCGGACGCCACCGCCGACGACCTCGCCGAGATCGCCCGCGCCGCCGACCGCGGCGGCTTCGCGTACATCGCCGGCTGCGACCACGTGGCGATTCCTCGGCGGCTCGCCGAGACCATGAGCACCGTCTGGTACGACCCGGTGGCCACGCTCTCCTTCCTCGCCGGGATCACCGAGAACGTACGGCTGATGAGCCACGTCGCCGTGGTCGGGCTTCGGCATCCGCTCGTCACCGCCAAGCAGTACGCCACTCTGGACCGGCTCAGCGGCGGGCGGCTGATCCTCGGTGTCGGGGCCGGGCACGTGCAGGAGGAGTTCGACGCCGTCGACGCCGACTTCGAGCGGCGCGGGCCCGTGCTCGACGAGACCATCGACGCCCTGAGGGCCGCCCTCGGGCCCGAGGAGTACCCCGAGCACCACGGTGAGCACTACGACTTCAGCGACCTCGGCCAGCAGCCACGCCCCGCCCAGTCCCGCGTGCCCATCTGGGTGGGCGGTTCCTCGCCCGCGGCTGTCCGCAGGGCCGCCGTACGCGGCGACGGGTGGCTGCCGCAGGGTGACCCGCGCGACAAGCTGCCCGCGCAGATCGCCAGGCTCAAGCGGCTGCGCGAGGAGGCGGGGGTCGAGGAGCCGGCCGTCGTGGGGGCGATCGCGGAACCCCTCTATGTGGGGGAGCCCGGCTGGTCCGTGGGGCGGCGCACCCTGAGCGGGAAGCCGGACGCCCTCGCCGAGTCGCTGCGCGCGTACGGGGCGATGGGCGTGCAGCAGATCCAGGTGCGCTTCCGCAGCCGTGGCCGCACCGAACTCACCGACCAGATGGCGGCGTTCGCCGCCGAGGTGGCCCCCCACCTCAACTGACCGATCGCCCCCCGCACCCTCACTTCACTCAAGGAGACTCGTATGGGAAAGCTGGACGGTCGCGTCGTCATCGTCACCGGTGCGGCGCGCGGGCAGGGCGAGCAGGAGGCGCGGCTCTTCGCCGCCGAGGGCGCGCGGGTCGTCATCGGTGACGTGCTCGACGACCAGGGCGAGGCCCTGGCCAAGGAGCTCGGCGGTGACGTGGCCAAGTACGTGCATCTCGACGTCAGTCAGGAGGCCGACTGGGGCGCGGCCGTGTCCGCCGCCAAGGACGCCTTCGGGAAGATCGACGGCCTCGTCAACAACGCCGGGATCCTGCGCTTCAACGAACTCGTCAGCACCCCGCTCGAAGAGTTCCAGCAGATCATCCAGGTCAACCAGATCGGCTGCTTCCTCGGTATCCGCACGGTCGCGCCCGAGATAGGGGCCGCCGGCGGCGGGACCATCGTGAACACCGCGTCGTACACGGCGATGACGGGCATGGCGTACGTCGGCGCGTACGCCGCGACCAAGCACGCCATTCTCGGGCTGACCCGGGTCGCCGCGCTGGAGCTCGCCGCCCGGAACATCCGGGTCAACGCCGTCTGCCCGGGGGCCGTCGACACCCCGATGACCAACCCCGCGCAGCTCGACCCGACCGCCGACCCCGTCGAGGCGGGCGAGGCCGTCGCCGAGCTCTACAAGAAGCTCGTGCCGCTCGGGCGGATCGGCAGGCCCGAGGAGGTGGCCGCCCTCGCGCTCTTCCTGACCGGGGACGACTCGGCGTACATCACCGGGCAGCCGTTCGTCATCGACGGGGGGTGGCTCGCGGGGGTCAGCATCGTCTGACGTGCGCCGGTGGAACTGACGGTACGTCAGCGAGCGTGGCCGCGGGTATTGACGGCCCCGGCGGCCGGTGGAACAGTCGTCGCATCACAATCTGACGGTTCGTCAGAAACTCGCAGATACTCACGAGGATGGTGAACCTCCTTGGAATTCGGTCTCTTTGTACAGGGATACGTGCCCGCCAAGCGGGCCAAGGTCGACCCCGAAGCAGAGCACAAGGCGCTCATCGAGGAGACCGAGTACGTCATCCAGGCGGACAAGTCCGGCTTCAAGTACGCCTGGGCCTCCGAGCACCACTTCCTGGAGGAGTACTCACACCTCTCCGCCAACGACGTCTTCCTCGGCTACCTCGCCCACGCGACCGACCGCATCCACCTCGGCTCCGGGATCTTCAACCCGCTCGCCCCGGTGAACCACCCGGTCAAGGTCGCCGAGAAGGTCGCCATGCTCGACCATCTCTCCGAGGGGCGCTTCGAGTTCGGGTCGGGGCGCGGCGCCGGGTCGCACGAGATCCTGGGGTTCATGCCGGGCATCACCGACATGAACCACACCAAGGAACTCTGGGAAGAGACCATCGCCGAGTTCCCCAAGATGTGGCTCCAGGACGAGTACGTCGGCTTCCAGGGCAAACACTGGTCGCTGCCGCCCCGCAAGGTCCTGCCCAAGCCGTACGGGAAGTCGCACCCGGCGATGTGGTACGCCGCCGGGTCCCCGCCCTCGTACGCGATGGCCGGCAAGAAGGGACTCGGGGTACTGGGCTTCAGCGTGCAGAAGGTCTCCGACATGGAGTGGGTCCTCGACTCGTACAAGACGGCGGTGAAGGACGCCGAACCGGTCGGTGACTTCGTCAACGACAACGTCATGGTGACCTCCACCGCGATCTGCGCGGAGACGCACAAGAAGGCCGTCGAGATCGCCGTCAGCGGCGGGCTCAACTATCTGCAGTCGCTGTTGTTCCGGTACCACGACACCTTCCCGCGCCCCGAGGGCATCCCCGAGTGGCCCGAGCTGCTCCCCGAGTACACCGAGGAGATCATCGAGCTGCTCATCGCCGAGGAGCTGATGATCTGCGGCGACCCGGACGAGGTGCTCACGCAGTGCAAGCGGTGGGAGCAGGCGGGGGCGGATCAGCTCAGCTTCGGGCTGCCGATCGGGATCTCGCCCGAGGACACGAAGAACACGATCAAGTTGATCGGTGAGCATGTGATTCCGAAGATCGACACGGATCCCGTGCACCGTACTTCGCGTATGCGGGGTGCCTCCGGCGGTTGAGCCGCCACCACCGACTGCCCCGGCCTCCTCTCCCGGACGGAGGCCGGGGTGCCCCTCTTCGCCCTTCGGGCGCTTTCTCCCCACCCACCCACCCGTTGCCCCGAAGGGGGACTGCACCGTCATGCTCGACCACCTCATCAAGGGCGCGACCGTCGTCGACGGGACCGGCGCCCCCGCGTACACCGCCGACGTCGGCATCCGGAGCGGGCGCATAGCCGTCGTCGCCGAGCCGGGCACCGTCACCGAGGCCGCGACGACCAGCGAGGACGCCCAGGGGCGGGTCCTCGCCCCCGGATTCGTCGACCCGCACACGCACTACGACGCCCAGCTCTTCTGGGACCCGTACGCGACCCCCTCCCTGAACCACGGCGTCACCACCGTCGCGGGCGGCAACTGCGGCTTCACCCTCGCCCCGCTGCACCCGGACCGCCCCGAGGACGCCGACTACACGCGGCGGATGATGTCCAAGGTCGAGGGCATGTCCCTGGTGGCTCTCGAAGAGGGCGCGCCCTGGTCGTGGAGTTCGTTCGGCGAGTATCTGGACGCCCTGGAGGGGCGCGTCGCCGTCAACGCCGGTTTCATGGTGGGGCATTGCGCGCTGCGGCGGTACGTCATGGGCGCCGACGCGGTGGGCGGGCAGCCGACTCCCGAGCAGCTCGACGCGATGCTGCGGCTCTTCCATGACGCCATGGACGCCGGGGCCTGGGGGCTCTCCACCACACAGTCGTCCACGCACTCCGACGGCGACGGGCAGCCCGTCGCCTCCCGGCACGCGAAGCCCGCCGAGCTGCTCGCGCTCAGCCGGGCCGTCGCCGAACACGAGGGCACGCAGCTCGAAGCGATCGTCGCGGGCTGTCTCGACCAGTTCAGCGACGACGAGATCGACCTGTTCGTCGAGATGAGCGCCGCCGCGGGCCGGCCGCTGAACTGGAACGTCCTCACCATCGACGCCGCCGTGCCCGAACGCGTCCCGCGCCAGCTGGTCGCCAGCGAGCGGGCCCGCGAGTCCGGCGGCCGGATCGTCGCCCTGACCATGCCGATCCTCACCCCCATGAACATGTCGCTCGGCACCTTCTGCGCCCTGAACCTGATCCCCGGCTGGGGGGACGTGCTCGGCCTGCCCGTGCCCGAGCGCATCGCCGAGCTGCGCGACCCGGACGTCAGGGGCGAGATGCTGCGGCGCGCGGACAGCAAGGAGGCCGGGGTCTTCCGGCGGCTCGCGCACTTCGACCGTTACGTCATCGGGGACACGTACTCCAAGGAGAACGAGGGCCTCACCGGCCGTGTCGTCGCCGACATCGCGGCCGAGCGCGGCCAGGAGGCCTTCCAGTGCCTCGTCGAGATCTGCGCCAACGACGACCTGCGTACGGTGCTTTGGCCGATGCCTTCGGACAACGACCCCGACTCGTGGGCCCTGCGTCAGGAGACCTGGCGGCACGAGGACGTCATGCTGGGCGGCTCCGACGCGGGCGCGCACCTGGACCGCATGTGCGGAGCCCCGTACACGACCCGGTTCATCGGTGACTGCCTGCGGGGCCGCAAGCTGGTCGGACTCGAAGCGGCGGTGAAGATGCTCACCGACGATCCCGCGCAGCTCTTCGGGCTGCGGGAGAGGGGCCGTATCGAGGAAGGTTTCCACGCCGACCTCGTCCTCTTCGACCCCGAGCGCATCGACGCGGGCAAGGCCACGCTGGTGCACGACCTGCCCGGCGACAGCCCGCGCCTGGACTCCAAGGCCATCGGCATCAACGCCGTCTGGGTCAACGGGGTCGAGGCCATCCGCGAGGACCGGGTGACGGGTGCGACCCCCGGCACGGTGCTGCGTTCGGGCCGTGACACCAGGACGGTGAGCACCAAGTGAGCGGCGAACTCCCGCAGGAGCAGCGGCTGTTCATCGGCGGCGAGTGGATCGAGCCTGACGGAGGTCACTACGAGGTCGTCAATCCGGCCACCGAAGGCGTGGTCGGTCTCGCTCCCGAGGCGAGCCGCGAGCAGGTGCGCGCGGCGGCCGGCGCCGCCCGCGAGGCCTTCGCCACCTGGTCGCGCACGACCCCCGAGGAGCGGGCCGCGGTGCTCGACCGTGCCGCGTCGATCATGCAGCGAGACATGGGCCCGTACGCGGAGCTCGCCCAGGCCGAGAGCGGCGCGACGACAGGCACCGCGCGGGGCATGCAGGTCGCGGTGTCCGTGGCGCGTTTCAAGCGGTACGCGAAGGGCGCCCTCGAACCGGTCGAGGCGGCCCTTCCCCCGCAGATCAACGACGCGGGCCCGATGGGGAAGGCGGGCGTCGTGGGGGCGCTCACCGTCCGCCAGCCGGTGGGCGTGGTCACCTGCATCACCTCGTACAACAACCCGTGGGCCAACCCGGCGGGCAAGGTGGCGCCCGCCCTGGCCATGGGCAACACGGTCCTCGTGAAGCCCGCCCCGCAGGACCCGCTGTCGGTGTACCGGATGGCGGCGGCCCTGGAGGAGGCCGGGGCGCCGCCGGGGACGGTGAACGTGGTGAGCGGCGCGCGCCCGGAGGTCGGCGAGGCGGCCGTCGACTCCCGGGACGTCGACATGGTGAGCTTCACCGGCTCGACATCGGTGGGGCAGCGGATCGCCGAGGTGTGCGGCCGCGGCATGAAACGCCAGCTGATGGAGCTGGGCGGCAAGGGCGCGGCGCTCGTCTTCGAGGACGCGGACCTGGACTCGGCGGTGGCGGGCATCGGGACGACGTTCTCCTTCTACAGCGGACAGATCTGCACGGCCCCGACCAGGGTGATCGCGCACCGCGCGATCCACGACGCCCTGATCGAGAAGCTGACGGGCTACATCGGCTTCATGAAGGTGGGGGACCCCCGGGAGAAGGGGACGATCGTCGGTCCGGTGATCTCTGCGGCCCACCGCGACCGCATCGAGTCGTATGTCGAGCTGGGGCGCAAGGAAGGCGCGCGGGTCGTCGCGGGAGGCGAGCGGCCGGCGGGACCGGGCCTCGACCGCGGCTTCTACGTGGCCCCGACGCTGCTCGCGGACTGCACGAACGACATGAGGGTGGTCAGGGAGGAGATCTTCGGCCCGGTCGTGGTGGTGGTGCCCTTCGAGGACGAGGAGGAAGGCATCGCGCTGGCCAACGACAGCGACTACGGCCTCCTCGACTACGTCTGGTCGGGCGACGTGGCCCGCGCCTTCCGGGTCGCGCGGCGGCTGCGCGCGGGCGGGGTCGGCGTGAACACGATCGGCCGGAACATGGAGGCGCCGTTCGGCGGGTTCAAGAAGAGCGGGGTGGGCCGGGACGTGGGCTCGTACGCGCTGCACGCGTACAGCGAGCTGCAGTCGATCGTGTGGCCGGGGTGACCTCGTCTTTGTCCGGTATGTGGACTGTGGGCAGCAGCTCGGGAAAATTTTGAAACGGGTCAAAACGGACAGTGCTGCGGTTCTCGCATACCGGACGGTCTGAGTTTTGCCTGGCAATGGTGAAGGGTAATCGTTCATAGATCAAGCAATCGATGGCCGCTGCCCCAATTCCTCCATCGAACGCAAGGCTCGCGATCCGGATGTTCATCCTCCGTATGTGGAAACCGCAGCGCTTAACGTCCTGTTCATGACCCAGTTGGACGTACGGCCACAGGCCGGAGACACGGTAAGCGGCGCCCCCGACGGGGGCGTACGCGCCAAAGGCCTCGGCGGGAACTCCGTGGGCCTCATGGGCAGCGCCGTCATCGGCATCTCCACCGTCGCCCCCGTCTACTGCCTGACGTCGACCCTCGGCTCCACGGCCGGCGAGGTCGGCCTTGCCATGCCCGCGGTCTTCCTCGCGGGCTTCCTGCCCATGCTCCTGGTGGCGTTCGCCTACCGGGAGCTCAACAAGGCCATGCCGGACTGCGGCACGTCCTTCACCTGGACCGTCAAGGCCTTCGGCCCGCGGATCGGCTGGATGTGCGGCTGGGGCCTGGTCATCGCCACGATCATCGTCCTGTCCAACCTCGCGGGAGTGGCGACCTCGTACTTCTGGCTCCTGGCCGGCGAGATCACGGGCAACGAGTCGGTGGCTGCCCTGGACGACAACAAGGCCGTGCACATCCTGACGTGCCTGGCCCTCATCGCCGCCGCGACAGCGATCAGCTACCGGGGGATGACGGCCACGAAGGGGGTGCAGTACGCGCTGGTGGGGCTACAGCTCGTCGTACTCGCGGTCTTCGTCGTGATGGCCTTCCAGAAGGCGGGCACCGCCGAGTTCCCCCTCTCGCAGGACTTCTCCTGGTCGTGGCTGAACCCCTTCGCGGTGAAGTCGTTCTCCTCCTTCACCGCGGGTCTCTCGCTCGCGATCTTCATCTACTGGGGCTGGGACGCGTGCCTGGCCGCCAACGAGGAGACGACCGGCAGCGACAAGACCCCGGGCCGCGCCGCGCTCATCGCGATGGTGGTCCTCGTCGGCTCCTACCTCGCGACGGCCGTCGCCGCCCAGATGGTGGTGGGTGCGGGCACCAAGGGCCTCGGCCTCGCCAACCCCGACACCTCCGACAACGTCTTCGCCGTCCTCGCGGGCCCCGTGATGGGCCCGACCCTCGGCATCCTGCTCTTCGTCGCCGTCCTCGCGTCGGCCGCCGCGAGCCTGCAGACGACGTTCATCCCGGTGGCCCGCACGGTCCTCGCCATGTCCTCGTACGAGGCGCTTCCGGCGTCCTTCTCCCGTGTTCACCCGCGCTTCAAGACGCCGGGCCGCGCGACGGTCACGGCGGGCGTCGCGACCGCCGTGTTCTACACGGTCATGACGCTGGTCTCCGAGCACGTCCTGGTCGACACGATCTACGCACTCGGCCTCATGATCTGCTTCTACTACGCGCTGACGGCCTTCGCCTGCGTCTGGTACTTCCGCCGCGAACTCTTCAACTCCGCCAGGGACTTCGTCTTCAAGGGACTGCTCCCGGCCCTCGGCGGCGTCCTCCTGACCGGCGTCTTCACCAAGACCCTCATCGACATGTGGAACCCCGCCTACGGGAGCGGCTCCTCCGTCTTCGGCGTCGGCTCGGTCTTCGTGATCGGCGTGGGCCTGCTGCTCCTCGGCGTGGTCCTCATGCTGGCGATGGGCCGCAAGAGCCCGGCGTTCTTCCGCGGCGAGGTCCTCAAGAGGGACACCCCCGCCCTGGTGGTCGCGGACTGACCCTCAGCCCGCGAGCAGCCTCCGCAGCGACGCCTTCAGGTCCGTGATGAAGGCGTCGCGGCGTTCCCGGGGGACGAGGTCCAGGGACAGGTACGGGTTGAGGTCTTCCAGTTCGACCAGGAGCAGCTCTCCCGCCCGGGTGCGGCAGGCGTCGACGCGTTGGATGCCGTGGGTGACGGTGTTCCAGTCGATGAAGCGCTGGGCGAAGGCCAGGTCGGCGGCGGTCGGGACGTAGGGCTCCAGGACCCAGCGCTTGTCGGCGTGCGGTGCGTGCAGGGCGTACTGGAAGGTGTCGTCGATGAAGTAGAACGACACCTCGTACGTGAAGTCGACGCACGGCTGGACGAGGAAGGTGTCCCCGGCCCCGACGTGGTCCGCAAGATCGGCGCGGGACAGGATCTTCAGGCCTATGGAGTCCGCGCCCCGCTTGGGCTTGATCACGTACTCCGCGGTGTCCGGGAGCTTGCCGAGGTCCGTCAGGCGGTCGACGGTGGGGATCACCGGGTGGCCTTGTGCCGTCAGGTCGACGAGGTACTGCTTGCCCGCCAGGTCCGCGCCGCCGGTCAGCTGGTTGTAGACGCGGGTGCCCGAGGCGAGCGCACGGGCGCGGAACGCGTCGAACGCCGCCTGGTGATGCAGGACCGGGCCGCTGTTGCGGATCAGTACCGCGTCGAAGGCGTCCATCAGCGCGGCCGCGTCCAGCGGATGGCACAGCGCCGTGTCGAAGTCCTCGCGGAGGCGGGAGGCGAGCGCGATGTCCTCGTCGCAGTACCGGCGGCCCCGCGCCTCATAGGCGAGGTCGGTGACGAGCAGGAGGCGGGGCTTGGCGGACGGCATGGAACGGATCTCCCGGGGTTGCTTGCTGTCGACCGACCCTATGCGCCGGCCCCCGCGGAGGACGGCCCCGCCCCTGGTCGGGGGCAGGGCCGGGTGGTCAACGGTCCTTGTCGGACGGTCCTCAGCTTCGGCCCAGGAAGATCGGGTTCGTGAAGGCCGTCAGGGGGCCCGGGAGGCCCGGTGTCACCGGAGGGTGGCGGACCTCGGCCCGTACGTATGCCGCGTACGAGGGCGTCGTCCGCCACTCCGCCGTGCCGGTTCCGGACGCGGGGAGGGCGGGGCCCGTGAAGAGCGTCCCCTGGTCCGTGACGAAGCGGATCGTGCAGCCGGGTGCTCCCGTGACCTCCAGGCGGACCGTGACGGGGGCGTCGTGCTCGACGTAGAGGCGGTCGCCGATGCCCGCCTGCTTGCCCCGGCCGCCCGTGGCGGTGAACTTGAGCGAGACGTTCTTCGACTCGGCCACGTAGCTGTGGCCCGCGCGGATGCCCGCCTGGATGGCCTCGCGGGACAGGTCGTCCGCGAGGACCACCGTCTGCGGGGTGCCGATGGGGTCGGGGTCGCGGTGGGCGTCGCTGTTGCCCATGGCGGGGATCCAGGGCTTGCGGCCGCGGACGGCGGCGACCAGCGTGCTGTCCCAGTCGGCGAGGGAGATCTCGTCGTCCGGGGTGTACGCGCCGTTCCACACCTCCACCGCGTCCGCCTCCCCGAAGCCGAACTTCCAGTTGCAGCCGATGCAGGTGGCGTGCGGATGCGCGGGGACGACGAGGCCGCCCGCGTCGCGGACCTCGCGGGCGTACTTGCCGAAGCGGTTGTCGCGGGCGCGGTAGCGCCAGTCGACGAACGTGCCGGGGTCCGTGCCGAGGGCGACCACGTGGCCGTTGCGCGTGGTGACCTCCTCGCCCAGCATCACCAGGAGGTCGTCGCCCGCGTGGTCGGCCCAATGGGCGTGTGCGGAGTGGGTGTTGTGCTCGGAGGAGTTGATGAAGTCGAGGCCCGCGGCGCGCGCGAGCGCCGCGATCTCGGCCGGGGTGCGCCTGCCGTCCGAGTGCCAGGAGTGCAGGTGGCAGTCGCCGCGGTACCAGGCGCGCCCCCGCCCCTTCGCCCGCTCCGGGGGGTAGGTGGGTTTGGGCGTCTTGCCGGGCGCCCCGAACTTGAGCGTGATCGTGACCTCGTAGGGCAGGCCCTGCGGTGCGACCGTGTAGGGGCCGAGCGCGATGTTCCAGGTGCCCGCCCTGACCGGGCCCGGGATGTAGCCGGGCGTCGCCTCGTCGGCGCGGATGAAGAACTCGGTGCGCGCGCCGCCCGACCAGCCGCGGAAACCCTTGCCGCCGAGTGCGGTGCCGCGCTGGTCGAAGATGCCGATGTCGAGTGCGTTGCCCTGCGTGCCCGCGGGGACCGTGACCTTCTCGTAGGTGTACGCGACGTGGATCTCCCCTACGCCGTCGGGGACTTCGACCGGCAGATACACGAAGTCGGGTGACCCGGTGGGCAGCGTGCCGCGCACCACCTTGGTCTCGTCGCCACTTCCGGATGCACGCCCTGCGGCGCTCGCGAAGCTCACGCTGTTCAACGTAAGCGCGGCGGCGGCTCCCGTCACGAGCAGACCGCGCCGGTTCAGGGACGTGTCGGCAGGTCTGGCCCGGTGGTGTTCGTCCTCGCACATGTGTCGGCTCCCCAGGGTGTCGGAAGGGACTGCAGGGCAACCCTGGTATTGAGCCGTGAACTTCCCGGCAAGGGAAGGCAATTGACAGACTTACGGACGGTGTCGGGCTTTGCGCACGCGGCGGACGGCGATCATGACGATGATGATGATCACGATGACGGCGATGATCCCGAAGAGCAGGCCGATCCCGCCCTTGGACTTCTTCTTTTTCTTCTTCTTGGGCTTGGCCTGCGCCTCGTCGGCCGCCTTGGTGACGGTGCCGCTGAACACGGATGCCGAGTCGGCCGTGGCTCCGGTCGTGTGCGTCGCCGGAGCGGCCACGGACCGCGGAGCGGCCGCGTAGGCCCCCGCGGAAGCCGTACCCCCCAGCAGTGCCCCGAGCAGCAGCAGAACGGTCGCGAAACGAAGTCGCATGAGGGAAGCCCCCGATTTCCGTCGATTGCGGCGGATCCTAGGCCACCGGGAGCCCCGCGCCTAGGCTCGGGCGCCCGCTGCCCGAAGCACGGCGGCCGTCTCCTGGTGCGGCCCGTGCGTCGCCCAGTACAGCGGGGTGTTGCCCGAGCCGTGGTCCTCGCGGAGGTTGGGGTCGGCGCCATGGGCGAGCAGTTCGCGCACCGCGTCGGTGTGACCCCAGCACGCGGCCCCGCACAAGGGCGTCCCCTGGTCGCCGTGGCCGCTCTCCGCGTCGGGGTCGGCGCCCGCCTCCAGGAGCACCCGGACGGTGGAGGCCGTGCCGTGGACGGAGGCGCCGTACAGCGGTGTCGTCCCGTCGGGGTCGGGCTTCCTGGGGTCGGCTCCCGCCCGCAGCAGGGCCTTGACCTGTGCGGTGCGGCCCATTTCCGCCGCCATGACCAGCTGTTGTGTCTGTTTCTTGCGTCGTCTTCTGCTCATCGGGCGCCAGGGTAGTTCGGGAGCCGCGCGGGGTGGTCGGAATTTCCGCTCCCCCGTGCGGCGGAGGCCCGGCGCCCGTGATCGGCCCGTACGCCGATGTGACGGGACCGCACCGACGGCCAGCATGACGCCCATGCTGAAGATGAGCGCTCTCCCCGACGTCCCCCGGTGGGCCGTGATCGCCGCCCACGCCGTCCCGCTGGCCACCCTGCCCTCGGGGCTGTGGCGCGTCGCCCTGGTCGCCGGGCTCCCGGTGGCCGACATGCCGGTGGAGGGCTGGGGCGAGATGCTCTACGTCCTGGGGCTCAGCGTCGTCTCCGAGTGCCTCGCCCTCCTGACGCTCGGCCTGGTGCGGGGGTGGGGCGAGGTCGTGCCGGGCTGGATACCGCTGCTCGGCGGACGCCGGGTGCGACCGCTCGCCGCGGTGATCCCGGCGCTGCTCGGGGCCGCCGGACTGTTCCTGATCACGGGCTGGTTCGTGTACGCCGCGTACGCGGACCTGGGCTCCGGCGTCACGGACAGCGCGGCCAAGCAGACGCTCCTGATGGTCTGCTACGTGCCGCTGCTCCTGTGGGCTCCGCTGCTCCTCGCGGTGACGCTCGCGTACTACAGGAGGCGGACGCGGGGTGCGGGCACGGCATGGACTCCTGCGCCCCTTACGGCTAGTAAGTGAGCCCCGCGCGCGTACGTCGCATCGACAGGCAACAGCCCGTACGCCGCATCGAGTGACAACAGGAGGCCCTCCCGTGCGAGTTGCCGCCACGCTCTACCTCACCGACGAGACCATCACCCCCGTACGCCTGGCCCGCGAACTGGAGCAGCGAGGCTTCGCGGCGCTGTACCTCCCCGAGCATTCCCACATCCCGGTCTCCCGCGAGACCCCGTACCCCGGCGGTGAACTGCCGCCCGAGTGCGCCCGGATGCTGAACCCGTTCGTCGCCCTCTCCCAGGCCGCCGCCGTCACCGATCGACTCGGCCTCGGCACGAACATCACGCTCGTCGGACAGCACGACCCGATCGACCTCGCCAAGCAGATCGCGACCCTCGACCATCTCTCCGGCGGCCGGTTCACCCTTGGCGTCGGATACGGCTGGAACAGGGAGGAGGCCGCCGACCACGGCGTCGAGTGGCGCACGCGGCGCGCCCTCGTGCGGGACCGGATGGCGGTCATGCGGGCCCTGTGGGCGAATGAACCGACTCTGTACGAGGGGGAGTTCGGGAGTGTGCGCGCCAGCGAGGCGCACCCGAAGCCGGTGCGCGCGGCCCGCTCCCGCCCACGCATGGGAAGCCCCCTGTACGGGCCCCGCACCCTCATCGGCGGAGCCGCCGGACCCAAGCTGTTCGCGCACGTCGCGGAGTACGCCGACGGCTGGCTGCCCATCGGCGGCGGCGGTCTTCGCGACGCGCTCCCGGACCTCCGCACCGCCTGGGCCGACGCGGGCCGGGACCCCGCCGACCTGTATGTGGCGCTCTCCGCCGTCGAGCCGACCGAGGGCAAGCTCACCCACTACGCGGAGCTCGGCGTGGACGAGGTCATCGTGCAGCTCCCCGCACGCGGGGAGGCGGAGGTGCTGCGCACGCTCGACGGATTCCAGCGATACGTGCACCTCGCACCGGCCCCCGACAACCCGCACTGACCTGTAGCTGTTTCTCCGCGCGGTCGCTCGTATGCTCGGACGCATGACCAACAGCGCGCCGCAGGACAAAGCACCCCAGGGGCCGACCCCAGCGCCGGCACGGCCCACCGCGAACGCCATGCGTCGCGCGCTCAAACGCGCCAGGGACGGCGTCGCGCTCGACACCGCCGAGGCCGCCGTGCTGCTCCAGGCGCGCGGCGACGACCTGAAGGACCTCGCCGCGTCCGCCGCGCGGGTGCGTGACGCGGGCCTCGCGGCGGCCGGGCGGCCCGGTGTCATCACGTACTCGAAGAAGGTCTTCATCCCGCTGACGCGGCTGTGCCGCGACAAATGCCACTACTGCACCTTTGTGACCGTCCCCGGCAAGCTGCGGCGCGAGGGCCACGGCATGTTCCTCTCGCCGGACGAGGTCATCGACATCGCACGGCGCGGCGCCGAAACGGGCTGCAAGGAAGCCCTGTTCACGCTCGGCGACCGGCCCGAGGACCGCTGGCCCGAGGCCCGCGAGTGGCTGGAGGCCGAGGGGTACGACGACACCCTCGCCTACGTCCGCGCGATGGCGATCCGCGTCCTGGAGGAGACGGGCCTGCTCCCGCACCTCAACCCGGGCGTCATGACCTGGACCGACCTCCAGCGGCTCAAGCCCGTCGCGCCGTCCATGGGCATGATGCTGGAGACGACCGCGACCCGCCTGTGGAGCGAGCCGGGCGGCCCGCACCACGGCTCGCCCGACAAGGAGCCCGCGGTCCGGCTGCGGGTCCTGGAGGACGCGGGGCGCTCGAACGTCCCCTTCACCACCGGTGTCCTCATCGGGATCGGCGAGTCGTACGAGGAGCGGGCGGACGCCCTGTTCCGCCTGCGCGCGACGCAGCGCTCGTACCACGGCATCCAGGAAGTCATCGTCCAGAACTTCCGCGCCAAGCCCGACACGGCGATGCGCGGCATGCCGGACGCCGAGCTGGAGGAGCTCGCCGCGTGCATCGCGGTGTCCCGGCACATCCTCGGCCCGAGCGCCCGCATCCAGGCGCCGCCGAATCTCGTGGACGCCGAGTACGCCCTCCTGATCGGCGCGGGCATCGACGACTGGGGCGGCGTCTCGCCCCTCACGCCCGACCATGTGAACCCGGAGCGGCCCTGGCCGCACATCGACGAGCTGGCCGAGAAGACCGCGGACGCGGGCTTCGAGCTGCGTGAACGCCTCACGATCTACCCCGAGTTCATCGAGCGCGGCGAACCCTGGCTCGACCCGCGCCTCCTGCCGCACGTGCGCGCGCTCGTCGACCCGGACACGGGCCTCGCGAACCCCGACGCCCGTCCGAGCGGCCTGCCCTGGCAGGAGCCCGACGAGGGCTACGTGGCCTCGTCGGGGCGCACGGACCTGCACCGCACGATCGACACGACGGGCCGCACGTCCGACCGCCGCGACGACTTCGACGAGGTGTACGGCGACTGGGAGGCCCTGCGCGAGCAGGCCGCGCCCGGCATGGTCCCCTCGCGCATCGACGGCGA
This sequence comes from Streptomyces sp. NPDC054872, assembly GCF_053610705.1. Lineage (NCBI taxonomy): Bacteria > Bacillati > Actinomycetota > Actinomycetes > Kitasatosporales > Streptomycetaceae > Streptomyces > Streptomyces sp. NPDC054872. The sequence goes on along the minus strand of NZ_JBSGYY010000020.1, from coordinate 42,355 downwards.
CGTACGGGCGGCCCTGAAGACGGCCGCCGACGACCCGACGCGCCTCACGGACGAGCAGGCGCTCGCGCTCCTGCACGCGGACGGGCCCGCGCTCGACGCGCTCTGCGGTATCGCGGACGACCTGCGCAAGTCCGTGGTCGGCGACGACGTCACGTACATCGTCACGCGGAACATCAACTTCACGAACGTCTGCTACACCGGCTGCCGCTTCTGCGCCTTCGCCCAGCGCCGCACGGACGCGGACGCCTACACGCTCTCCCTGGACCAGGTCGCCGACCGTGCCGCGCAGGCGTGGGAGGTCGGCGCCACCGAGGTGTGCATGCAGGGCGGCATCCACCCTGACCTGCCGGGCAGCGCGTACTTCGACATCGCGCGGGCCGTGAAGGAGCGCGTGCCGGGCATGCACGTGCACGCGTTCTCGCCGATGGAGGTCGTGAACGGCGCGACCAGGACCGGCCTTTCGATACGGGACTGGCTGAGCGCCGCGAAGGACGCGGGCCTGGACTCGATCCCCGGTACGGCCGCGGAGATCCTCGACGACGAGGTGCGCTGGGTCCTGACCAAGGGCAAGCTGCCGACGGCGACGTGGATCGAGGTCGTGAGCACGGCCCACGAGCTGGGCATCCGCTCCTCGTCCACGATGATGTACGGGCACGTGGACCAGCCGAGGCACTGGCTCGGGCACTTCCGCACGCTGGCCGGGATGCAGCGGGACGCACTGGCCAAGGGGGTGGAGGGCTTCACGGAGTTCGTGACGCTGCCCTTCATCCACACGAACGCGCCGGTGTACCTGGCGGGCATCGCGCGGCCGGGCCCGACCACCCGCGACAACCGCGCGGTGGTGGCGATGGCGCGGCTGCTGCTCCACCCGTACATCCCGAACATCCAGACCAGCTGGGTGAAGCTGGGCACGGAGGGCGCGGCGGAGATGCTGCGCTCGGGCGCCAACGACCTGGGCGGCACGCTGATGGAGGAGACCATCTCCCGGATGGCGGGCTCCAGTTACGGCTCGTACCGCTCCGTGAAGGATCTCGTCGCGATCGCGGAGGAGGCGGGGCGTCCGGCGAAGCCGCGCACGACGCTGTACGGAGAGGTGCCGCTGGAGCGCCAGGAGGCGGCCGCCGCTTCGGACGGCCACCTCCCGGAGTTGCTTCCCGTTCTGGACTGACTCGACCGACTCGACTGACTCGGGGGAAAGGTCAGTCCGGCGAGGGTGGGGTCAGCCCCTCGGGGGCGAGGTCAGGAGAGCTCGCCGCCGAAGCGGGCGCCCGCCTCCGGGGTGCCGAGCGAGGACGGGCTGAACGACGTGATGCCGGTCGTGGTGAGGCCCGACGCGGCGCCGCGGAACAGCCAGGCGGCGCCCGAGTCCTTGGTCGTGCCGTCCTCCAGCGGGGTGCCCACGGTCAGGTCGGCACGGCCGTCCTTGTTCACGTCGGCGAGCTTGACCTCGGTGCCGAAGTTGTCGCCCGACTCCGAGACGCCGGGGACGGCGGCCGTGGACTGGTTGAAGGCCTGGGCGCCGGTGCCGGTCAGGCCGTTCGCGCCGCCCTTGAGGAGGACGACGGCGCCGGTGTCCCCGGCGGAGTCGACGTCTTCGCCGGGCAGGCCGACCGCGATGTCCGGGTAGCCGTCGCCGGTGACGTCACCGGCGGAGATCGAGTAACCGAACTGGTCTCCCCGGTCGTTCAGGTCGGGGTCGCCCTGCTCGCCCACACCGGGGACGCCCGCGGTCTCCTGGGTGATCTTCGCGGTGCGGCTGGAGAAGCCGGCCGCGGAGCCGTAGACGACCCGGACCGCGCCCGCGTCGTAGACCTGCATCTCGGAGACCTCGTCGACCTCGCGGGCCACCAGGTCGCCGTACCCGTCCTTGTCCACGTCGGCGATGACGCCGTTCGTCGTGAACTTCTTCGTCGGCGTCGACGTCTTGGAGAGGCCGTCCTTGCTGCCCTTCCACAGGCGCGAGGAGTGCTGCATCTCCTCCATGGCGTGGCCGGTGACGAGGTCGTCGGCGCCGTCGCCGGTCACGTCGCCCACCATGAGGTCCTGGGGGCCGTCGTCGCCGTTCTCGACGGACGAGGTGGAGGCGGGCTTCCCGTCGCGGGTGAAGGGGCCGTAGCGCACCTCCATGGTGAACAAGGAGTTGGCGACGAGGTCGGTCTTGCCGTCGCCGTTGAAGTCGCCGGCCTTGAGCTGCACGTTCTCGCCCGGCAGCGCGCTGCCCTGGGTCAGGCCGTTCGCGGAGCCCCAGATCACGGCGTCGGTGCTGCCGTTGTTCACGGTGAGGTCGGTGTATCCGTCGCCGTCGAGGTCGGCTGCCTCGGTGCTGGCGCCGAAGCCGCCGTCCTCCTCGGGGTCGCCGGGTACGCCTGCGGTGGTGCGGTTGATCTGCTTGGCGTGCGCGGTGTCGGCGCCGGACGGCGAGCCGTACACGATGGATACGTAGCCGGCGCCGGCCTTGCCGTTCACGGCGCCGCGGTACGCGGAGACGGCGAGGTCGGCGTATCCGTCATGGTTGAAGTCGGTGACCGGCTTGCTCGCGGCGGCGGCGGGCGCGGCGGCAGCGGAGCCGGCGGTGGCCACGACGGCGAACGGGGTCGCGAGCGCGGTCACCGCGACGGCGGCTATGAGTGAGCGACGCACTGGTCCTCCTGTGGGGAAACTTCTGTGACACCAGAGGAGACGGGCGCCTGAGGCAAGTGGTTGTACACCACAGGTTCATCGTTACGACGCCCGGACATTTCCGTTACAGAACCCGGCGTTTCCCTCACTCAACTCCTGTCCCACACAATGCAGTTCAGGCCATGGCGAGCCGGTCCACCAGCAGCTCCACCCTCGGCTCGATGTACTCCGACGGCAGCCGTCCCGATCGGGTCAGGGTCGCCAGGCCGTGCAGGGACGCCCAGAACGTCTCGGTGAAAAGCCCCGGGTCGACGCCGTCCCCGGCGACCTCGCCCAGGCTCTCAAGGAGCGCGGCGAAGGCGTCCTTGAGAGGTTCCGGGGTGTCCTCGTGCGCGAAGGCGAGGCCGCCGTCGAGCTGGAACAAGGCGTCGTAGACCGCCGGGTTGCGGGCGGCGAAGTCGAGGTAGGCGCGGGCGAGGGCGGCGACGCGCTCGCGGGGGCTGTCCGCGCGGGAGGTCGCGGCCCGCATCGCCACGGCCATCTCCGCGGCGCCTTCGAGGGCGACGGCGCCGATGATCTCGCGTTTGCCGCGGAAGTGGCTGTAGAGGACGGGCTGGCTGTATTCGATGCGCTCGGCGAGCCGGCGGGTGGTGACCGCGTCCCAGCCCTGCTGCTCGGCGAGTTCGCGGGCGGTCGCCACGATGAGGCGCTCGCGTTCCGCCCGTTCGCGCTGCTTGCGTTCCTGTACCGACATAACTGAATGCTAGCACTGCTAGACAATCGAGCGGCAGTAGTACTAGCGTTGCCTCATCACCTAGCAACGCTAGATCCTAGGGAGATCGTCATGCTCGACGCACTTGAGGTCATCACCACCGTCTCCGTCGGCGTGATGGTGGGGGTGGAGTTCTCCGTCGCCTTCGTCATCAACCGGATCCTCGACGCGCTCCCCGAGGACAGCGGCCAACTCGGCCGCGCCCACGGGGGAAGGATGCTCGGAGCCGTGATGCCGGTCTGGTACATCACCTCGCTCGTCCTCGTCGCGGTCTGGGCCATCGCCGGATGGGACCACCACGGCACCGGCCTCGTCGTCACCGCGGGAGCGCTGCTGATCGTCAGCGTGATCATGTCGATCCTGCTGCTCGTCCCGATCAACAACCGGAACAAGACGTGGACGCCCGAGAACCGGCCCGCGGACTGGAAGGAGCAGATGAACCGCTGGGAGCGATTCCACTACGTACGCGTCGCCGTCATCATCGCCGCCTTCGCCCTGCTGGTCACCGCCCTCGTCTGAGCCGGCGGGTTCGTCCGCCCACCTCGAACTCGAAGCTCACCAAGCCGACGAAGACTCGCAAGGAGAAGACAATGCCGCTGAAGAAGATCAACACCGTCCTGGCCGCCGCCTTCATCCTCTTCATCCTCTGGTTCGGGACGGAGTTCATCCTGAGCCCGGAGACGACGGCGCCGGGCTTCGGCCTGCCGAGCTGGCCGTCCGGCGACGGCGGCGGCTTCCTGATCATCAAGGGAATCCGCGACGTCGTCCTGGCCCTGGTCCTGGGCGTCCTGCTGGTGACGGGCCACCGCCGGGCCCTGGGCTGGGCGCTGCTGGTGGAGGCCTTCGCCGCGTACGGCGACATGACCACCGTGCTGGCCCACCACGGCTCCGTGGCCACCGCGCTCGGCGTCCACGGCCTGACCGCGACACTCATGGTGATCAACGGCCTGCTGATACTGCACGAGACCCGCAAGGCCGCGGCTGTCGCGGCAACGCCTGCCCCACAGCCCGCCTGACGCCGGGGCGGCTTCAGGCGAGGTGCGCGGATGCGGTCGCGTAGGTGAGGAAGTCCGCCCAGGTGCTGTTCGCGAAGGCGAGTTGGGGGCCCTGGGCGTTCTTGGAGTCGGCGGGTCGGAAATCACACGGCTGATGAGCTGGACCTCGTTGTGCCCCAGCGTGCTCCCGTCCTTGAGCTTGAGCAGCCGGAACGAGCCGCCGAGGCCGGAGTTCTCCTCGCGTGCCTTCGTGCACTCCTGGGCCGTGTTCGTTCGTGCGATCCGTGAGACGGCCGAGGCAGAGGCAGGATTGGGCATTCACCTCATCGCTTTGGCGACCCGCGTCTGGGACGAGCCGTTCGTCACCGATGAGGAGACGTTCGATCTCGGTGGGCCTGTCACGGATGAACGTCGCCCTGGCCGCCGAGTACGACACCGATGCCGTACTGACCCGGGACATCCGGGACTGACCTTTCGCGGAGTTTCGTAGCTCCATGAAAAGCCCCTGTGAAGTCCGGTCAAAAGTGATCTGAAGGGCGACTCTTCAGATATCTCTTCGTCTCTGAACCGACCGTTCCCGTTCGATTACAGTGCTGCGCAGAACGTGCGCGGAGGGTGCGCGGGAGAGCAGGGAGAGGAGGTGCCGTGAGCACCGCAGCAGCCACCGGAGTCTGGGGCCGCGCCGAGCAGCAGGACTTCCGCAGCCGGGTGCGCGGCACTCTCCTCGGAGCCGCCGTCGGGGACGCGCTGGGCGCGCCCGTCGACGCGCTGAGCCTCGACGAGATACGCGAGGCGCACGGCGCCGAGGGCCTCACCGAACCTGCCCCCGCGCACGGCAGACGCGGCGCCGTCACCGCCGCCACCCAGCTCACCCTCTTCACCGTGGACGGACTCATACGTGCCCAGGTGCGCCGCGACACCGGCGCCTGGCACCCGCCCACCGATCTGCACCGGGCTTATCGGCGGTGGGCGGCCACCCAGAGTGACTGGGGTCCTGACGAGCGGCGTAAGGAAGACGGCTGGCTGGCGCGCGAGGAGTGGCTCTACTCGCGCCGCTCGCCCGCCCGCGCCTGCCTGATCGGGTTCGGGGACGAGAACATGGGGACGCTCGAAGCCCCCAAGAACCCGGGCGAGCAGGGCGCCGAGGCCGTCACCCGGTCCGCCCCCTTCGGGCTCCTGGTCGGTTGGGAGCCGCAGCTCGTGCTCCAGCTCGCCGTGGAATGCGCCGTACAGACGCACGGGCACCCCACCGCCTACCTCGCCGCCGGCGCGCACACCATCCTCGTCCACGGTCTCGCCCGGGGTGAGTCTTTGGACGGTGCCATCCAGCGGGCCCTCGCGCTGCTTGCCGCCCGGCCCGGTCACCAGCCGGTGACCGATGCGCTCAAGCACGCCCTGGGAGCTGTGCGGCAAGGGATGCCCACGCCCTCCCGGGTGGAGGAGCTGATGGGGGACGGCGGCGCCGAGGGTGCGCTGTCCGCCGCCGTGTACTGCGCCCTCGTAGGAGAGGACATCCGCCATGGGCTGCGGCTCGCCGTCAATCACGGGGGAGCTTCATCCGCCGCGGGTGCCCTGTGCGGGGCGCTGCTCGGCGCGCTGCACGGCGAGACCGCGTTGCCGCCCGCCTGGCTCACCGAGCTGGAGGGGCGGGCCACGATCCTGGAGCTGGCGGACGACTTCGCGATGGAGATGACGCAGGGGCCCGCGCTGCACGGGCCCGCCGTTTCGTCGCCGGGGTGGCTGGCGCGTTACCCGCGAGCGTGAGGGGCTTCTCAAAGACAGGACGGGTCAAAGACAGGACGGGCCGGAAGACATCCCTGCCCGGGGAGATCTTCCAGCCCGTCCGGCGTTTGAGGACGAACTCGGCGAAGCCAGTGACTACGGCAAGCGGCCCTGCGGCGCGACCACTCCGTCGGCCTCCCCGGCGGGAGGCGGAACAGCCGCCGCACCGGCGGAGTCGTCGTCCCCGTCCGTGTTGATCTTCTCGATGATCGCGTCCCGCTCCGGGGTGTCCTCCGGCTTCACGATGCCGACGACGATGTAGAGGATCAGCGAGACCGCCAGCGGGATCGAGACCTGGTACTCCAGGGGCACCCCGCCCTCGACGCTCCAGTTGATCGGGTAGTTGACCAGCCAGAAGGCGAGCAGACCCATCGACCAGCTGGTGAGCGCCGCGGTCGGACCCGACTTGCGGAACGTGCGCAGCAGACCCAGCATCATCGGGATCGCGATCGGACCCATCAGACCCGCCACCCACTTGATGACGACCGTGATGATGTCCTTGAACGCGGGCGAGTTGACCTGCGTGGCCACCGCCATGGACAGACCCAGGAAGACGACGGTCGTCAGCCGCGCGGCGAGCAGGCCCGAGCGTTCGTTCCAGAGCCTGGCCTGCCGGGAGATCACCGGCGCCACGTCCCGGGTGAAGACCGCGGCGATCGCGTTGGCGTCCGAGGAGCACATGGCCATGGTGTGGGAGAAGAAGCCGACGATGACCAGGCCCAACAGACCGTGTGGCAGCAGCTGTTCGGTCATCAGGGCGTACGAGTCGGAGCCGTCGGGCTTCTTCGCGTCCACCAGGAGCGGGGACATCCACATGGGGAAGAACAGGATGACCGGCCACACCAGCCACAGCACCGCCGAGAGCCGGGCCGAGCGCGTGGCCTCACGGGGACTCGACGTGGCCATGTAGCGCTGGGCCTGGTTGAGCATGCCGCCGTTGTACTCGAAGAGCTTGATGAAGAGGAACGCGAGCAGGAAGATCGTTCCGTACGGGCCGACCAACGGCTTGCCGTGGCCCGCGAGTTCGGGCTCGTCCCAGACCCCGAAGAACCCGCCGTGCGGGCCCAGCTTCGACACCACGGCCACGAACATCGCGACGCCGGCGAGGAGCTGGATGATGAACTGGCCGAGCTCGGTGAGCGCGTCCGCCCACAGGCCGCCGATCGTGCAGTAGATGGCGGTGATCACGCCGGTGATCAGGATGCCCTGGTTGATCGAGATGCCGGTGAAGACGGAGAGCAGGGTGGCGATGGCGGCCCACTTGGCGGCCACGTCCACGATCTTCAGGAGCATCCCGGACCAGGCGAGGGCCTGCTGGGTCTTCAGGTTGTAGCGGTTCTTGAGATATTCGAGCGGCGAGGCCACGTGCAGGCGCCCGCGGAGCCGGTTGATGCGGGGCGCGAAGAGCTTGGAACCGATGGCGATGCCGAGCGCGATCGGGAACGACCAGGTGATGAAGGACGTGACGCCGTAGGTGTACGCGATGCCCGCGTACCCGGTGAACATCACGGCGCTGTAGCCGGACATGTGGTGCGAGATGCCGGACAGCCACCAGGGCATCTTGCCGCCCGCGGTGAAGAAGTCGCTCACGTTGTCCACGCGTTTGTGGGACCAGACGCCGATCGCGACCATGATGCCGAAGTAGCCGATGAGCACGGCCCAGTCGAGACTGTTCATGTGCCCCCTCCAGGGGTCCGCCTTGTGAACTGCGCTGAAATGCCGTGCACTTCGCCAGTTTCGTGACATACGGACCTGGGCGGCCTTGAAGTGCCCGCTCATCGTGGGTTCGGGTGTGCGCTGCCGACAACCGGCAGTAAGGTCAAGAGCGAGTAAAATCGTTCTGTTTGCTGACCTGCGTTCACATGCTTGACCCCGAGAAGCCCGCCCCGCGAGGCCGTGCAAGCGCACAAAAACGGCTGTACGGGACCCAAGTCCCGTACAGCCGTCACCTGTTCCGCGGCGCGACGCCTACCGCATCAGTTCCCCCGCGTTCACAAGCAGCGACTGCCCCGTGATCGACCGCGCCATGTCCGACGCCAGGAACACCGCCGCGTCCGCCACGTCCCCGTCCGTCGCCAGTTCCGGCAGGGCCATCCGCGCCGCGAGACGGTCCCGTACCTCCGCCTCCGGCACCCCCTCGGTGTGCGCGGTGAACTGGACGTACGCCTCGACCGGCGGGCCCCACATCCAGCCGGGCAGCACGGTGTTCACCCGGATCCGGTCGGGGCCCACCTCGTGCGCGAGGGAGTACATCGCCGACGTCAGCGCTCCCTTCGACGCCGCGTACGCCGCCTGCCGCACCTGCGAGGGCGACGCGACCGCCGACTGTGTGCCGATGAACACCACCGAGCCGCCCCGCTCCTTCAGCGCGGGCAGGCAGGCCCGTGTCATCCGCAGCGTACCGAGCAGATTGACGTCGATGACCTGCTGCCAGGTGGCGAAGTCCGCGTCCTGCACCCCACCGAAGTAGCTGTCCCAGGCGGCCACATGGACCACCGCGTCGATCCCGCCGAAGCGCTCGCGCGCCAGGCCCGCGAGCGCCTCGCACTGGGCCTCGTCGGTGATGTCGGTCGGGCGGTACGCCGTGTGCGTGCCCTCGGGGTCGATCTCACCGGCCGACTTGGCGAGGTTCGCCTCCGTGCGCGCCCCGAGCACCGCCCGGCCCCCGTCCCGTACGACGGCGGCCGCCACCTGGTGGCCGAGGCCCGCGCCGACCCCCGACACGACGACGGTCTTTCCTTCGAGGAGCGAGCGCATGGGGCGCCTCCCGGCTCTGGCAGTTTTGCTGACGGGGCGTCAGAGTATGGGCGACCACCGGAGGAAGGAAGACTCATGAGCGAGGACACCCGCAGTGAGGTCTACGGCGAGCTGGCCGCCGTCGGCCCGTACGGCGTGCACCCGGGCCACGCCCTGATCACCATGGTCGAGCCGCACCCGGGCCACGAGTACGCGTACAACCGCTGGTACGAGGACGACCACTACTACGCAGGCGCGATGGCGATGCCCTGGATGTACGCGGGCCGCCGCTGGGTCGCTCCCCGCGAACTCCAGCTCCTGCGCAAGCCGGAGAAGTCAGCCGTCGCCGAGCCCGTGACCGCCGGCTGCTACCTCTCCACGTACTGGGTCACCGAGGGCCGCTACGACGAGCACATGAAGTGGACCGTCGGCATCAACAAGCGTCTGAACCGCGACGGCCGCGTCTATCAGGACCGCACGCACGTGTTCACGGCCTTCCAGGACCACGAGGCCACCGTCTACCGCGACGGAGCGGCCGGACCCCGTGACTTCCACGCGCTCGACCACCCCTATCAGGGCCTGGTGCTCGAAGTCATCGACAGCGATTCGGGCGCGCAGCGGGCGGAGTTGCTGGAGTGGCTGCGGTCCAGACAGCTGCCGCGTGCCCTCGCCAAGTCGCCGGCCGCGATGGTGACCATCTTCCGGCCGACTCCGCTGCCGGGGGACCGGATGACGTACGTGAAGCAGGTGGAGGGGGTCGACACACGCCTGACGCTGCTGTGGTTCCTGCAAACCGATCCGCGGGAGTGCTGGCAGGAGCATTTCGCCGGGCGGGCGGACGCGGTAGCGGAATCGGGGATGGGGAGGGTGGAGCTGCTGGCTCCGTTCATTCCCACGGTGCCGGGAACGGATACGTACGTCGATCAACTGCGATAGTCGATCAGTTCGCCCGAGAAAGGCCGAGCCCCCTCGGCCGGGACGGCGGGCCAGTCGAGAGGGCTCAATCGGTACTGCTTATGCAGTTGTTGATCTCTCGCTGATCTCGTGGGGCTGATGCGCGAGCGGGTTCGTATCAGCCGAGGTGTGAGGACTCCCGGCCGACCTCGGAGACGAATGCGCGCCATGAGTCGGAGGGAAAGGCGAGGACGGGGCCCTCGGTGACCTTTGAGTCCCGTACCGAAATCGCGGTCGCAAGAGGGGACTTGACCTCGACACATGCGCCGTTTCCCGTGGAATACGAAGACTTGACCCACGTATTCGTAGCGCCCTGATGAATTGCCATGGTTACTCCGGTTTGCCCAGTTGTTGAGTTGCGGTCACCGCTGAGAGCGGCTGCGCCAACAGATGTTGCTTGATGGCGTGAATGACGCTACTCGCCAACATCGCTGAGTGAAGGGAGCGTTCACTCGACCGGATGGCATATTCCAGTGGGGTCTTCCGCCTCGCCGAGCGCTAGGTGTACCGTGCGGCGCTTTCCCTCGCGAGGCAGTCGCATATGCGACGTTTGCCTCAGCGTGCGTACTCTTTCGCGATGTCTGCGATGAGTTGGCGCGATTGATCCACATTCAGCGCCTGTGCCCGCAGATGCTCGTACATCACGCTGTATTGCTGCACGTCGTTGGCCTTCTCCAGATAGAGGTCGCTCGTGACGCCCTCGATGTAGACGACGCTGGAGTCCGCCGCGTCCGGGAACTCGAGAATCGCGTACTGGCCATTGAGGCCGGGATGCGCGCCCATCTCGAAGGGAATCACCTGGACCGTCACGTGCGGCAGTTGGGACTGTTCCACGAGGTGTTCCAGCTGGTCGCGCATCAGGTGCCGGGAGCCGACCACGCGGCGCAGCGCGGACTCGTCGAGGACGGTCCACAGACGCAGCGGGTTCTCCGGGGCGTTGATGCGCTCCTGGCGGCGGACGCGGACCTGGACCCGCTTCTCGATGTCCGTCGGCGTGGTCTCCGGCAGCGCGCCGGTGATGAGTGCCTCCGCGTACGCACGGGTCTGGAGCAGGCCGGGGACGACCTGCGGGTCGTACACGCGCAGGGACGCGGCGTCCGTCTCAAGGCCGATGTAGACGCTGTACGGGATGTCGCCGAAGGAGTGCCACCAGCCCTGCTGGCGCGAGTCCTTGGCCATTTGCATGAGCGAGTCGACGATGCGGTGGTCCTCGACCTCGTAGACCCCGCAGAGATCGCGTACATCGCGCTGACTGATCGAACGGCGGCCGTTCTCGAGGCGGCTGATCTTCGACTGCGAGACCAGCAGGCGCTCGGCGACCTCCTCGGCCGTCATGCCCTTGAGCTCGCGGAGCCTGCGGAGCTCCTGGCCCAACCGGCGTCGCCTGACGGTGGGATTGACATTGGACGCCACGGACGTGCACCTCCGACTACATGCCTCTACTTTGCGTATCTGCTGTTCAGCAGAGTGCCACCAACGCGTCGCACACCGCTGGGAAACAGCCGATGTGAAGAGCGAACTGCCGTGCGACGTGAAGACGGACATGAGGACTGGTGTGAGGGTGCGGCCCGGCCGTGCGGTGCTGTGCGGCCGCGCGGGGCGGAGGTACCGGTGTCGTCGTCCGGACGATTCCGATGCCACTGCCCCGCGCGGCCCAGCGGCTCCCGAACCGGGTCTGGGGGACTGCGGTGCGGCGTTGCTGTTGCCGGTACTGCGGGTGAGTCCTTGCTTTCCTACATCTCTGACCGGGCTCAGTGGGCCACGGCACGTGCCATGGATCCGCGGCGCGGCTGCATCGGAACCCCGCCGGGTTCCGGCACGGTCCTGGCCGGCTGTCGGCCACCGCCTGGTCCACCCGGTCCACCCGGTCCCGCTGGGGCCGGGCTGCGGCGTGGCTGAGCGGCCACACCGTTCTGGACGTCCATCACGGCGTGCGCCACGAGGCCGCCCATCGGGTCGTGCCTGATCAGGTCCCGGAGACGGGAGCGCGATGAACGCCCTTCGTTGCCGGGGTAGAGGTGCTTGCCGAGTCCCACTGCGTGAGCGAGCGCGGCGAGCGCCGCGGTCCGCGGGTCCGGGGGTACGCCGGTGCGGATCGCGCTGTCCAGTCGGGACCTGATGTCCCGGCTGATTGCCGTGTCCGTCGCTTGGTAGCGAGTCGTCGGCAGTACTCCGCACATCTGGCCCGATACGGCATGCACCATGCCGCACCGCTCCAGGTGCGCGAGGTAGATCTGGCGCAGCCCCAGTCGGGGCCCGCCAATCCAGTGGACTGCCCGAACCGGGCTGCCGCGCCTGCGCAGCAGTTCCAGTGCGGAGTCCAGAGTCGGATCTCCGGTCGGCCGTGGCATCACCACGGCGATACGATCCCCGTCTGGGGCTATCCGTCCGGCCAGCGCCAGCTCCACTAGCTGTGCTCCGGCCAGACCGAGGTCGAGCGACTGCGGCTGCGCTGTGGTACCCGTGGCCGGGTCCAAAGCGAGCAGCAGAAGCTCCTCCGGAATTGTTCTGCGGCTCCTGCCCATCCATGCCTCCCCGCGTGGATGAATGACAGGGTGACCCCTCTCACATTGGTCTGTCGAGAGTGCGTGACCGGTAAGTACGGGAACCAGTAGGTATGTCGTTCTCGTCTACCACGGGGGTTAAGCCCTCACACAGGACACTGGTACATGGTTCGGACAGCGGGTCCGGCCGTGGTTTTGGCGCAACGGCAACGCGAGCGGCATGGCGTACGAGGAGGCATCGGTGGCGGGCGAGACCCCCGACAGGTCGAAGCAGCGGAAGTCGTCGGGGAACCCGACTGGGGCAGAACCGTCCGTGCCGGCACCGGCGCCGGAGGAACGCGACCCGCGTCTCGCGGTGGCCCGGGAGGTCCCCGCGGCGCGCGAGGAGCGGGAGGACCGGGCGACGGCGGTCTTCTCGACGAAGGCGGTGACGGAGGCGGCGGCCTCCGGCCCTGAGGAGCGTGCGGGGTCCTCGGACGCTTCCAAGGAGCCGGCCAAGGGTGCCGAGGCGGGCGACGCGCGGCTGCGGGCCGCTGTGGCGGCATGGGTGGCCACGGCGGACGAGGAGACCCCCGGGGCCTCGGAGAAGGGCGCTGAGGGCGCCGCGGGCGGCGAGGGGGCGACCTCGGACGCCGAGAAGGACACTTCACCGGCCACGGATGTGACCCCCGGGGAGAGCGGGGCTCCGGCTGCCGCCGAGCCTGCCGGGAAGAGCAAGGCTCCGGCTGCCGCCGAGGCGAAGGCTTCGGACGCGGCGAGTTCCGATGACGCTGCGGGCGACGCGGGCGACGCGGGCGACGCGGGCGGCTCGAACGGCGCGGGCGGCTCGGACGGCGACGCGGCCGACGAGGCCGCTGGATCTGCCGAGCCCGAGGCGGCTGACGAGCCTGCGGGGGCGGACGCTTCTGCGGGTGACGCGGGTGCCGATGGTTCCGGTGACGCCTCCGCCTCTGCGGAGACTGAGGCGGCCGATGAGGCCACGGAGGCGAATGGCCCCGCAGGTGACGCGGATGGCGCCGACGACTCCGGTGACGCCACCGCCTCTGCCGCGCCCGTCGAGCCCGAGGCGGCCGACGAGCCCGCAGACGCGACGGGCGACGCGGGCGACTCCCGTGACGCCGACGCCGCCACCAGCACCTCCGAGCCTGCCGGCGTGGCTGGTTCCGTGAGCGCTGCAGGCGGTTCGGGTGACGCCGATGCGGCCGACGACGACGCTGACTCAGCCGAACCTGCGACGGCGGATGAGCCCGGACAGGCCGACGCGGCTGCGGGCGATGACGACTCCTCCGACGACGAGGGTGACTCCCGCGACGCCGACGCCGACGCCGAAGCTGCCGCCGCACCCGCGGTGGCCACCGGCTCCAAGGCGGACGCCAAGCCCACCGACTCCAAGGCGGACGCCAAGCCCTCGCCCGACGCCGACGCCAGTGACGCCGACCCCACCGACACCAACACCGACGAAAAGCCCCCCGCCGACGCCCCCACCCGCGGTGTCGATCAGGCCACCGCCGTTTTCAAGGCGTTGCCCCCGAAGGCCGTCGACCAGCCGACCACCATGCTCAAGCTGGGCGACCACAAGCCCGCGGCCAAGAAGCCGGAAGCGAAGCCCGGAGCAAAGCCTGTCGCAAAGCCCGAGGGGGACGCCGAGCGCACCAGCAAGTTCGTCGCGCTCAAGCCTCTCGACGACGCGGCACCCAGCGCCCCGAAGGCCCCGGCCAAGGCGCCCACGCCCGAGAAGGCGCCAACGCCTGAGCAGGCTTCCGCGCCCGCAAGGGGCAACGTAGGGCCCGAGCGCACCACTCAGCAGCCGCTGCCCCCGCGGCCGCCGCTCGACCTTCTCGCCGAGCTGACCAACACTCCGCCGCCCCCGGAGACCCCGGTCCGCACCGCCGTGCGGAGGGTCAAGATCTGGACGCCGCTGGTGCTGCTCATGGTGGTCGTCTTTGCGGTCGTACAGGCCGTGCGCCCGCTGCCGACCCCCACCCTCACGCTGACGGCGAAGGAGACCGTCACCTTCGAGGGCGGCAAGCCGTCCATGCCGTGGCCCAGCAAGGGCCAGGCGGCGATGGACGTGAACGGCATCGGGACGTTCGGTACGTCCGGCGACCAGAAGCCCGTGCCGATCGCGAGCATCGCCAAGGTCATGACGGTCTACCTCGTCCTGCGCGACCACCCGCTGAAGCCGGGCAACAACGGCCCGGACATCCCGGTCGACGCCGCGGCAGAGAAGCACTACACGACCGGCAAAGCGGGCAACGAGTCGGTCGTCAAGGTCTCCGAGGGCCAGAAGATCAAGCAGTACGAGGCGCTGCAGGCGGTCATGCTGCCGTCCGCGAACAACATCGCCAAGCTGCTCGCCCGCTGGGACACCAAGAGCGATTCCGAGGACGAGTTCGTCGCGAAGATGAACAAGACCGCCAAGGAACTCGGCATGAAGAACACGCATTACACGGACCCGAGCGGCCTCGACAAGACGACCGTCTCCACCGCCGAGGACCTCGTGAAGCTGGGCCGGGCCGCGATGGAGGACCCGGTCTTCAACGAGATCTCCCGCCAGCCCAGTTACAAGGACCTCAACGGCGACAAGCAGAACAACTTCTTCGGGCTCGTCCCGACGGTCGCCATCGGCATCAAGACCGGCACCACCACCGCGGCGGGCGGCAACATCCTCTTCGCCGCGGAGAAGAAGGTCGGCGGCGAGACCCGCACGATCATCGGTGCCGCCCTCGGTCAGTACGGGGAGAACGGCGTGGCCAACATCGACCAGGTCACCGGCGTCACCCGCAAGCTCATCGAGGCGGGTCAGGGCGCGCTCAAGGCCAAGACGATCGTGAAGAAGGGCGACGTCGTGGGCCAGGTCGACGACGGGCTCGGCGGCACGACCCCGGTCGTCGCCACCAAGGACGTCGACGCCGCGGGCTGGTCGGGCCTCACGGTCAAGCTGAAGCTCGGCGAGAAGGCCGGCGTCACGATCCCGCACTCGGCGAAGGCCGGTACGACGGTGGGCGTGCTGAGCGTCGGCGACGGCAAGGAAGGTGCCGTCGAGGTGCCCGTCGCGCTCCAGAAGGACCTCGCCGAGCCGGGCCTCGGAGCCAAGCTCCAGCGCGTCGGCTGAGGCCAGGCCGGCGGAACGTACAGAAGCCAGGACAGCGGAACGTACAGAGGCAAGGACAGCGCGACGTACAAGGGAGAGCGGGCACGGGCACAGGCGCAAGCCGCCGCCCGTGCCCGCGCCTTGGCCGAAGCCGGTCGGACCCTCGTGCGGGGAACCCCCGCCCCAGGCTCCGCGCGCGCGGTGCGTGCTAGCGTCACAAGTTCGGGGAGCAGTACGCCGGTGCTGAGCGACGGGGTGTTCCGGGACGGACCCCCTGGCGCGGCCCCCGGACGGACAGAACGACACGGGGAGTGCCGCAAGTGGCCACAGCGGAGCCGACGCGAGCCGACGACGCCGATCCTGAGCCCGGCACCGGTGGCGGCACCCGCACCGGGGCGCGAATACAGCTGCCCGCCCAGCGCGGAGCGCACCCCGTGACACCCGAACGGGCTCCCCGGTGGATGCGGATCCTGCGGCATCCGGTGACCGTCACGACCGTCACCGCGGCCGTCCTGCACGTCGTGTGGTTCTTCACCTTCGCCAACAGCGGCGGTGACCTCGCCGCGCAGGACGCGTGGGCCGAGTTCGTCGGGCGGCACCCCGACTCCGCGTACAACCTCGCCTGGTACGGCGGGATGCACCCGGTGTCGTACAGCGTCGTCTCGCCGTATCTGATGTCGGTGCTCGGCGTCCGGACCACGATGATGATCGCCGGGACGGTCTCCGCCGCGCTCATCACGATGATCCTGATCCGCAGCCGCGCGGTGCGACAGCCCCTGTGGCCCGCGATGGCGGGTGTCTTCGCGCTGTTCTGCAACGCGGTGTCGGGCCGGGTGACGTACGGCCTCGGGCAGATGTTCGCGCTGATGGCCGTCGCGGCCGTCTTCTGCTGGCCCTACCGCTGGCGCTACAAGCGGTGGGCGAAGGCGCTGGTCGCCGCGCCGTTCGCCGCGCTCGCGACGATGGGCAGCCCGGTGGCCGGACTCTTCGTGGGCCTGATCGCCGTCGCGCTGTTCCTCAGCAAGCGCTACCCCGGCGCGTACGCCCTCGGGGTGGCGCCCGCCGTCGTCGTGGGCCTGTCCGCGTGGCTCTTCCCGTTCTCGGGTACGCAGCCGATGTCCTTCGGGTCCGCGTCGCTGCCCCTGATCTGCTCCGGCCTGGTCTTCTTCCTCGTGCCGAAGCAGTGGAAGACGGTGCGGATCACGACCGCCGTGTACGCGGCCTTCGTGCTCGGTGTCTGGCTGATCAGCTCGCAGATCGGCTCCAACATCTCCCGCCTCGCGATGTCCTTCGGGGGCGTCGCGCTCCTTGCCGCGCTGCCGTTCGCGGTGAAGAAGTCCCGCAAGTGGTACACGATCGTCCTGGCCCTCGTCGCCTTCACCGGCTGGGTCGGCTTCAAGGCGGTCGACGACATAGTGCACACGACGCCCCAGGCCTCCTGGACGCGTGAGCTGGCGCCGCTCGTCAACGAACTGCAGGAGGTCGGCGCCGAGAAGGGCCGCGTCGAGGTCGTGCCCGCGCGCAGCCACCGCGAGGCCTCCGCGCTCTCGCCGTACGTGAACCTCGCCCGCGGCTGGAACCGTCAGGCGGACATGGAGCGCAACCCCCTCTTCTACGACGACACCCTGAACTCCGCGAACTATCACGAGTGGCTGCAGCGCTGGTCCGTGCATTACGTCGTGCTGCCCAAGGGCGAGCCCGACGGCGACGGCGGCAAGCGCGAGGCCGCACTGGTCGAGAGGGGCCTGCCGTACCTGAAGCAGGTGTGGGTGGACTCCAACTGGCAGCTGTACGAGGTCACCGACCCGACCCCGCTCGCCGACCCGCCCGCGGTCGTCGACAGCGCCGAGGCGGGCGGCATGACGATCGAGGTGAAGGAGGCGGGCCGCGTCCTGATCCGCGTCCCGTACTCGCCGTGGCTCAGCCTCGTCGACGCCGACGGCAAGGGCGTCGAGCGGCCGAAGGAGACCGACGAGTCCAAGCGGCTGCGTGAGACCGACGAGGACCGCCCCAAGCAGTTCGACAACGTCAACGGCTGCCTGATGGAGGCCGAGGAGGACGCCGAGGGCGACAAGTGGACCGAACTCCTCGCCCCCGGCCCCGGCGTCTACCGGCTGGGCGCGCCCTACCAGCTGCCGCGCGGCACCGCCTGCCCCGAGGAACTGCAGGAGAGCGTGCGCTGAGCGGCCGGCCGGAGGTGGCGCGCCCCGCGGTCGGGAGTTACGGGGTCGCCACCGGGAACGCCACGTCGCACACCTGGTCCTCCGGACCGGCGGAGTCCCACTCCACGAAGTAGATCTCGCGGCACGCTCCGGCGACCTTCAGGCCTTCGCGGGCCACCCACGCCTCCACGGCCTCGAACGCACCGAGGATCTGCGGATAGGAGACCTGGGCCTTGGTGATGCGGGTGCAGGCGATCCGGTGGGCTGGCTCCACCCGGAAGCCGGCGCCCCGCCGGAGCCCCGCCTTCGCCGCCCACGCCCGAGCCGCCGCCGCGTCCCTGACCGGTACGCAGGCCTCCGCCGGGCCGTCGCTGTCCTGTGTGACCTCGGCGTGGTAGACGACGAACGGCGAGTTCGCCACGCCGCCGCATTCGCTCTCGGCCGCCTCTTCAAGGCGGCCCGTCGCCGCGCCGATCCAGGCGGGCAGCTCCTCGGCGAGCAGGTGCCTGCTCTCGCAGATGACGTACTGCTCGGGCACGTCGACCGTCTTGACGTCGAAATCTTTCCCGTACATCTCAGAACCTCTTCCGGCCAGTCGTCCACGGAGGTACCCCACGAGCGTGCGCTGCTCCGCGTGCCGCTCCTCGACGCCCGCCCAGTACGCGGCGACCGCCCGCTCCGCCTCGTCGCCGTCGAGCCGTACCGTCGCGGTGATGTCCGCGAGCGGCATGCCGAGGCGGCGCAGCAGGACGACGGTGCGGGCGTGTTCCACCTGCGCCGCGCGGTAGCGGCGGTAGCCGGTGAAGGCGTCGACGTGCGCGGGGGCCAGCAGCCCGAGGCGGTCGTACAGGCGCAGTGCCTTGGGCGAGAGCCGTGCGCGGGCGGCGAACTCACCGATGGTGAGCAGGGGTTCGCCACCGGCCGGTGCGTCTGCCGGTAGGTCTTCCCGTGCGTCTGCCGGTACGTCTGCCTGTGCGTGCGCGTCCATGGGGGCATCCTCCGTCACCGGGCCCCGTGGCCCGGCACGCCGACGATGGGCTCTGCCCCAGGGGGAAGGTCAACGGTGGCCGTAATACGCCTGGGCCTCCAGCCAGCGGCGGTGCCTGCCGCGCCGTACCCCGACGATGATCGCGATGCCGGAGCCCGCGAGGAGGCCGAGGAGCGGCACGACGACGGTCACGACGATGCCGCCGACGAACGAGGCGAGATCGGCGTCGTCGCCGGGGGCGAACGTGAGGGCGCCGCGCCGGTCGTCGCACGTCACGCGGTAGTCCGCCGCCGTGTCCGTCTTGAGCACGAACACCCGCTCCCACTCGACGCTGCCCTTGGTGACGGTGAAGGTGCTCTCCGGCGTCGTCACGCGCGGCGCGGAGCCGGAGGGGCCGGATACGACCTCGCAGCGCGCGCGGGTGACGAAGGGGCTGCGTACGTAGATGGCGGCGGCGTCGTCAGGTCCGATCCGCAGCGTGACGGACTGCCCGCTGGTGAACGCCTTGTCGTCGTCGACGGAGTCCACCGTCGAGGTCAGCGTCAGCAGGAAGCTCGCGACACCGATGCCCACACAGACCGCCGCGATCACCGCGGCGACCACGAACCACCCCCGGCGGGGCCGCAGTTGCCCCGCGTCGATGCGGGGCGGCGGCCCGGGCGGCGGCCCATAGGGATACATATCGGAACGATGACAGTCTGGCGGGGGGTTGGGGAAGGGTGCTGTCCCCCGGGTCGGACTATGGCTGACTGCCGCTGTCGTCGCGGCCGTCGCTGCTGCCGCCGCTGTCGCCGGTCGACTTCACGTAGTCGCGCCAGATCTGGACGGGAAAGGCGTTCCCGTGCTGCGAACCCGCCCCGCCCACACCCGACATGGGCAGCAACTGTGGCTTGTCCGGGCTGGTCCTGAACATCGTCACGGCGGTCGAGAGCTCATCGGTGGTCGCGGTGAACCAGGCGGACCGGAAGCGGTCCTGGTCGCCGGTGCGGCCGGCGACGACCGGCCGCCCCACGGCTGACGTGCCGACGCCCCGCATCGCGGCGGCGGTCTCGTCGGCCACATCGGGGTCCAGCGCGCGCCGCGCACCGGGCCTCGCGAGGCCGTCGACGGTCTCGTCGTTCTTGACGACCTCGGTCACCGAGTACGGGTCGTGCCGCAGGCCGCGGCTGACGAAGGTGCCGTAGGCGTTGGCCATGCGGATCGCGCTGGGGGTCGACGTGCCGATGGGGAAGGTCCGCTCCAGGCGCGCCATGCTGCCTTCGAGCAGCCCGGCCGCGACGGCGGTGCGCCGCACCCGCTCCCACCCGACGTCCTTGCCCAGGCGCACGTAGGTGGCGTTGCCGCCCTTCGCCAGGGCCTGGCGGAGGGTGGGGTGGGTGCCGTCCGTGCCGCTCGCGCCGTCCATGCCGTTCGGCCGGCCGGGGTCGATGCCGCTCGCGAGGGTGGGCGCGGCGGATTCTCGAAGGCGGCCGCCGTCGTCGTAGGAGCTACCGGCGGAGACGGACTGCCACGGCGTACCGCGTCCCGACGTGCCGATGCCGTGCTCAAGGGCGGAGGCGAGCACGAAGGGCTTGAAGGCGGAGCCGACGGGGACGCCGGAGGTGTCGGCGTTGTTGGTGAAGTGCTCGGTGGCGTCGGACCCTCCGTAGAGGGCGACGATGGCGCCGTCGGAAGGGCGCACGGAGGCGGCACCGACCTGTACGCCCTTGTCGGCGGCGCGTTTCTTCGGGTCGATCTCGCGGTCGAGGACGTTCTCGACCGCGCCCTTCAGGCGCCGCACCTTGGTCCGGTCGAAGGTGGTGTGGATCTGGTAGCCGCCGCGCGCGAGGTCCTTGTCGGTGAGGGAGGTGTGCTGCTTGATGTATTTGTTCGCCACGTCCACGAGGTAGCCGGTCTGCCCGCCGAGGCTGGTGGTCCGGGACTCCTTGTGGGGTTCGGGGTAGGTGGTGAACTTCCCACGGGTCTCGGCCTTCATGAGCCCGGCCTTGACCTGCCGGTCGAGGATCCACTTCCAACGGGCCTCGGAGCGATGGTGATTGACCGCGCTCACGGAGGGGTCGTACTGCTCCGCGCCCTTCAACAGGGCGGCGAGTGCGGCCCCTTGGCTGGGGTCCAACTGCCGGGCGGGGATGCCGTAGTAGGCGTGGGCGGCGGCTTCGATGCCATAGGCGCCACGCCCGAACCAACTGGTGTTGAGGTACCCCTGGAGAATCTCCCGCTTGCTCTTCTTCCGGTCCACCTTCAGCGCGATGACGAACTCCTTCACCTTCCGCGTCACCGTCTGGTCCTGCGAGAGGTAGGTGTTCTTCACGTACTGCTGGGTGATGGTGGAGCCGCCCTGGGTCTCCTGACCGCGGACCATGTTGACGGCGGCACGGGCCAGCCCCTTCGGCGAGACGCCGGAGTCGCTGTAGAAGGTGTCGTTCTCGGCGGCGATGACGGCGTTCTCGACGGCGTCGGGAATCTCCGAGAGCCGCACGTTCTGCCGGTTCACCTCGCCGGTGCTCACCATCTGGGTGCCGTCGGCCCAGTAGTAGACGTTGGCCTCGCGCCGGGCGGCGGCGTTCTCGTCGGGAATGTCGACGGAGGCGTACACGAGACCGAAGAGGCACCCGAGGACGACCACCAGGAACGCGAACCCGCCGAGCCCCTGCCGCCAGGAGGGAACCCACCGCAGGAGACCGCGTCTGCCGTGACGGGGATAGTCGACGAGAGGACGACGCCCATGACTACGGCGACGGCTACGGCTACGTTTCCCCTGAGTGTGTGTCCCCATGGTGGGGGAGAGGGGGCGGCGTGGGGGAGGGTTGGCCCGGGACGTATCAGGGGGTCGTAACAGAGTGCCTGACAGGGAGAGAGTGCCTGATGGCTCCCACCACTGGCGGGGCCCGGCCGCGGCGGCTCCCCTTGGCCACGGCCGGCCCGCCTCCACCACGGGGTCGGCGACGCGGGAGTGCGCCGACCTCCGTGGGAGCTCGAGAGCGACGGCTGCTGCGGCTGCGGCGCGGCGCGAAGAACACCGTCACAACCCGAAGCCACCGATAGCCACCGCTTCTCCTCCCGTGTTCCCTGACGGGGACGGACGACACAGGTTGAATGCGCGAAGGCTGTGGGGCGGCCCCCGGGACGGGTGGGAAGCAGGCGTTGCGGGCGCAAGCGGTGCTCTCGCCTGCGAGGCTGTGTTGTGTGACGTATGCAGTGAGTGTGGACGCCCGGATAGCCGCCGGTACCCCGGAGATGGATGAGCTGCAGCGGATCGGCGCCGGTGCTCTCCTCGAGGACGGCTTCGAGTCCGTGGAGGAGATCGCGGGACCCGACGGAGCGGAGATCCGGCTCCGCGACACCTTTGTGGGCGTGTATCCCGGTGGAGCGCTCCTGAAGGTCTTCGTGGACGCCTCGACGCTGGAGCTGGCCGAGGAGACCGTCCGCGAACTCGTGGAAGAACTCCTGGAGCGTACGGAGCTGCTCGGGGACTGGACCGTCGAGCGATGCCAGGTGGAGCTGCACCCGGACCAGGCGAGGGAGAGCCTGGACGCGGCCGACGGCCCGGACGCCCCGCCGAGCGACGTCGAGTCCCGCCGCGCGCGCCTGATGGGACTGGCAGGTGAAGCGGCGTCCCCGCACGCGGTCGGGACGACGGTCGAGACCGACGCGCTCCGCTCCAAGATCCGGGCCATGGCCCCGAAGCTCGCGGCGTTCGGGGTGGGAGTGTTCGGCGTACCCGAGGGGGAGGGGGAGGAGAAGGCGGCGAACGAGAGCGCCGCCTCTGCGGAAGACGCACCGGACTCCGACGCGGGAATGACGATCGAGGACGCCGAGCTGGCCGCGGGAGCGTTGATCTGGGGTACGGATGTTCTCCTGGACGAGCTGTTCCAGGACGCGCACGCCCTGGACCGGGAGGCGACGAACGTCGCCGAGTGCGACGGCCCCATGTGGCTCCTGGACGAGCTGCCCCCGCGCTACGCCCTGCAGTACGACGCCCGCTTCGCCCGCCGCTTCCTGGTCACGGCGATCTCCCTGACGACACGCCTGACCGAGGGAAGCTTCCGGCAGCTGAGCTGCGTGGCCGAGGAGCTGGCGCTCAGACTGCTGCTGCGCGAGGCCGAGGTCACGCTGGACACCTTCGGCCTCCTGGACGAGGGCGTCTCGTCCGCCTTGGAGTACTTCGCCGAGCTGGTCTACGAGGACATGGACCACGAGTGGCTCTACGACGACGCGACGGACGGCATAGACGAAAGCGAGGCGGGCGAGGCCCTGGGCATCACCCCCATGGGCATCACCACCTGGTTCACCCCCTTCAACAAGGACCGCTACGTCCACCCGTACACGGCGGACGAGCCCGAACCCGAACCGGACGAACCCGCGGCCTCGTAAACAGCAAAGGCCCCGGACCAAGATCGGTCCGGGGCCTTTCCCTTTGTGCCCCCGGCAGGATTCGAACCTGCGACACCCGCTTTAGGAGAGCGGTGCTCTATCCCCTGAGCTACGAAGGCAACGCGGTGCCGCCACGGATGGCGGTTCCAGACAGGGTAGCGGATGGGGGTGGGGCGGCGGTGCGTGGCCGGGGGTGGGGGGTTCAGGGCTTCGGGGTCCAGCCTGCCAGCCAGTCGTCGATCTCCTGGCCCGTGGCCTGCGTGTCCGTCAGGTGGGGGCGGTCGCCGCTTGCCGGGCCCGCGCCCGCGCCCGTGTTCTTGTACTCCGCGAAACGGTCGTCCTTCCAGGAGAAGCCGCCCATGTCCGTCCACGGAGTGGCCCTGATGGCGGCGCTGAGGGAGGAGTCGCGGACCGTCGTCTGCGGGTCGAGGCTCGCGTCCCCGCCCGCGTGCCAGTTGCGGCCCAGGTAGAAGCTGCGCGCGGACACGTCGCCGTTGACCGTGGTGCCGGTGATCAGGAAGCCCTTGCGGTCGGGCGCGGTCGAGGGCGCGGTCACGTAGCCCTGCGAGGAGCCGTCCCAGCGCTTCTTGAGGGTGATCACCGAGCGGTCCACCACGGCCGTCGCCCGGCCGAAGATGAAGTCGGTGTTGCCCACGATGTAGGAGTTCCTGATGTACGCACGGCCCAGCTTGGCCTTGGACGCGGTGTCGAGGAGCAAGGTGTCCTGGTCACCCTCGACGATCACGCCGTCGATGAACGCCTTGTCGGCGGCCGTGCGCAGGGCCACCGCCTGGTGGCCGGCAAGGTTCTGGTGGGTCTTCTCGTCGAAGTCGTTGGAGATCGTCAGGTTCCGGGCCTGGAAGTCGTCCGCCTCCGCGGCGACGGTCGCGCTGCCCGAGGTGCCGTAGGTGCCGGAACCGTCCGGCTTGGGCGTGCCCGCGGCGTTGTCGTACACGATGACCGTGTCCTTGCGGCTGCCGCCCGTGCCCTGCAGGGTGACGTACGGCTTGTTGGCCGGGATCTTGACCGTCTCGCGGTACGTGCCCGGCTTGACGGAGATCGTGACCCGCGACGGGTTGTTCGCGGGCACGGCGTCGACCGCGGCCTGGACCGTCCTGTACTGCCCGCTGCCGTCCTTCGCCACGGTGAGGGTGCTCGCTGCCGAGGACGATGATTCCTTCGCCGACGTGACGCCGAGCGTCGCGCGCGGGCCCGCCCCCGCCTTCAGTTTCGCCGGGACGTCCGCCGCCTTGTCGAGCGTGTAGGCGTAGAAACTCTTCGGGTCGAAGGCTGTGCCGCCGCTCTCGTTGCGCCCGCTGGTGCGGACGAAGACGTTGCCGCGTTGCACGACCGACGCCGAACTGTCTTTCGTGACCGGGTTGTTGAGGCCCTCGAAGTAGCTGTTCTCCAGGACCATCTTCGTGTTGCCGCGCGAGTAGTTCCCGTAGGACGAGGTGATGTCCGTGCCCGCCACGTCCTGGAGATAGTTGTTGTAGAGGTGCGCGTGGGCCACGTTGTCGGTGGACGGATTGCGCTGCTCGGTCTCGCGGATCCAGTTGTGGTGGATCGTGATGTCGGCCGTGGTGTTCTCGGTCCAGCCGATGCCGAAGGTCTTGTTGTTGTCGCTCAGCTTGTTCCAGGACACCGTCAGGTACGTGGTGTCCTTGCGGCTGTCTATCAGGCCGTCGGCCATGTGCCGCAGGTCGTTGTGGTCGATCCAGACGTGGTGCGCGCCGTCCATCTGTACGGCGTCGAAGTCGTGCTCCTTGTCGTTCCACGTGCCCGCGTACGAGTCCCGGATCGTGAGGTTCCGGATGATCACGTTGTGCACGCCCTGGCCCAGGAAGAAGCCGCCCCCGACGATCTGGCCCGAGGTCCCGGAACCCACGATCGTCTTGTCGGACGCGACCTTGATCTCCTTGCCCTTGGGGTTCATCGTGATCGTCGCGGCGACCACGATGACGTACGGATCGGAGGCCGTCGCGTACTTCTCCAGGTCCGAGAGCGTCTTGACGGTGACCGTCTTCCCGTCGCGTCCGCCGTACGTCCCGTTCTGGCCGAGAGCGTCGACCGAGGCGAAACCGTCGGCGACGTCCGCTGCCCAGGTGGTGGCGGAGCCCGATGCCGCCGATGCCCTCGGCTGTGCGTCCTCGCCGAATACGCCGAACGCCGTGCCGTACGTGAGACCCGCCGCGGCCGCCACGGCCACCGGGATGCCGAGACGCAGGCCGATCAGCCGCCGCCTGCGGTGCCGCTGCTGCGTCGCTCTCGTGTGCCTCGTGCGCCTCGTGTGCCTCGTGTGCTTCATGTGGGGTAGCCGCCCTGAAGATCGTTGGTGTGCGTTGCGCAGGGCAGTTGCCACCACCGGGCGGATTGGTTGCCGAGGGCCTTCTAAATCGACGCCGATGCCGAGGCCGACGCCGATGCCGACGTGTACGCGTGCAGGCGCAACGCCAGCTGGATCTCCAGTGCTCGTTCCGGGGACTGCCAGTCGGCGCCGAGCAAGTGGCCTATCCGGTCCAGGCGTTGGACCACGGTGTTCACGTGCACGTGGAGGGAGTCCTTCGCCTTGGACTGGCTCATGCCGCAGGCGAAGTAGGCCCGCAGGGTGTGCACGAGCTCCGTGCCGCGCCTGGTGTCGTAGTCGAGGACGGGGCCCAGCGTGCGGCGTACGTACGAGTCGAGGTTCGTGTCCTCGCCGAGGAGTACGCCGAGAAAGCCGAGGTCGGGGAGGTCCGCGCCCCGCCCGGTGTGGCCGAGCGCGCGCAGCGCGGAGAGGCACCGCAACGCCTCCGCGTGGGCCAGCGAGAGGGCCTCGGGGCCGATCGCGGGGCCCGCGGCGCCGACCGTGACCGGCGCTCCGACGGCCTGGGTGAGCTCGGCGGCGAGCGCGCGGGCCCGGGAGCCCGTGTCGTCGGCAGGGATCACCAGGGCCACGTGGTCGTGGTGCAGACCGGACAGGCCGCGGTGGGCGCGGGCCGCGCGCGCGGCCGACGAGAGCAGGAGCCGGCGGGACGCCGCCTCGCTGTGAGCGACGAACACCGCGTGGGGCAGGGCCAGATCGACCTCCAGGCGGCGGGCGCGCGCGGTCAGGCGGCTCGGGGTGCCGGAGAGGGAGAGCAGGTCGCCGAGGAGTTCACCGCGTACGCGGTCCTCGGCCTCGGCGGCCGAGCGGCGAAGCAGCAGGAGCAGCGCGGTGACGACCCCGGCGCGCTCGAAGAGGCGTCGGTCGGCCTCACCGAGGTCGGGCCGGCCGGTGAGGGCGATGCTGCCGAGGAGTTCCGGGCCCGCGAGGACCGCGCACACCCAGGTCCCGTCGAGGGGCACCGCCCGGCCGCTGGCACGCGACGCGGCGACGGCCTTGGCCGCGGGCCTGCGGGGTTCGGCGCTCCCGTCACCCCCGGCGCCGCCATCGTCTCCGGCGCCCCCGCCCCCGGCACCCCCGCCCCCCACCCGGGCGAGCTCCGTGCCGTCCGCGTCGTGGATGAGGGTGCCGCCGTCCAGGAGGGCGCCGATGGCGGTGGCGACCTCGGTGAAGTCGCCGCCGCGCAGCACGAGATCGGTCAGGCGGTCGTGCGCGTCCTCGGCCCGGCGCAGTGCCTCGCTGTGCGCGCGGATGGTCTGCGATGCCGCGTTCAGGTCGACGAGCGCGGCGCGGGTCTCCTCCATGCGGCGCGCGCTGTCGATGGCGATGGCCGCGTGGTCGGCGAGCGAGGAGAGCAGCGCGCCCTCGTCCGGCGTGAAGGCGCGGGCGGTGCGGTCGGCGGCGTAGAGGACCCCGATGATGTGGGTGCCCTGCCGCAGCGGTACGCCGAGGATGGCGTGCAGGCCCTCTTCCAGTACGGCGCTGTCGATGGGCGCGGTGTGCTGGAAGCGGGGGTCGACCTCGTAGTCCCCGGTGGCGTACGGGCGGGCGGTCTGGGCGACTAGGCCGCCGAGCCCCTCGCCCATGCCCAGGCGCAGATTCTGGAACGCGGCGGAGACCGAGCCGTCCGTCACGCGCATGTAGGTGTCGCCCGCCGCGGGGTCGTTGAGGGACAGATACGCGACGTCCGTACGGAGAAGGAGCTTGGCCCGGTGCACGATGGCGCGGAGCACCGCGTCCAGGTCGCGCAGCGCGGCGAGGTCGCCCGCCGTGTCGAACAGGGCGGTCAGCTCGGCCTCCCTGCGCTGGTGCTGGTTCAGGGTGCGCCGTACGCGCAGGGCGGTCTGCGTGGCCTCGTCGATCGCCGCGAGCCGGTCGCCGCTCGCTCCCGCGGCGCGGGCCGCGGCCGCCGGCCGGGCGAACTGCTCGGCCGGCGCGTCCTGGGCGAGCAGGTCGAGCAGCTCACGCAGGGCTGCGGTGCACACCTGCTCCCGGTGGGCGGCGTCTGGGGAGCTGGTCATACGACGGGTCGCCTCCGGGAGCGGGGTGCGCGTGCTGGTGGCGCGCGTGCCGGTGGTGCGTGTGCTGGTGGTGCGGTTCAGCTTCCGATTGTCGCCGAGGTCGTGCCGCTCGCACCCTCGGAAGTTGATCCCTTTCCGGTCGGGGAGGCGGGAGAGGCGGGGGAAGTGGGGGAAGTGGGGGAGGCGAGGGAACGTCCCCGGGTCTCCTTCGCCACGAGGACCGTCAGCGTCGTGATCACCACCGTCACGCAGACGTAGAGCGACACCGGCGTCGCCGAACCGAAGTCCTTGAGGAGCTCCACCGCGACGATCGGCGCGAGCGCGCCGCCGATGATGGACGCGAGCTGCGAGCCCATCGAGGCCCCGGAGTACCGCACCTTCGTGTCGAACATCTCCGAGATGAAGGCGGCCTGCGGCCCGTACATCGCGCCGTGCAGGAGCAGCCCGACCGTGACGGCGAGGGTGATCACGGCGAAGGACTCGCTGTCGACGAGCGCGAAGAACGCGAACGCCCACAGGGCCATGCCGATGGAGCCGATCAGGGTGACGGGCCTGCGGCCGATGCGGTCCGAGAGCGCGCCCCACAGCGGGATCGTCACGAAGTGCACGGCGGAGCCGATGAGGA
The DNA here is from genome assembly GCF_053610705.1 of Streptomyces sp. NPDC054872. Lineage (NCBI taxonomy): Bacteria > Bacillati > Actinomycetota > Actinomycetes > Kitasatosporales > Streptomycetaceae > Streptomyces > Streptomyces sp. NPDC054872. The sequence goes on along the minus strand of NZ_JBSGYY010000020.1, from coordinate 14,364 downwards.
CGGCGTTCAGGGCGGTGCTCTTGGGCAGTTCCAGGTGCACGGTGACGTAGACGAGGACGAAGGCCGTGAGGATGTAGTACGAGACGTTCTCGCCGAGCCGGGTGCCGATCGCGGTGAGGACGCCGCGCCAGTTGTGCCGGAAGACCTCGACGACGGGGGCGTCCTGCGGGGCGGCCTCCCCCGCTGCCTCGGCGGCCTTCGCCTTCGCCTGCGCCTCCAGGAACAGCGGCGACTCCGAGACCGACACCCGTATCCACAGGCCGATGATCACGAGCACCCCGGAGAGCAGGAAGGGGATGCGCCAGCCCCAGGCGAGGAACGCCTCGTCGGACTGGACGGCGGCGAGGAGCGCGAGGACGCCGGTGGCAAGGAGGTTGCCGCCGGGGGCGCCCGCCTGCGGCCAGGATGCCCAGAAGCCGCGGTTCTTGTCGTCGCCGTGCTCGGAGACGATCAGGACGGCGCCGCCCCACTCGCCGCCGAGCGCGAAGCCCTGGATGAGGCGCAACACGGTGAGCAGGATCGGGGCGCCGACGCCGAGGGTGGCGTGGGTGGGCAGCAGGCCCATCGCGAAGGTGGCGCCGCCCATCATCATCAGGCTGAGCACGAGCAGCTTCTTGCGGCCGATCTTGTCGCCGTAGTGGCCGAACACGACGCCGCCGAGGGGCCGGGCGGCGAAGCCGACGGCGTAGGTGAGGAAGGCGAGGAGGGTGCCGACCAGGGGGTCGCTGTCGGGGAAGAAGAGGGTGTTGAAGACGAGCGCGGCGGCCGAACCGTAGAGGAAGAAGTCGTACCACTCGATGGTGGTGCCGATGAGGCTTGCGCTGATGATGCGGGCGATACCTGGCGTGCCCGGGGTCTTGCCCTGGGCACGCGGCGTTGCGGCTGCCATGGCGTGATCCGTTTCTCGATGGGGACGTGTGGTGAAAAGGCTTTGTGGGAGCGGGAGTTGACTGGGGGGGGGAGCGGGGTTCAGCCGGCGGTCCAGCCGCCGTCCAGGGGCAGCGAGGCGCCGGTGACGAAGCCGCTGTGCGGGCCGCAGAGCCAGAGCGCGGCGGCGGCGATCTCCTCGGGTTCGATGAGCCGCTTGGTCGCGGAGCGCCGCAGCAGTACGTCGGTCAGGACCTGCTCGGGCGCGATGCCGTGGGCGGTGGCCTGGGCGCTGATCTGGTCCTCGACGAGGGGCGTGCGGGTGTAGCCGGGGCAGAGGCAGTTGCTGGTGACGCCGTGCGTCGCGCCTTCCAGGGCGGTGACCTTGCTCAGGCCTTCCAGGGCGTGCTTGGCGGTGACGTAGGCGGACTTGAAGGCGCTCGCGCGCAGCCCGTGCACGCTGGAGATGTTCACGACACGGCCCCAGCCGCGGGCGTACATGTGGGGCAGCGTCCTGCGCAGCAGGAGGAACGGCGCGGTGACCATGACCCGTTGGATCAGGTCGAACCGTTCCGGGGGGAACTCCTCGATGGCGGCGACGTGCTGGAGCCCGGCGCTGTTGACGAGGACGTCGACGCGCGTGGGCAGGGTGTGCACGGCGGCGGGGTCGGCGAGGTCCACGGCGTGCGCCTCGCCGTCGATCTCGTCGGCGACGTCCTTGGCCGCGTCGGCGTGCCGGTCCACGACGTGGACGAAGGCGCCCGCGTCGGCCAGGGCCACGGCGCAGGCCCGGCCGATGCCGCTGGCGCCGCCTGTGACCAGGGCGGTGCGTCCGGAGAGATCGGTTCCGGCGGGGGCTGCGGGGGTGACACCGCGGGGTGTGGGGCCGGGAGTGGGGCTCGTCATGGCCGGAAACGTAAGGGTGCGCCGGGCGGGGATCCCATGTGTGGGGCCCACATAACCGGGGAGCGCTTCATGTGGAGGGGCGCGACGGTCCGGGTACATCCCTGGTGACCCACGTCACGTTCGAAGCGCCGCGAGCTGTGCTACCTTGCAAACAGCACGTGTGTACGCCGCCTTCTGCGGCGCCGGTGCCAATCTTCTTTTCTTCCGCCTCGTCGAGGCTCTCGTAGTCCAGCGGCTCCCCCGGTTCGCGTCTCTTCTCTTCGCGAAGCCTTCTGCCGCAGTTCTTCCCTCTGCCCGTCGTACGGGACGTGAACACACCGTTCCGCCGGGCCCCTTCATTCGCATGCACGCGAAAGGACCCCATCATGAGTACCGCAACCATTTCCCGCGACAAGACCATCACCACAGCCGCCACCACGGCCACCTCCACGGCCTCCGCGACCCCCGTCGTCGCCGCCTCCGGCATCCTCGACGTGAGTCACAACGCCAACGGCCATCTCCGTACGGGCGATTGCCTCCCCACCCCGAACGACGTACAGGTCCCCTCCGCGCTCATCCGCCGGCTCGGCCTGCGCGCAGGTGACCTGGTCGAGGGCGTCTGCGGCAAGGCCCGCACCCTGACCGGCGTCGAGCGGGTCAACGGACACTCCGCCGAAGCCCTGCGCAGGCGCACGCGGTTCGGCGACCTGACCCCGCTGCACCCTCGCGAGCGGCTCCGCCTGGAGGCGCCCGGCAGCGGCGGCGGCAGTGTCGCCACCCGGCTCATCGACCTCGTCGCCCCCGTCGGCAAGGGCCAGCGCGGCCTCATCGTCGCGCCGCCCCGCACCGGCAAGACCGTTCTGCTCCAGCAGATCGCCGCAGCCGTCAGCGCGAACCACCCCGAGGCGCACCTCATGGTGGTGCTGCTCGACGAACGGCCCGAAGAGGTCACGGACATGAAGCGTTCCGTACGGGGTGAAGTGCTCGCCTCGACCTTCGACCGGCCTGCCAAGCAGCACATCGCCCTGGCCGAACTCGCCGTCGAGCGCGCCAAGCGGCTCACCGAGGAGGGCAAGGACGTCGTCATGCTCTTCGACTCCCTCACCCGGCTGTGCCGCGCGTACAACAACGCGGCCTCCAGCGGCGGCCGTACCCTCTCCGGAGGTGTCGACGCCGCCGCGATCCAGGGGCCGAAGCGCCTCTTCGGTGCCGCGCGGTGTGCGGAGGAGGGCGGGTCCCTGACCATGCTCGCCACCGTGCTCGTGGAGACCGGATCGCGCGCCGACGACTACTACTTCGAGGAGCTCAAGGGCACCGGCAACATGGAGCTCCGCCTCGACCGGGGCATGGCCGAACGCCGGGTCTTCCCCGCCGTCGACGTCACCCCTTCCGGCACACGACGTGACGAACTCCTGGTGCCCGCCGACGAGTTGACGGCCGTACGCGGCCTGCGGCGCGCCCTGCACGGCAGGGACGCGCAGAGCAACCTGGAGGCGCTGATCGAGCGCCTGCGCAAGACCCCGGACAACGTCGCCTTCCTGCGCCAGGTGCAGCAGACCGTGCCCGGCGCCGGGTCCGCCAAGGTCAACGGCGGCTGAGGCGTGGCCTCACGGCCGGGTGACGTGCACCCGGTAGCGGCCCGCCTCGTCGACGTCCGTCACCGTGATGCGTACGCCCGTCTTCTTGTCCGTGAAGGTCTGTCCGGGCTCGTAGGTCGCGTCGGACAGCTCCGCGTGGACGTTCGGCCGGCGCGTGCAGCCGCCGCTGTCCTTCGTGGAGTCGGCGACCGTGATCGGGCCATGGCCGGTGTCGACCTCCGCGTCCACCCGGTAGATGAGGACGCCCGGCTTGCAGATCGCCTCGTCGTTGCCGCCGCGGGTGCGCACCTCGACGGCGTACCCCGTCCGCTCGCTCAGCGGCACGAAGGCGAGCTTGGTGCCGCCCTCCGTCGGCAGCGGGCTCAGCGTGTGCTCGGTGGTGCCGGCGTTCGACGCGCAGCTGACCTGGTCGTCGCCGAGCCAGCCGAGCTTCCACTTGTGCCAGGCCACCAGGTCGTTGTTGGCGCCCCAGTCCTCGCTCATGATGTCCCAGTGGCCGACCGCGCCGCCGCCCTCCTGCGTGTAGAGGTCGGGCAGGCCGAAGACGTGGCCGTTCTCGTGGGGGAGCACGCGGTAGCCGGTCTCGCGGTAGCTGCCCGAGCCGTCGTCCTGCCTGCTGTAGACGAAGGACGCGTTCGAGACCGGGACGCCGTCCGCGACGGGGGCCTCGGTGTTGCCCGCGAAGGTCACCGAGAGGACCGTGTCGAGCGCGGAAGGGCCCGCGTTCGGCGTGATGAGGATGTTCACCAGGTCGTACTCCCGGAAGTCCACGTCCGGGTCGGCCGCCGCCACGATGTCCGTGACCAGCTCGCGGTAGCCGGGGTCGAAGGGGGCGCCGCGCTCTATCCCGTACTCCTTGAAGCTCTTGGGCATCCGCAGCCAGTCGGAGACCGGGGACTCCGGGCGGTAGTCGAGCCGTCCGTAGGAGCTGGTCCGGAACCAGTCCGACGTCTGCGGGAAGAACTCCGCGAGGCGGTCGAGCGCGGTGCCCTCACCGGGGGCGTCGGAGAAGTCGACCATGAGGTTCAGGGCACGGACGGTGCCGGTGGAGCGGGAGTAGCCGGTGGGGGTGGGCATGCCCTCCGACATCTGGACGCCCATCGTGCCGTTGATCATGCACGGGTTGAGCGTGGTCGCGCGGGCCAGGGACGAGGGGCCCGCCGCCGTGGGGGACTCCTCCATCAGGCGGCCGGTGCTCGCCGATGTGGTGACCGTGAAAGCAAGGACGGCGCAGGTGGCGAGTGCAGTGCCACGTCGCGCGCCGCATATCTGCCTCCAGGTCGGCTGCTGCATGCGTGGGCCTTCCCGTAGCGGCAGCCGCCGGTCCTGGCTGCACCCTTTCGATCACCCTGTGCCGGTGGGTGCGCGGGCGCTCGCTGGGTGCGACCGATCGTGGGTTTCTTGTTCATGTAGGTGTGACGCGGGTCACAGGAAGAAAGTCGGGGGACGGGAAATATCCGGGGACTGTCTCCCCGTTTAGACCTGTGTCCGAGCGAAACGGGGAGTGATTCCCCGTATCGCGCATCAGAGGCTCCGGCACCGTCCGGAGGCTCCACCGCAGACTTGAGGAGAGCCGCCGTGGAAACCGCCACCGTCGCGCAGCGCCGCACGCCCCGCCCGCGGGCCGACGCCCTGCGCAACCGGGAGCGGATCGTCGCCGCCGCACGCGAGATGTTCGTCGAGTTCGGCCCCGATGTGCCGTTCGACGAGGTCGCGCGCCGGGCCGGCGTCGGCAACGCCACGGTCTACCGGCACTTCTCCGACCGTTCCGAACTGGTCCACCAGGTCGTCCTGCTTGTCACCGACCGCGTCTCGGCCCACGCCGAGGCGGCGATCGAGGCCGCGGACGCCGACCCGAGTGTCGCGTTCGACGCCCTGCGCCGGTTCGTCCATGCCTCCGCCGACGAGCGGATCGGCGCCCTGTGCCCGATCCTCCAGGCGGCCTTCGACCCCGATCACCCGGATCTGGTCGATGCCCGTGAGCGGCTGGAAGCCGTGATCGACGGGCTCATGCAACGGGCGCGCGCGGCCGGGCAGCTGCGCACCGACATCGCCGTCGGGGACCTGATGGTCGCCCTCTCCCAGCTCACGAGGCCGCTGCCCGGTACGGCGTGCCCGAACATGGACCGCTTCGTCCACCGTCATCTTCAGCTGTTCCTCGACGGCCTGATGGCACCGGCCCGCTCCGAGCTGCCCGGTGAGGCGGCGACCTTGGAGGACCTCCGCCAGTCCTGAGTCACGCCTGACCCGGCTCGACCCCGCTCGATCACTTTCGATCACGTTCCAGGCGGCACGAGGCACGCGCCTTCGTCGTGCGCGGCACGCGTCGCTTTTCCGTCACTTTTTCACCACACGTACCGCTAGGTGGCTACTCCCATGTCAGAAACAGATCCCAGGCGCTGGAAAGCGCTGATCTTCATCGCGCTCGCGCAGCTGATGGTCGTCCTCGACGCGACCATCGTGAACATCGCGCTGCCCTCCGCCCAACAGGACCTCGGCATCTCGGACGGCAACCGCCAGTGGGTCATCACGGCCTACGCCCTTGCCTTCGGTGGTCTGCTGCTCTTCGGCGGCCGCATAGCCGACCTCTGGGGCCGCAAGCGCACCTTCGTGACCGGCCTGATCGGCTTCGCCGCGGCCTCCGCGCTCGGCGGCGCGGCCACCGGTGAGGGCATGATGCTGGGCGCCCGCGCCCTGCAGGGTGTGTTCGGCGCGCTGCTCGCGCCCGCCGCCCTGTCGCTGCTCGCCGTGATGTTCACCGATGCCAAGGAGCGCGCCAAGGCGTTCGGCATCTACGGTGCGATCGCCGGTGGCGGTGGCGCCGTCGGCCTGATCCTCGGCGGCTTCCTCACCGAGTACCTGAACTGGCGCTGGACGTTCTTCGTGAACATCCCGTTCGCCGCCGTCGCCGCGCTCGGCGCCTACTTCGTCATCCGTGAGCCGGCCGGCGCCCGCAACCGCTCGCCGCTCGACATCCCGGGCGTGATCCTGTCCACCCTCGGTCTGGTCGCCCTCGTCTACGGCTTCACGCGCGCCGAGTCGGCCGGCTGGTCGGACTCCCTGACCATCGGCATGTTCGTCGGCTCCGCCGTCCTGCTCGCCGCGTTCGTCCTCACCGAGGCGAAGGTCAAGTCGCCGCTGCTCCCGCTGCGCGTCCTGACCGAGCGCAACCGTGGCGGCGTCTACCTCTCGCTCGGCCTCGCGATCATCGCGATGTTCGGCCTGTTCCTCTTCCTCACGTACTACCTGCAGATCGTCAAGGGCTTCTCGCCGGTGAAGACCGGCTTCGCGTTCCTGCCGATGATCGTCGGCATGATCACGGGCTCCACGCAGATCGGCGCCCGTCTGATGACCCGCGTCGCGCCGCGGCTTCTGATGGGCCCGGGTTTCGTGGTCGCGGCCATCGGCATGCTGCTCCTGACACAGTTGGAGATCGGCACCTCGTACGCCGGTCTGATCCTGCCCGCGCAGCTGCTGCTCGGCCTCGGCATGGGTACGGCGTTCATGCCCGCCATGTCGCTCGCCACGCACGGTGTGGAGCCGCGTGACTCGGGTGTCGCCTCCGCGATGGTCAACACCTCGCAGCAGGTCGGCGGCGCCATCGGCACCGCCCTCCTGAACACCATCGCCGCCTCCGCCACGACCGCGTACATCGCGGACCACGCGGCGGGTGCGACGACTCCCGCGGCCCAGAAGCTGGTCCAGGCGCAGGCCATGGTCGAGGGCTACACCAGCGCGATCTGGTGGGCCGTCGGCATCCTGGCCGCCGCCGCCGCGATCGCCTTCGCCCTCATCAACACCGGTGCCCAGAGCGGCTCGCCGGCCGCGTCGGGTTCCGGCGACAGCGAGGGCGTCGAGGACGAGGTGCGGATCCCGGTGGTCGCGCACTGACCCCGGGCGCCCGCACCATGAAGGGGGCCTAGCGGAGCCAGGGCAGGTCCGCCCCCGCCTCCTTCGGCTGAAGTCCCTCGGCGACGATCACCATGATCTCGCCGAGGGACTTCTGCTGTTCCGGGGTGAGCCGGTCGAAGAGTGCCTGGCGCACGGCGGTGACATGGCCGGGCGCGGTCCTGCGCAGCACCTCGTACCCGTCGTCGGTGAGGATCGCGAACTGGCCGCGCTTGTCGGAGGGGCAGTCCTCGCGGCGCACCCAGCCGTTCTTCTCCAGGCGCGCGATGGCGTGCGAGAGACGGGACCGGGTGATCTTGGTGTTCTTGGCCAGCTCCGTCATGCGTTGGCGCCGCCGCGGGGCGACGGAGAGCTGGACCAGGAGCCCGTAGTAGATGTGCGGCATGCCGGCGTCACGCTGCAACTGGCGGTCGAGGTGATCCTCCAGGAGCGTGGTGGCCTGCAGATACGCGAGCCAGGTGCGCTGTTCCTCGTCGTCGAGCCAGCGCGGTTCCCCGTCGGGGGGAGAAGTGGGTGCCGTGTCCATGTACTCCACTGTACGCAGCCCTTCCTTGAAACTTAAACAATGCGGGAGTAGGGTCACCTTCGAGTGGAAGCTTGAGAGTTAAAGTAAATCGTCCTTTGTACGTTCTCGGAGGCGCCGCCATGACCGCAACCCAGGAGCGCATGCCCGCCCTGTACCTGAGCCACGGCGCACCGCCGCTGGCCGACGACGCGCTCTGGCCGGACCAGCTCCGCGCCTGGTCGGCGGGGCTGCCGCGCCCCAAGGCCATCCTCATGGTCTCCGCCCACTGGGAAGAGGCCCCGCTCGCGCTCGGCGCGACGGAGTCCGTGCCGCTCGTGTACGACTTCTGGGGCTTCCCCGAGCACTACTACCAGGTCACCTACGCAGCCCCCGGCGCCCCTCAACTGGCCGACTCCGTACGCAAACTGCTGCGCGGGGCCGGTACGCCGGTGCAGGACATCCCGGATCGCGGGCTCGACCACGGAGCGTATGTCCCGCTCGTCGAGATGTATCCCGACGCGGACGTCCCCGTGCTCCAGATCTCCCTGCCGACCCTCGATCCCGCGAGCCTGATGGACATCGGCCGCAAGCTCGCGCCGCTGCGGGACGAGGGCGTCCTGATCGTCGGCAGCGGCTTCTTCACGCACAACCTGGCCGCGCTGCGCCAGGGCGGTACGCCGTCCTGGTCGGTCGAGTTCGACGCGTGGGGGCACGAGGCGCTCGACGCGGGCGACATCGACGGTCTCCTCGACTTCCGGCACAAGTCTCCGGCGGGCGAGCTCGCGCACCCGCGTACGGAGCACTTCGCGCCCTTGTTCGTGACGCTGGGGGCCGCGGAGGCATCGGGGGACCTCGGCGGGCAGCGGAGTGTCATCGACGGGTTCTGGATGGGGCTCGCGAAGAGGTCGGTGCAGTTCGGCTGAGGGGGCGCCATCGAGTTATGTGAGCGGTTCACTGATCTCGATCGCGCGCAGGGCCGCCGTCAGGGCGTGCTCGTCGCCCACGTCCAGTGCCGTGTCGGCGAACTTGATGACGTGCTCGTCGCCGTGCGCGAGGGCCCGCTCGAAGACCTCCTCGGGGGCGTGGATGCCGGGCGCGGTGTACGTGACCGGGGCGTCGGGGGCGTACATCGAGGTCACGGCGGCCGAAGCCGTCCAGGCCGCGTGCAGGCTCGGCGCCCACAGGGTTTGGGGCAGCGCGGGCAGGGCGCGCAGCACGGCGTTGGGTGCCGTCGACGCGTGCACCAGCATGGTCGCCTCGCCGTGGCCGTGCGTGGCGTACCGGTGGGTGGCCGCCCGCACAAGATCGGTGAGCCCGCGGCGCGCCTCGTCCGGGTCCGTCACGGTCACCGCCCACGCGGGCAGGCCCACGACCCTGCCGAGCCTGGCGGGGAAACCGCCGCTCTCCCTGTCAGGGATCGGCTCGACGGCGTCCAGGGCGGCGGCTGCCGTACCCGCGCTCAGGGGCAGGAGCCGAACACCGGGGACGGGGTGGTGCCGGGCGGCCCAGTAGCCGAGGCCGTGGGCGAGTTCGGTGACGCGGGGTCCGGTCGCCTCGCCGGACAGGAGCGTGCGCACCGCGTGGCCGACACGGATCACCGGGTGCGTGGAGCCGCCGTACATGCCCGGCAGCAGGCGGGGCCACCAGGTGGCGAGGACGTCGCGCCACGGGCGTTCGTCGACCTGCCTGCCGAAGTACGCGATCCAGTCCGCCACCCGGCGCGGATCGCCGAGGGCCTCGCGCCAGTCGTCGTCGGTGATTGTTCCGACCGCGCCCGGGTACTCCTCCAACCTCGGCGCGTACAGCTCGAGCCAGCGGTGGACCGCACCGGAGAGGCCGTGCGCGGCGAGCGCCTCGACGGCCATCGGCGCGTGGTTGGTGAGCCGTCCGAGCCGCTCGGGGCCCGAGGCGTGCAGGCGCTGCAGGGCTTCGTCGAGGGTGCCGGTGGTGTCGGTTCCGGCGTCTGCTGTGGCGTCCATGGCGGCACGGTAGGCGGGCCCGGGTGAAGGCGTAACGGCCTTGCGCCCTAGGTCAGGGCTTAGGGCGGCCCGGGTCGGGACCTAGGACCCGCTTCGGTTGCCGGGGCCGAGGGGACGCTCGTACCAGGCGACGTCCCAGTAGCGGCCGAACTTGCGGCCCACCTCGCGATACGTGCCGACGTGCCGGAAGCCGAAGCGTTCGTGGAGGCGGCCGGAAGCGTCGTTCGGCTGGGCGATGCCGGCGTAGGCGCGGTGCAGGTCCTCCCCTTCGAGGGCCTCGAAGAGCGCCGTGTAGAGCAAGGTGCCGATGCCGCGGCCCGCGGCTTCCGGCGCGCAGTAGACGCTGACTTCCACAGAGGTGGCGTACGCGGGCTTGACCCGGAAAGGAGAACTCGTGACGTACCCGAGGATCAGGCCGGAATCCCGCTCCTGGGCAACCAAGAGGCGGTGGGGGCCGTCTTCAGGGTGGGAGAGCAGCCAAGGGCGGCGCTCTTCCGGCAGAAAGACGGCCGTGTCGAATGTGATCGGCGTCTCGCGTACGTAGTGGTTGTAGATGGCGGTCAGGGCCCCCAGATCGGCCTCCGCGCCCGGCCTGACCTGCACCTCGTTACGCTCCGACGGCATCCGGCCTCCCTTTGTGGCGGCACAGGGTACTGCAACGTCAGGAAAATAGTTACGCGGCTTGGGAATTCTGTCCGGATTCCAGTCGTTGTTTCCATCGGAAGCAGGGCACCCGCAAGGGTGTGGTTTCCACCACAGAGGCCCGTGAAAAGGGCCGACCAGGACCTCCACACGCAAGGGAGCACGCATGGCAACCCGTGCCGTCGCCCGTCGTAAGTCCGCCTCCTCCGGCGAGACCGACGCGGCACGCAGTGTTCGCGCCGTAGGCGGGGAGATCGCCGACCGCGACCTGGTCGGCATGTACCTCGACGAGATCGCGCGTACGCCGCTGCTCGACGCCGCCAAGGAAGTCGAGCTGTCCCAGATCATCGAGGCCGGTGTGTATGCCCGGAAGATACTGGACGGCGATGTCGAGGACTCCGTCCCCGGCGCCTCCGCGTCCCGCGAGGAGCTGGAGGCGCTCGTCGCCGACGGCGAGCGGGCCAAGGACGTCTTCATCCGGTCGAACCTGCGTCTGGTCGTCGCCGTGGCCCGCCGCTATCCGCGCAGTGGCCTGCCGCTGCTCGACCTGATCCAGGAGGGGAACGCGGGCCTGGTCCGCGCGGTCGAGAAGTTCGACTACGCCAAGGGCTTCAAGTTCTCCACGTACGCCACGTGGTGGATCCGTCAGGCCATCACGCGCTCCATAGCCGACCAGTCCCGCACCATCCGGCTGCCCGTCCACCTGGTGGAGGAGCTGGGCCGGATCCGCCGGGTCATGCGCGAGTTCAACCGCAAGAACGGACGCGACCCCGAGCCGGAAGAGGTCGCGGCGGAGCTCGACTCCACGCCTTCGCGTGTCACGGACGTCCTGGACTGGGCGCGTGACCCGGTCTCGCTCAACATGGGCGTGGACGACAACGGGGACACGCAGTTCGGTGACCTCCTGGAGGACACCTCCGCGGTCTCGCCCGAGCAGTCCGTCCTGACCCTGCTGCGCAGCGAGGAGCTGGACGACCTGATCGGCCGCCTCGACCAGCGCACCGCCTCCATCATCAAGATGCGGTACGGCATCGACGACGGCCGCGAGCGGACCCTGACGGAGGTCGGCAAGCAGCACGGTCTGACCCGGGAGCGGATCCGCCAGATCGAGAAGCACGCGCTTCTTGAGCTGAAGAAGTTGGCTCGGGACACGGGCTTCGACGCGGCGGCCTAGGCCTTGGCGGCCCGCGAAGCCGTCCATCAGCTGAGCCCCGGTGCCATCCCCCCCCGGCACTGGGGCTCTCTCCCACCCACCCACCCGTTACTCCGGGGTATAGGCCCCAGACGCCCGCGTCATGCGGGAGCCCAGCTCCCGGAGGGAAGCGAGCAGCTCCGGTGGGCCATGGGCCACGAAGTCGCAGCCTGCCGTGGTCAAGCGGACCGCCAGCCACTCGATGGAGTCAGTCACCGAGGAGCGGAGCCGGCACCTGGTGGCGCTCAGCGGCTCCGGCGTGCCCAGTGCCGAGGGGAACGCCCCGGCGATGGACTCCGCGGACGCCTCGAACGTCACGTCGATCTCGTACGAAGGCTGACCCCGCCACATCGACCGGCGGATGAATTCCGCCGCGTCCCCCGTGGGCAGCTCCCGCGGCACGAAGCGGGCGCCGGTCGCGAAGGGTGACGACACCCGGTCCACCCGGAACGTGCGCCAGTCGTCGCGGTCGATGTCGTACGCCACCAGATACCAGCGCCGTCCCGTCGACACGAGACGGTGCGGCTCCGTCAGACGGCGGGACTCCGTGCCGTCACCGGAGCGGTAGGCGAAACGGAGGCGCTCCTGGCCCGCCGCCGCGGACGCCATGACCGTGAGCGTCTCGGGCGCGATGCTCGCGCCGTCGCCGCTGGTCAGGGGGGTCGTCGCGATCTGGAGGGTCTGGACCCGGTGGCGCAGGCGGGAGGGCAGGACCTGTTCGAGCTTCGCCAGTGCCCGGACCGACGCCTCCTCCACACCCTCCACCGCGTGCCCCGCCCCGGCCCGCAGCCCCACCGCGATCGCCACCGCCTCCTCGTCGTCCAGGACGAGCGGCGGCATGGCCTTCCCGGCGACCAGGCGGTAGCCGCCGGTCGCCCCCTGGCTGGCCTGCACCGGATAGCCGAGGTCCCGCAGCCGGTCGATGTCGCGCCGCACCGTACGACGGCTGACGCCGAGCCGGTCCGACAGCTCCCCGCCCGGCCACTCGCGCGGTGTCTGGAGGAGGGAGAGCAGCTGCAGCAGCCGAGCCGGGGTGTCCGCGACCCGAGCCGGGGTGTCCGCATCACCAGATCCGGAGCCCGAGCCGCCGGACCTTTCCGAAGACGTGCCCGAAGTTGATGTCATGTTCTCCAGGATGCCGCCCATCTAGGACACACTCTGGCCTATATGACTTCTAGTCTCCTCTCATGACTTTCAGCAGCCCCGCCACAGCACCGACCGGAGCGGCCGCCGCGGCCGACCGGCGCCGCTGGTTCGCCCTCGCCATCGTGATGACGGCGGCCTTCATGGACCTCGTCGACGTCACCATCGTCAACATCGCGATCCCCTCCATCCAGGAGGAAGCAGGCGCCTCGTACAGCCAGATCCAGTGGATCACCGCGGGCTACGCGCTCGCGTTCGCCGCCGGACTCATCACCGGCGGGCGGCTCGGTGACATCCACGGGCGCAAGCGGATGTTCCTGATAGGGATCGGCGGCTTCACCGTCGCCTCCGCGCTCTGCGGGTTCGCCGCGAACCCGGAGATGCTGGTCGCGTCGCGCATCCTGCAGGGCGGCATGGCCGCGATGATGGTGCCGCAGGTCCTGTCGATCGTGCACGCCACCTTCCCGGCGCACGAGCGCGGCAAGGTCTTCGGCCTCTTCGGGATGATCGTCGGCCTCGGGGCCGTCTCGGGCCCGCTCCTCGGCGCGCTCCTGACCCAGTGGAACCTGTTCGGTCTCGAATGGCGCCCGATCTTCCTCATCAACCTGCCGGTCGGCATCGCGGGACTGATCCTCGGCAGCAAGTTCATCAGCGAGTCCAAGGCGCCGAAGGCCCTCAAGCTCGACCTTGTCGGCGTCGTCCTCGTCACGCTCGGCCTGCTGATGGTGCTCTACCCGCTCACCCGTGGGCGGGAGTTGGACTGGCCGCTGTGGGGTTACGCCATGATGGCGGGCGGACTCGTCGTCTTCGGCGCGCTCATCGCGTACGAGAAGGCGAAGGCGGCCAAGGACGGTTCGCCGCTGGTGGAGCTTTCCCTGTTCAAGGTGAAGAGCTTCGCGGCGGGCATCGCGGTGCAGACCGTGTTCGGTGTCGCGCTGGGCATCTTCTTCCTGGTCTGGACGCTCTACATGCAGACGGGGCTCGGCTGGACCGCGCTGCGGGCGGGCACGACCGGAATCCCGTTCTCGATCGCCGTCTCGGTGGCCGCCGGCATGTCCGTGCAGAAGCTCGTGCCGCGGTTCGGGCGCAAGGTGCTGCAGGGCGGCGCGCTCATCATGGCCGCCGGGGTGCTGCTCTACATCTGGGAGGCGGACCGGTACGGAGCGGGCATCGCGTCCTGGCAGATGGCGCTGCCGCTGGCCGTGATGGGCGCCGGCATGGGATTCATCGTCGCGCCGCTGACCGACGCCATCCTGTCGGACGTGCCGCGCGAGCACTCCGGGTCCGCGTCCGGGCTGCTCAACACTGTGCAGCAGATGGGTACGGCGCTCGGGCTCGGCCTGGTCTCGGTGGTGTTCTTCGGCGTGATCGACGAGAGGGCGGCGCGGAGCGAGGTGCCGATGGAGATCGTCGGCGCGTTCCAGAACTCGCTGTGGTGGGTCGTCGGCGTGCTCGTCGCCATCTTCCTGCTGATGTTCGCCCTGCCGTCGAAGCCGCGGCAGCACGTGGAGGGTGGTGACGGCGGCGGTGACAGTGAGGACGCGGCCGTCGTCGCCTCCGGTGATGAACTCGGCGAGCGGGAGACCGTGTTGACCTCCTGAGCGCGGGAGTGACGGGGCGCGGCCCAGGCGGAGCTCAGAGCTC
>NZ_JBSGYY010000019.1:0-153226 GCF_053610705.1 Streptomyces sp. NPDC054872 | reverse complement strand
GCTGCGCTCAGCGAGGTCCTGGATGGCGGTCGGGACGTGGCGTTGGGTGCGGTGGATGTGCTGGGTGTGGATGTGCGTGAGTTGTTGGTGTCGGGCTGGAATGACACGGCTGTCGGTGTGTCGGGTGTGTCGGGTGTGTCGGTGGTGGAGTTGTTTGGGCGGCGGGTGCGGGAGGTTCCTGGGGCGGTTGCGGTGGTGTTTGAGGGTGTGGAGCTGACCTACGGCGAGTTGGATGTGCGGTCGAATCGGCTGGCGCGTTTCTTGCGGGGTCAGGGTGTGGGTGCTGAGTCGGTGGTGGGTTTGTGTCTGCCGCGTGGGGGTGACTTGGTTGCGGGGATGTTGGGTGTGTTGAAGGCGGGGGCGGCGTTTTTGCCGATCGTTGGTGGGCTGCCGGTGGAGCGGGTTGCGCACATGCTGGCTGACAGTCGTGTGGAGTTGGTGTTGGGTGCGGGGGAGGCGGTGGATGAGCTGCCGGCGGGGCGTGTGCGGGTGGTGTCTCTCGATGATCCGATGACGGCGATGTTGGTGGACGCGTGTGCTGATGTGCCGCCGGACGTAGCCATCGATCCGGCGGGGCTGGCTTACGTCATCTATACGTCCGGTTCGACGGGCACTCCGAAGGGTGTGGCCGTCGCTCATGCGGGTGTGGTCAATCTGGTGGCTGCGCAGGGTGAGCGGTTCGCGGTGGAGCCGGGGTCGCGGGTGTTGCAGTTCGCCTCGGTCGGGTTCGATGCGGCGGTGTCGGAGGTGCTGGTGACGCTGTGCGCCGGTGCGGGGCTGGTGATGGCGTCGGCGGATGAGTTGTTGCCGGGGGGCGGTCTGGTGGAGTTGGTGGCGGATCGGGGGGTGACGCATGCGACGTTGCCGCCGGCGGTGTTGGGTGCGTTGGACGACATCGATCTTGCGTCGGTGACCACGCTCGTATCCGCCGGTGAGGCGTTGGATGCGGGGTTGGTGGCGCGGTGGGCCGCGGGCCGGCGGTTGATCAATGCGTATGGTCCGACGGAGATCACGGTGTGTGCGTCGATGTCGGAGCCTTTGGCGGTCGGTGACGAGCCGACGATCGGTGGTCCGATCGCCAATAGCCGTTTGTTTGTGCTGGACGCTGGGCTTCAGCCGGTGCCGGTCGGGGTGGCGGGTGAGTTGTATGTCGCTGGCGTGGGGGTGGCCCGTGGCTATGTGGGCCGCCCGTCGCTGACGGGTGAGCGGTTCGTGGCCTGCCCCTTCGGGACGGGCTCCGGTGAGCGGATGTATCGGACCGGGGATCTGGCGAAGTGGACTCCGGACGGGCAGTTGGTGTTCGCCGGGCGCGCGGATGAGCAGGTGAAGATCCGCGGTTTCCGTATCGAGCCGGGTGAGATCGAGGCTGTCCTGCAGTCCCATTCGGACGTCGATCAGGCGGTGGTGGTCGCCCGTGAGGACTCTCCGGGGGACAAGCGTCTGGTCGGCTATGTGGTGGCCGGTGATGGTGTGGAGCCTGAGGGGCTGCGGGAGTTGGTGGCTTTACGGCTGCCGGAGTACATGGTTCCGGCCGCGTTCGTGACGCTGGCGGAGTTGCCGCTGACGGCCAACGGCAAGCTGGACCGCAGGGCCCTCCCTGCACCGGAGTTTGTCACCGGTGCAGGGAGGGCGCCGGCCACTGTGCAGGAGGAGATCTTGTGTGCGGCGTTCGCCGAGGTCTTGGGCCTGGAATCGGTCGGGGTCGATGACAGCTTCTTTGCTCTGGGCGGGCATTCGCTGCTGGCGGTGCGGTTGGTGTCGCGGATCCGTGTTGTGTTGGGTGTGGAGGTAGAGGTCCGCACGCTGTTCGAGGCGCCGACGGTGGCAGGGTTGGCGGGCCGGCTGGCGCAGGGTGCCGGACAGGCGCGTATGCCGCTGAGGGCCGCGGTGCGGCCGGAGCGGGTGCCGTTGTCGTTCGCGCAGCAGCGGCTGTGGTTCCTGGCCCAACTCGAAGGTCCCAGCGCCACCTACAACATTCCCACCCCGATCCGTATACAGGGCGTGGACGCCGCGGTGCTGGAACAGGCGTTGCGGGATGTGATCGGGCGGCATGAGTCGCTGCGAACGGTCTTCCCGACCGCCGACGGCCGGCCCTACCAGCACATCCTCGACCCGGACGAGCTGGACTGGCACGTCACGGTGACCGAGGTGGAGCCCGAGGCGCTGAAGGCTGCCGCGGCGCAGGCTGCGAACTACGCGTTCGACCTGTCGGCGGAGCTGCCGATCCGGGCGTGCCTGCTCCAGGCAGGGTCGGACGAGCAGGTGTTGGTGCTGGTTGTCCATCACATCGCCTCCGACGGCTGGTCTCGCGGTCCTCTCGCGCGGGATGTCTCGACCGCTTATGAGGCGCGGCTGCGGGGTGGGGCTCCGGTGTGGGAGCCATTGCCGGTGCAGTATGCCGATTACGCGGTGTGGCAGCGGGAGCTGCTGGGTGAGGAGTCCGACCCGGAGAGTCTGCTGTCGCAGCAGGTGGAGTACTGGCGGCAGACGCTTGCCGGTGCCCCGGAGGAGTTGGAGCTGCCGGTGGACCGGCAGCGTCCGGCATCGGCGAGCCATCAGGGTCATCGGGTGCCGGTGCGGATACCGGCCGGGGTGCATCAGCGGATGGTGGAGCTGGCGCGCGCCGAGGGCGTGACGACGTTCATGGTGGCGCAGGCCGCGCTCGCGGTGACCCTGTCGCGGCTGGGTGCCGGCACCGACATCCCGATCGGATCGCCGATCGCGGGGCGTACCGACGAGGCGTTGGACGACCTCGTCGGACTGTTCATCAACACCCTGGTCATCCGCACCGACCTGTCCGGCGACCCGGACTTCCGCCAGATCCTGGCGCGGGTACGGGAAGCGAGCCTGGCCGCGTTCGCGCACCAGGACATGCCCTTCGAACGGCTCGTGGAGGAGCTGACACCCACCCGCTCCCTCGCCCGACACCCCCTCTTCCAGGTGTTGTTGACGTTGCGCAATCTGGAGTCTGCGACGCTGGATCTGCCCCAGGTCCGCGCGGAGGCGTTTCACGGGTCAGGGAGTGCCGCGCGTTTCGACGTGGACGTGTCGTTGCACGAAGTCTTCGACGAGCAGGGTCGGCCGGCGGGTGTCGGCGGCGGGATGACCGTGGCTGCGGACCTGTTCGAGCCGGAGACGGCTTCCAGGATCGCGGACTGGTTTGTGCGTGTGGTGGATGCGGTCACTGCTGCTCCGGGCATTGCCTTGCATGCGGTGGACGTGCTCGATGCGGCAGAGCACGACCTTGTGGTCGGGCAGTGGAACGAGACTGCCGCGGCCGTGCCTGATGTGGGTTGGGTGGAGTGGTTCGAGGAGTGGGCGGCGTCGTGTCCCGATGCGGTCGCGGTGGTGGCCGACGGCCAGGAGATCTCCTACGTCGAGCTGAATCAGCGGGCGAATCGGTTGGCGTGGTGGTTGATGGCGCGGGGGGCGGGGCCGGAGCGGTTTGTGGCGGTGGCCTTGCCTCGTTCGGTGGAGCTGCTGGTGGCGTTGTTGGCGGTGGCGAAGTCGGGTGCGGGGTACCTGCCGTTGGATATGGACTTTCCGGCCGAGCGGCTGGAGTTCATGCTCGCGGAGGCCGCGCCGGTGATGGTCTTGTCGTGTGCGCAGTTGGCGCAGGGGGTGCCGGGTGCAGGCCCGGTGGCACTCATCGACGATGTGGTGACGGCTGCTGAGATCGGTGCGTGTTCGGCGGCGAATGTGACGGATGCGGACCGTCGGGTGCTGGTGGTGGGCGGGCATCCGATGTATGTCATCTACACCTCTGGGTCGACGGGGCGGCCCAAGGGTGTGGTGGTCTCGCGTGCGGCGTTGGCGAATCTGCTGGTTGGGATGCAGCAGCAGCTGGGTCTGGGCCGTGGGGATCGGCTGCTGGCGCTGACCACGGTCGGGTTCGACATCGCCGGTCTGGAGCTGTTTTTGCCGCTGATTCAGGGTGCGGCGGTGGTAGTGGCGGCCAAGGAGCTGGTCTATGACCAGGTGGCGTTTGGCCGTGTGGTCGAAGAGAGCGGGGCGAGTGTCATCCAGGCCACGCCGACGTTGTGGCGGTCGGTGCTGGCCGGTGGTCGGGTGGATCTGGGCGGGGTGCGGGTGCTGGTCGGTGGCGAGGCGCTGCCGGCGGACCTTGCGGCCCGGCTGGCGCGGGCGGCCGCGGGTGTGGTGAATGTGTACGGGCCGACGGAGACCACGATCTGGTCCACATCTGCACAGATCGAGCCGGGGCATGTCGGGGAGCCGTTGATCGGTGGGCCGATCGCCAATACCCGGCTGTATGTACTGGATGAAGGTTTGCGGCCGGTGCCGGTGGGGGTGGCCGGTGAATTGTATATCGCTGGTGCCGGGGTGGCGCGTGGCTACTTGGGCCGTCCGGGGTTGACGGGTGAGCGGTTTGTGGCCTGCCCCTTCGGGTCGGGTTCCGGTGAGCGGATGTATCGGACCGGGGACCGGGTGCGGTGGACCCGGGAGGGGCAGTTGGCCTTCCTCGGCCGGGCGGATGAGCAGGTGAAGGTCCGCGGGTTCCGTATCGAGCCCGGTGAGATCGAATCCGCCCTGCTGACCGACCCGAACGTCACACAAGCCGCGGTGGTCGTACGTGAGGACAACCCGGGGGACAAGCGGCTGGTGGCCTATGTCGTGCCGGCCGACACCGACCGTGTGGACTTCAATGATCTGCGTGCGTTCGTGGCGGGCCGGCTGCCGGAGTACATGGTCCCGGCCGCGTTCGTGACGCTGTCGGAGCTGCCACTCACGGCCAACGGCAAACTCGACCGCAAGGCCCTCCCGGCACCGCACTACCTCGCAGGCGCCGGGCGCGGACCGGCGACGGTGCGCGAGGAGATCCTGTGTGTGGCTTTCGCCGAGGTCCTGGGCGTGGAATCGATCGGGGTCGACGACGACTTCTTCGCACATGGCGGCCACTCGCTGCTGGCGATCTCACTGGTCGAACGACTGCGAGGGCGAGGCGTAGCCGTGTCGGTACGCGCCCTGTTCGAGTCGCCGACGCCCGCGGGCCTGGCGCGGACAGCTGATGTCGGGACGCTCGAGGTGCCGGAGAACCTGATCCCCGCAGACGCCGAGCGAATCACGCCGGAAATGCTGCCCCTGGTGGAGCTGTCGCAGACCGACATCGACCGGGTCGTCGCGACGGTCGACGGCGGGGCGGCGAATGTGGCGGACATCTATCCGTTGGCACCGCTGCAGGAAGGGATGTTCTTCCACCACCTCATGGCCGGTGACGGGGAGGACGTCTATCTCACCGCGCGCGTCGTGGAGTTCGACTCGCGCTCCCGGCTGGATGAGTTCGTGCAGGCGTTGCAGCAGGTCGTCGACCGGCATGACATCTATCGCACGGGTGTGGTGTGGGAAGGGCTGCGCGAGCCCGTGCAGGTGGTGTGGCGGCGGGCCGAACTCCCGGTCCTGGAACACACCCTGGAGACCAAGGGCACGGAACCGACCGCCTGGGCCGAGGACTTGATGGCACGATCCGGGGCGGTCATGGACCTGGGCCGTGCGCCGCTGATGGACCTGCACGCGGCCCAGGCACCCGAGGGTCGCTGGCTGGCCGTTGTCCGCATGCACCACATGGTGCAGGACCACCTGGGCATGGACATGCTCCTGGGCGAGCTGCGGGCGGTTCTGTCCGGTGAGGCCATGGACATGGCGCCGGCGTTGCCGTTCCGGAACTTCGTGGCGCAGACGCGTGCGGTGCCGCGGGAGGAGCACGAGCGGTTCTTCGCCGACCTCCTGGGCGACGTCACCGAACCCACCGCCCCCTACGGGCTGCTCGGCGTCCAGGGCGACGGCACCGATGTCGCAGCTGAGCGGGTGCCTCTGCCCGGCGAGCAGGTCGCGGCCCTGCGGAGGGTGGCGCGGGAGCTGGGTGTCAGCCCGGCGACCGTTCTGCACGTGGCGTGGGCCCGGGTGCTTGCCATCCTCGCGGGTCGGGATGATGTGGTGTTCGGCACGGTGCTGTTCGGCCGGATGAACGCCGGTGCCGGTGCCGACCGGGTGCTCGGCCCATTCATGAACACGTTGCCGGTGCGGGTACGGACCGCTGGTGTCGGGGTACGTGCGGCCGTCGAGGGGATGCGGGACCAACTGGCGGCGCTGCTGGAGCACGAGCATGCGCCGCTGGCGATGGCCCAGCGGGCGAGCGCCGTCGTCGGCGACATGCCCGTGTTCACCTCGCTGTTCAACTACCGGCACGGTGTCCAGAAGGCCGATACGCCCGGCGATCAACAGGTCGAGGGCGTCAAGCATCTCTCTCGACGGGAGCGGACCAACTACCCGCTCACCGTGGCAGTCAATGATCTCGGTCCGGAAAAGCTCAGCCTGAGCGTTGAGGCAGTGCAGCCGATCGACGCGGCCGCAGTCGGCCACCTGATGCGTACAGCGCTGGGCAGCGTGCTCAATGCACTGGACGCTGTGCTGGGCGGAAGTCCCGACCCGCGGCTGGACGCGCTGAACCTTCTTGAGCCGCAAGAGCGCGACGTGGTGGTGCGGCAGTGGAATGACACGGCTGTCGATGTGTCGGGTGTATCGGTGCCGGCGTCCTTCGAACGGTGGGTGGCCGAGGCTCCTGGTTCGGTTGCGGTGGTGTTTGAGGGTGTGGAGCTGACGTACGGCGATGTGGATGTGGCGGCGAATCGGCTGGCGAATTGGCTTCGTGCTCGGGGGGTGGGCGCCGAGTCGGTGGTAGGGCTGCGGTTGCCGCGTGGACCGGAGATGGTCGTGGGGATTCTCGGGGTGTGGAAGGCGGGCGCGGCGTATCTGCCGATTGATGCGGCGCTGCCGGTGGAGCGGGTGGAGGTCATGCTCGTTGACGCCGGGGTGCAGGTCGTCGTTGGTGTGGAGGAGTTGGAGAGCTCTGGCGATGTGTCGGAGATGGCACTGGATGTGGCTGTCGATCCGGCTGGGTTGGCGTATGTGATCTTTACGTCGGGGTCGACGGGGGCGCCGAAGGGTGTGGGGGTTTCGCACGGTTCGGTGGCGAATTTGGTGTCGGTGTTTGCTCCGGTGATGGGTGCGGGGCCGGGTGTGGGGGTGTTGCAGTTCGCGTCGTTCAGCTTCGACGCCTCGGTGCTGGATGTGGCGGTGGCGCTCGCTTCGGGTGCCACGCTGTGGATCGCGAGTGACGAGCAGCGGCGGGAGCCGTGGCGTCTGCGGGAGTTGGAGGGGGTTGGGGCGGCGAGTGTGGTGCCGTCGTTGTTGGAGGTGCTGGACCCGGACGATCTGGCGCAGGTCGGTCCCATGGTGGTGGGATCTGAGGCGGTCAGTGAGGCGGTGGCGCGCACCTGGTCGCCGGGGCGTGATCTGGTGCATGCCTACGGTCCGACCGAGGCGACGGTCATCACCGCGATCGGAACGGTTGATGCCGACCGTTCGGGTGTGGTGCCCTTCGGCCGGCCCATCGCCAACACCCGCATGTTCGTGCTCGACCCGGTGCTGCAGCCGGTGCCGATCGGGGTCACGGGCGAGTTGTATGTTGCGGGTTCCGCGTTGGCGCGTGGCTATGTCGGCCGTCCGGGGCTGACGGGCGAGCGGTTCGTGGCCTGCCCCTTCGGCCCGGGGTCCGGGGAGCGGATGTACCGGACAGGGGACCTGGTCAAGTGGAGCCAGGACGGACAGTTGGTGTTCGCCGGCCGTGTGGATGAACAGGTGAAGATTCGCGGGTTCCGTATCGAACCCGGAGACATCGAAGCCGCTCTGCTGACCGACCCGAGCGTCACACAGGCCGCGGTGATCGCCCGCGAGGACAGCCCCGGTGACCGACAGCTGGTGGCCTACGTGGTGCCCAACGGCCACGAGCCGCAAGGACTACGGGAACTGGTCGCCTCGCGGCTGCCGGACTACATGGTCCCCGCCGCCTTCGTGACGCTTCCGGAGCTGCCGCTGACGACCAACGGCAAGCTCGACCGTCGCGCACTGCCGGCACCGCAGTACACCACCGGCACAGGCCGTGCGCCGGCCACCGTCCAGGAAGAGATACTCTGCGCCGCCTTCGCCGACGTCCTCGGCGTGGATGCGGTCGGAGTCGACGACAACTTCTTCCTGCTCGGCGGACACTCCCTGATTGCCGTCCGGCTGATCTCGAGGGTGCGTGCGCTGCTGGGAGTGGAGGTCGGGGTCCGGGCGTTGTTCGAGAAGCCCACGCCCGCGGGCCTGGCGGCGCAGCTGGCCGACGGCACGGGGCAGGTGCGTACGCCGTTGCGAGCAGACGTACGGCCGGAGCAGGTCCCGCTGTCGTTCGCGCAACGGCGACTGTGGTTCATCGACCAGCTC
The DNA here is from genome assembly GCF_053610705.1 of Streptomyces sp. NPDC054872. Taxonomy (NCBI): domain Bacteria; kingdom Bacillati; phylum Actinomycetota; class Actinomycetes; order Kitasatosporales; family Streptomycetaceae; genus Streptomyces; species Streptomyces sp. NPDC054872. The sequence goes on along the minus strand of NZ_JBSGYY010000019.1, from coordinate 144,946 downwards.
CAGGGGCCGAACGCGACGTACAACATCACCGTGCCGCACCCGCTGAACGGAGACGTGGACGCCGCCGCGCTCGAGCTGGCGTTCCGTGACGTGATCGCGCGGCACGAGTCGCTGCGCACGGTGTTCCCCGCCGTGGACGGAGAGCCCTACCAGCGGATCGTGGATCCGAGCGATGTCAGCTGGGAACTGGAGGTGTACCAGGGCGCGCCCGGCGATGTGGCGGATGTCGTGGGGCGGGCGTCGAAGTACACGTTCGACCTCGCCGGCGAACTGCCCATCAAGGCCTGGCTGGTCCGGGACGGTTCGGACAGGCAGCTGCTTCATGTCGTCATGCACCACATCGCCTCCGACGGCTGGTCGATGGGGCCGCTGAGGCGGGATCTGACGACGGCGTATGAGGCGCGGTTGCGGGGTGAGGCTCCGACGTGGGAGCCGTTGCCCGTGCAGTACGCCGACTACGCCCTGTGGCAGCGGGAGTTGCTGGGTGAGGAGTCGGATCCGGAGAGCTTGCTGTCGCAGCAGGTGGAGTACTGGCGGCGAACGCTCGCGGGTGCTCCGGAGGAGCTGGTGCTGCCGACGGACCGGCAGCGTCCCGCGGCGGCGAGCCACACCGGTCATCGGGTGCCGATGCGCATATCCGCTGAAGTGCACGAGCAGCTGGTGAAGCTGGCGCGGTCCGAGGGCGTGACGACGTTCATGGTCATGCAGGCCGCGCTGTGCGTGATGCTGTCCCGCCTGGGAGCCGGTACCGACATCCCGATCGGCTCGGCTGTGGCCGGTCGTATCGATGAGGCGCTGGACGACCTCGTCGGGTTCTTTGTCAACACGCTGGTCATCCGTACCGACCTCGCTGGAGACCCGGAGTTCCGGCAGGTGCTGGCGCGGGTGCGGGAAGCCGGTCTGGACGCCCTGGCCCATCAGGACGTGCCGTTCGAGCGGTTGGTGGAGGAGCTGGCACCGTCGCGCTCGATGGCGCGGCACCCGCTGTTCCAGGTGACCCTGGACGTACAGAACGTTGAACGTGCGGCCGCCGAGCCGACCGGGGCCACCCGGGCCGATTCCGGAGCGACGGCGGTCGGTGGCGCAGCCTTGGTGACGGCGAAGCTCGACCTGGAGGTGATGCTGTCCGAGGTGCTCGACGACGAGGGGCGCCCGGCCGGACTCCGTGGCGTGCTCACCGCGTCGGCGGACTTGTTCGAGGCGGAGACGGCCGAGCGGATGGCGAACTGGTTCGCCCGGGTGCTTGAGTCGGTGACCGCGGCCCCCGAGCTGCGGCTGCGTCAGGTGGACGTGCTCGGTGCGGATGAGCGGGACGTGCTGCTTCGGGAGTGGAACGACTCGGCACTCGAGATGCCGTTCTCCTCGATCGTGGAGTTGTTCGCGCAGTGGGTGGCAGCCGCTCCGGATGCGGTGGCGGTGGTCGGGAACGGCGAGGAGCTGTCGTACGCCGAGCTGGACGCCGCGGCCAACCGGCTGGCGAACCACCTGCGCAGCCGGGGCGTGGGACCGGAGTCGGTTGTGGGCGTACGGCTCCCGCGCGCTCCCGAGATGATCGTCGGGATCATGGGCGTGTGGAAGGCAGGCGCGGCGTACCTGCCCGTCGACGCTGCGCTGCCGCCCGAGCGTCTGGAGTTCATGTTCGCCGACGCGGGGGTGGACCTCGTCGTCGGCCCGGAGGACCTGGGTCGATCGTCGGAGACCTCGGGCACCGCGCCGGAGGTGTTTATCGCCCCGGCGGGGCTCGCGTATGTGATCTACACGTCCGGCTCGACAGGCACACCGAAGGGCGTGGCGGTCTCGCACAGCGGCGCGGCGAACCTCGTGGCGGCGCAGCGCGACCGGATGGCGGTGGGGCAGGGCTCGCGGGTGCTGCAGTTCGTCTCGACCGGCTTCGATGTCGCCGTGTGTGATGTGCTGATGGCGCTGGGCACCGGAGCGACCCTGGTGACGGCTCCGGCGGACGAACTGCTGCCGGGCGGTGGGCTCGCGGACGTCGTGGCGCGCCACGGGGTGACGGACGTGGCATTGCCGGCCGCGGCGCTCGGTGCGCTTGCCGCGGAAGATCTGGCGTCCGTGAGGACGCTGGTGGTGGGTGGCGAGGCGCTGGACCCGAGCTTGGTCAGGCAGTGGGCCCCGGGCCGCCGGATGATCAACGCGTACGGGCCGACGGAGATCACGGTGTGTGCGTCGATGTCGGCCCCGCTCGTGACTGACGACGAGCCGCCGATCGGCACGCCACTCGCCAACACCCGCCTGTACGTGCTGGACGACACCCTCCAGCCCGCACCCGTGGGCGTCACCGGCGAGTTGTATGTGGCCGGTCCAGGCGTGGCGCGTGGCTACGTGGGTCGTCCGTCGTCGACGGGTGAGCGGTTCGTGGCCTGCCCCTTCGGTCCCGGGGCCGGGGAGCGGATGTACCGGACCGGGGACATGGTGAAGTGGAGCCCTGACGGGCAGTTGTTCTTCGCCGGGCGTGCCGACGAGCAGGTCAAGATCCGCGGGTTCCGTATCGAGCCGGGTGAGATCGAGGCGGCGCTGCTCACCCATCCCGATGTCCGCCAGGCCGTGGTGATCGCCCGTCGGCACACGTCGGGCGACAGGCGGCTCGTCGCGTACGTCGTCGGGGAAACGGCCGGTCTCGACGCCGAGGCCCTGCAGGCCTTCGTCGGCGGGCGGTTGCCGGAGTACATGGTGCCGGCCGCGGTGATGGAGTTGGCGGAGTTCCCGTTGACGGTGAACGGCAAGCTCGACCGCCAGGCGCTCCCCGCACCGGAGTACGCCACCGGCGCAGGTCGCGGTCCGGCGACGCCGGAGGAGGAGATCCTGTGTGCGGTGTTCGCCGGGGTGCTGGGTGTGGAGTCGGTCGGGGTGGACGACAGCTTCTTCGCCCTGGGTGGGCACTCGCTGCTCGCGGTCCGGCTGGCTGCACGAATCCGCTCCGTCCTCGGAGTGGAGCTGCCGCTGCGGGCGCTGTTCGAGGCCCCGACGGTGGCGGAGGTGGCCGCGCGCCTCGCCGGACCAGAGGTGGACCGGGTCCGGCTGCCGCTGCGGGCGGGGGTGCGGCCGGAGCGGTTGCCGTTGTCGTTCGCGCAGCGGCGGCTGTGGTTCCTGGCCCAACTCGAGGGCCCCAGCGCCACGTACAACATCCCTACACCGATCCGCGTGAGTGGCGTGGATGTCGACGCGTTGGATGCGGCGCTGCGGGACGTGATCACGCGGCACGAGTCGCTGCGGACGGTGTTCCCCGCCGTGGACGGCGAGCCCTACCAGCAGGTCCTCGACCCGGACGAACTCGAATGGGCTCTTGAAGTCACTCAGGTGGAACCCGACGAGCTGGGCGAAGCCGTCAGCCGGGCGTCGCGGTACGCGTTCGACCTGTCGGCGGAGCTGCCGATCCGGGTGTGGCTGTTCCAGAACGGCCAGAACGGCCAGAACGATCCGGATGGTCCGGACGAGCAGGTGTTGCTGGTGCTGCTGCACCACATTGCCGGCGACGGGTGGTCGATGGGGCCGCTGAGCCGGGATCTGTCGGCGGCGTATTCGGCGCGGCTGCGCGGCGAGGCTCCGGTGTGGGAGCCGTTGCCCGTGCAGTATGCGGATTACGCGTTGTGGCAGCGGGAGTTGCTGGGTGAGGAGTCGGATCCGGAGAGTCTGCTGTCGCGGCAGGCGGAGTACTGGCGGCGAACGCTCGCCGGTGCGCCGGAGGAACTGACGCTGCCGACCGACCACCCGCGACCGGCTGTCGCCAGCCATGTCGGTTACCGGGCGCCGGTGCGCATTCCCACCGAGGCACACCAGCGGCTGGTGGACCTCGCCCGTGCCGAGGGCGTGACCACGTTCATGGTGCTGCAGGCGGCGTTGGCGGTGACGGTGTCGCGACTCGGGGCCGGTACCGACATTCCGATCGGGTCGCCGATCGCGGGTCGAACCGACGAGGCGATGAACGATCTGGTCGGGATCTTCCTCAACACGCTGGTCATACGCACCGACCTGTCGGGTGATCCGGAGTTCCGGCAGGTGTTGGCCCGGGTGCGGGAGGCGAGTCTGGGTGCGTTCGCGCACCAGGACGTGCCGTTCGAGCGGCTGGTGGAGGAGCTGGCGCCGTCCCGGTCAATGGCTCGCCACCCGCTGGCGCAGGTCGTACTGACCATGCAGACCAGCGGCAACGCGTCCCTGGACATGCCCGGCGTCCGCGCCGGCGGCGGCACAGGTCTGGATTCGGCCGACGTGGCCACGTTGGTGAAGTTCGACCTGTGGGTGTCCCTGGGAGAGGTGTTTGACACCGAGGGCAGGCCGGCGGGTCTGCGGGGGGCGGTGACGGTCGCGGCGGACCTGTTCGACGAGCCGACAGCCGGGCGGATGGCCGACTGGCTCGTGCAGGTGCTCACCACGGTGACCGAGGTTCCGGAGGTGCGGCTGTCTGCGGTGGATGTGCTCGGTGCCGGGGAGCGGGATCGGGTGTTGGTGGGGTGGAACGACACCGCGGTGGAGGCCGGGTCGTCGTCGGTGGTGGAGTTGTTCGAGCGGCGGGTGGCGGCTGACCCGGGTGGGGTGGCGGTGGTCGCCGATGGGGAGCAGCTGACGTACGGCGAGTTGGGGGCGGCGGCTGATCGGCTGGCGTGCTACCTGCGTGATGTGGGTGTGGGGCGTGAGTCGGTGGTGGGCTTGTGTCTGCCGCGGGGTGTGGAGATGGTGACGGCGATCCTGGCGGTGTGGAAGGCGGGCGCCGGGTACCTGCCGATCGATGGCGGGGTGCCGACGGAGCGGGTGGCGTATCTGCTGGGTGACAGTCGTGCTCAGGTGGTGCTGGGTACGCGGGATGCGCTGGATGATCTGCCGGCGGGTCGGGTGCGGATGATCGCTGTGGATGATCCGACGACGACCGCCCTGCTGGAGGGCTACGCGGGTACGCCTGTGGGGCTGGACATTGATCCGGCGGGGTTGGCGTATGTGATTTATACGTCGGGGTCGACGGGGGTGCCGAAGGGTGTGGCGGTGACGCATGGGTCGCTGGCCAACTATGTGTCCTCGGTGTCGTCGCGGTTGGGTTGGGTGGTTGCGGGGGAGAGGTATGCGCTGTTGCAGGCGCAGGTGACGGACCTGGGTAACACGGTCGTGTTCACCAGCCTGGCCACTGGTGGTCAACTCCACGTATTGGGCGAGGAGTCGGTGACCGATCCGGAGGCGGTGGCGGAGTATGTGGCTGGGCAGGGCATTGATGCGTTCAAGGTGGTGCCTTCGCATCTGCAGGCACTGACGTCCGCAGCCGGTATCGAGCCGCTGCTGCCTGTTCGTTCCCTCGTGCTGGGCGGTGAGGCGGCTTCGGCCGGCTGGGTGCGGGAGTTGGTGCAGGCTGCTGCTGTCGGGGGTCGGCGGGTGTTCAACCACTACGGCCCGACCGAGACGACGATCGGTGTCGCTACCGTCGAGCTGACCGGGGAGTTGGTGGCTGGTGGGGTGGTGCCGATTGGCACCCCGATCGCCAACACTCGCCTGTTCGTGCTGGACGACACCCTCCAGCCGGCGCCGGTCGGCGTCACCGGTGAGCTGTACGTCGCCGGCGAGGCGCTTGCCCGCGGCTATGTGGGTCGGCCGTCGCTGACCGGTGAGCGGTTCGTGGCCTGCCCCTTCAGCCCGGGTTCCGGCGAGCGGATGTATCGCACCGGGGACTTGGCGAAGTGGAGTGCGGAGGGACAACTTGCCTTCGTCGGGCGGGCGGATGAGCAGGTGAAGGTCCGCGGGTTCCGTATCGAGCCGGGCGAGATCCAAGCCACCCTGCTGACCCACCCGGACGTGACCCAGGCCGCGGTGATCGCCCGCGAGGACACCCCCGGCGAAAAGCGCCTGATCGCCTACGTCGTGCCGACCGATGGTGAAGAGGTACAGGGCCCGCGGGAGTTCGTGGCGGGGAGGCTGCCGGAGTACATGGTCCCGGCGGCCGTCGTCTCGCTGCCGGAGCTGCCGCTGACCGCCAACGGGAAGCTCGACCGCAAGGCACTGCCCGCCCCCGAGTACGTCGCCGGCACAGGGCGCGCTCCGGCGACGCCGGCGGAAGTGACACTGTGTGCGGCGTTCGCCGAGGTCCTGGGTCTGGAGTCCGTCGGCGTCGACGACGACTTCTTCGAACTGGGCGGGCATTCGCTGCTGGCAGTGCGGTTGGTGTCGCGGATCCGAGTCGTGCTGGGGGTGGAGGTCGAGGTCCGCACGCTGTTCGAGGCACCGACGGTCGCCGCCCTGGCCGGCCAGTTGGCCGAGGTTGCCGGGCAGGCGCGGATACCGTTGCGGGCCGCGGTGCGGCCGGAGCGGTTGCCGTTGTCGTTCGCGCAGCGGCGGCTGTGGTTCCTGGCCCAGTTGGAGGGTCCGAGCGCCACCTACAACATCCCCACTCCGATCCGAATGCGTGATGTGGACGTCGAGGCGTTGGGTGCGGCGTTGCGGGATGTGATCGGGCGGCACGAATCGCTGCGGACGGTCTTCCCGGCCGTGGACGGCGAGCCCTACCAGCACATCCTCGGCCCGCGGGACCTGGACTGGGTTCTTCAGGTCTGCCAGGTGGAGCCGGAGGAGCTGGCCGGGGCGGTGGCCCAGGCGTCGCGGTATGCCTTCGACCTGTCGAGTGAGCTGCCGATCAAGGCATGGCTGTTCCAGGTCGGCCAGGTCGGCCAGGTCGGCCAGGACAAGCAGGTGGGCCAGGACGAGCAGGTGCTGGTGGTGGTCATGCACCACATCGCCTCCGACGGCTGGTCCCGCGGCCCGCTGGCCAAGGACGTCACCACCGCCTACGAAGCACGGCGAGGCGGTGAGGCTCCGGAGTTCGAGGCATTGCCGGTGCAGTATGCCGACTACACGCTCTGGCAGCAGCAGCTGCTGGGAGAAGAGGACGACCCCGAGAGTCTGCTGTCCCGGCAGGTCGACTACTGGCGTCAGGCGCTCGCCGGAGCCCCGGAGGAGCTGGCGCTGCCGCTCGACCGGCAGCGACCGGCAGTGGCCAGCCACCGCGGGCACGCAACGGGGTTCCGCGTGCCGGCCGAGGTGCACGCGCGGCTGGTGGAGGTGGCCCGTTCCGAGAACGTGACGGCGTTCATGGTGATGCAGGCCGCGCTGGCGGTGACGCTGTCCCGGCTGGGTGCCGGCAGCGACATCCCCATCGGGTCACCGATCGCGGGACGCAACGACGAGGCGCTGGACGACCTCGTCGGGTTCTTCCTCAACACGCTGGTCATCCGTACGGATCTCTCCGGTGATCCGGAGTTCCGGCAGGTGTTGGCACGAGTGCGCGATGCGAGTCTGGGCGCGTTCGCGCACCAGGACGTGCCGTTCGAGCGGCTGGTGGAGGAGCTGGCACCCGAGCGCTCCATGGCGCGCCATCCGCTGTTCCAGGTCGGGTTGACCGTGCAGAACACGGAGCGCGCCACGGTGGACCTGTCGGCGGCCGGACCGGGCGGCGGTGCGGACGGCTCCCCTTCCGGCATCGGCCCGATGCCGCAGCCCGCCAAGTTCGACGTCGACGTGGTCATGGCCGAGCAGTTCGACGGTGAGGGCAGGCCGGCGGGCTGGCACGGTGTGGTGACAACCGCGGCGGACCTGTTCGACGCCTCCTCTGCCGCCAGTCTGGCCGGCTGGTTCGTTCGCGTGCTCGGGCAGGTGAGCTCGGCGCCCCAGCTCCGGTTGGGCACGGTCGACCTCCTCTCGGCCGACGATCGCGACATGCTGGTCAGTGGATGGAACGACACGGTCACCCCTGTGGAGGGCGAGTCGGTCCTGGAGCTGTTCGGCCGGCAGGTGGACGCCGTGCCGGAGACGGTCGCCGTGACGGCCGACGGCGTCGATCTCTCGTACGGGTCGCTGGACGCGGCGGCCAATCGCCTGGCGCACCACCTACGTGACCTGGGTGTGGGGCGTGAGTCGCTGGTCGGCCTGTGCCTGCCGCGGGGGGCCGGGCTGGTGACGGCGATGCTGGCCGTGCTGAAGGCGGGTGCGGCCTATCTGCCCGTCGATGCCGCGCTGCCGACCGAGCGCGTGGAGTTCATGCTCTCGGAGAGCCGTGTGGCTTTCGTCATCGGAACCCAGGATGCCCTGGCTGATCTGCCCGTCGAGCGAGAGCGACTGGTCACCGTCGACGACTCGGCGACGACCGCGAGGCTGGCCGTCCTCCCGACGGTCGCGCCAGAGGTGGCCATCGATCCGGCGGGGCTGGCGTATGTGATCTACACGTCCGGTTCAACGGGCACACCGAAGGGCGTGGCAGGCACCCACGACGGGCTCGTCAACCTGGTGGCTGCGCAGGGTGAGCGGTTTGCGGTGGAGCGCGGGTCGCGGGTGTTGCAGTTCGCCTCGGTCGGGTTCGATGCGGCGGTGTCGGAAGTGTTCGTGACGCTGTGTGCGGGTGCGACGCTGGTCATGGCTGCCGCCGGGGAACCGGTGGCGGGCAGCGGTGTCCTCGATCCGGAGGTGTATCGCGGCGTGACGCATGCGACGTTGCCGCCGGCGGTCTTGAGGACGCTCGACGACGCCGATCTGGCGTCGGTGACCACGCTCGTATCCGCCGGTGAGGCGTTGGATGCGGGGTCGGTGGCGCGATGGGGCGCGGGCCGGCGTTTGATCAATGCGTATGGTCCGACGGAGATCACGGTGTGTGCGTCGATGTCGGAGCCTTTGGCGGCCGGTGACGAGCCGACGATCGGTGGTCCGATCGCCAATACCCGTTTGTTTGTGCTGGACGCGGGGCTTCAGCCGGTGCCGGTCGGGGTGGCGGGTGAGTTGTATGTCGCCGGCGTGGGGGTGGCCCGCGGTTATGTGGGCCGCCCGTCGCTGACAGCTGAGCGGTTCGTGGCCTGCCCCTTCGGGACGGGCTCCGGTGAGCGGATGTACCGGACGGGCGACCTGGCCAAGTGGACGTCCGACGGCCAGCTGCTCTTCGTCGGGCGCGTCGATGAGCAGGTGAAGATCCGCGGCTTCCGTATCGAACCGCGCGAGATCGAAGCGGTGCTGTCGACCCACGCCGATGTCGCACAGGTCGCCGTCGTCGCCCGCGAGGACACCCCCGGCGACAGGCGGCTCATCGCGTACGTCGTCGGGGAGACGGCCGGTCTCGACGCCGAGGCCCTGCAGGCCTTCGTCGGCGGGCGGTTGCCGGAATACATGGTCCCGGCCGCGTTCGTCACGCTTCCGGAGCTGCCGCTGACGACCAACGGCAAGCTCGACCGCAAGGCCCTCCCGGAGCCTGAGTACGCCACCGGCACGGGGCGTGCGCCGGCGACGGTCCAGGAGGAGATCCTGTGCGCGGCCTTCGCCGACATCCTCGGCGTGCAGGCGGTCGGGGTCGACGACAACTTCTTCCGGCTCGGCGGGCATTCACTGCTCGCGGTCCGGCTGATATCGCGGATCCGCACGGTGCTGGGCGTGGAGGTCAGGGTCCGGGCGTTGTTCGAGGCCCCGACCGTGGCCCGGCTGGCGGCCCTGCTGGCAGAGGACACGGGGCAGGCCCGTATCCCGCTGCGGGTTGCGACACGTCCGGAGCGGGTGCCGCTCTCGTTCGCCCAGCAGCGGCTCTGGTTCCTGGCCCAGCTCGAAGGCCCGAGCCCGACGTACAACATCGCCACCCCGATCCGCCTGCGCGGTGACGTGGATGCCGCGTCGCTGGAGCAGGCGCTGCGGGATGTGATCGAGCGGCACGAGTCCCTGCGGACGGTTTTCCCCGCCCACGACGGCAAGCCGTACCAGCAGATCCTCGACCTGTCGGAACTGGACTGGGAGCTGCAGGTCCGCCGGCTGGATCGAGGCGAGATGTCGGATGCCGTGGGGGAGGCGTCACAGTACGCGTTCGATCTGTCGACCGAGCTGCCGATCCGGGCGTGGTTGTTCGACGCCGGGTCGGACGAGCAGCTCTTGATGGTCGTCATGCATCACATCGCCGGAGACGGATGGTCGATGGGGCCGCTGAGCCGGGATGTCGCCACGGCCTATGCGGCTCGGCGGCGGGGCCAGGTCCCGGACTGGGAGCCGTTGGCGGTGCAGTACGCCGACTACACCCTCTGGCAGCGGGAGGTGCTGGGCGAAGAGTCCGATCCGGACAGCCTGCTCTCGAAACAGACGGCGTACTGGAGGCAGGCGCTGGCCGGTGCCCCGGAGGAGCTGACACTTCCGGGCGACCGGCCGCGGCCGACCACGGCAAGCCACCGGGGACACCGGATGCCGGTGCGGATACCGGCTGAGGTGCATCAGCCACTGGTCGACCTCGCCCGTGCCGAGAGCGTGACCGTGTTCATGGTCCTGCAGGCGGCGATGGCGGTGACGCTCTCACGCCTGGGGGCTGGTACGGACGTGCCGATCGGGTCGCCGATCGCGGGTCGTACGGACGAGGCGTTGGATGGTCTGGTCGGGTTCTTCGTCAACACGTTGGTGATCCGCACGGACTTGTCGGGTGATCCGGAGTTCCGGCAGGTGCTGGCCCGGGTGCGGGAGGCGAGCCTGGGCGCGTTCGCGCATCAGGACGTGCCGTTCGAGCGCCTGGTGGAGGAGTTGGCGCCGACGCGGTCGATGGCGCGGCACCCGCTGACGCAGGTCTTGTTGTCGATGCAGACCAGCGACGACGCCTCGCCGGAGCTGCCGGGCATGCGCGCCGGCGCAGGTATGGGGGCGTCCGACGAAGCGACACCGTCCTCGGCCAAGTTCGACCTGAACTTCGGCTTCACCGAAGTACTGGACGGCAACGGCCGACCCGCCGGCCTGCACGGCTCGGTGACGGTGGCGGCGGATCTGTTCGACGCGCCGGCGGCGGGACGTATGGCTCAGTGGTTCGGCCGAGTCCTTGAGCAGGTGGTGGCTTCCCCCGATGTGCCCGTGTCAGCGGTGGATGTGCTGGATCCCGGGGAGCGGGAGCGGGTGCTGGTGGGATGGAACGACACCGCGGTGGAGGCGGAGTCGTCTTCGGTGGTGGAGTTGTTCGAGCGGCAGGTGGGAGCTGTCCCGGACGCGGTGGCGGTGGTCGCCGATGGGGAGCAGTTGACGTACGGCGAGCTGGATGCGGCGGCCAACCGACTGGCGTGCTATCTGCGTGATCTGGGTGTGGGTCGTGAGTCGGTGGTGGGGTTGTGTCTGCCGCGTGGTGTGGGGATGGTCGCGGCGATCTTGGCGGTGTGGAAGGCGGGGGCGGCGTATGTGCCGATCGACGGCGCGTTGCCGGCGGAGCGGGTGGCGTATCTGCTGGCTGACAGTCGTGCGCAGTTGGTCCTCGGCACCCACGAGGCCCTGAATGAACGTTCGGCAGGCCGGGTTCGGATGATCGCCCTCGATGACCCCGCGACCGTCGCCCTGCTGGAGGGCTACGCGGACACTTCGCCTGAGGTGGCGGTGGATCGGGCGGGATTGGCGTATGTGATCTACACCTCGGGTTCGACGGGGACACCGAAGGGCGTGGCAGTCACGCACGGATCGTTGGCCAACTACGTGGAGTCGGTCTCCGGGCGACTCGGCTGGACCGCGGTCGGGGCGCGGTATGCGCTGTTGCAGGCGCAGGTGACGGACCTGGGCAACACGGTGGTGTTCACCAGCCTGGCCACCGGAGGCCAGTTGCATGTGCTGGAGGAGGCGGCGGTGACCGATCCGGAGGAGGTCGCCAGGTATGTGACCGAGCAGAACATCGACGCGTTGAAGGCGGTGCCGTCGCATCTGCAGGCGTTGACGGCCGCGGCCGGTGTCGAGGCGTTGCTGCCCACTCGTTCCCTCGTGCTGGGTGGCGAGGCCGGGTCGCCCGGCTGGGTTCAGGAGCTGGTGGAGACGGCCGCGGCCGGTGGCCGGCGCGTGTTCAACCACTACGGGCCGACGGAGACCACGATCGGTGTGGCCACGGCCGAACTGACGCCGAAGACGGTCGGCGGCGGGGTGGTGCCGATCGGTACCCCGATCGCCAACACCCGCCTGTTCGTGCTGGACGAGGCACTCCAGCCGGTGCCGGTCGGCGTCACGGGTGAGCTGTACGTCGCCGGCGCCGGTCTGGCCCGCGGCTACATGGGTCGTCCGTCGCAGACCGGTGAGCGGTTCGTCGCCTGCCCGTACGGGGCCGGTGGCGAGCGGATGTATCGCACCGGGGACGTGACCAGGTGGGGCGCGGATGGGCAGTTGGTCTTCGCGGGCAGAGTGGACGAGCAGGTCAAGATCCGCGGGTTCCGCATCGAGCCCGGCGAGATCGAAGCTGCCCTGTCCGCGCACCCGGAGGTGGCACGGGCCGCGGTGATCGCCCGCGAGGACACCCCCGGCGACAAGCGCCTGGTCGCCTACGTGGTGTCTGTCGACGGCGATGAGCCGGATGGTCTGCGGGAGTTCGTTGCCGGGCGGTTGCCGGAGCACATGGTGCCGGCCGCCTGCGTCACCCTGCCGGAACTGCCGCTGACCGCCAACGGCAAACTCGACCGCAGAGCGCTGCCCGCCCCCGACTACACCGCTGGCGCGACCGGCGCGGACGAGAAGAGGAACCTCGCCACGAGCCTGGAGTACCTCGTCAGCGACGTATTCGCCGACGTCCTCGGGGTCGACCAGGTCGGCTTCGACGACGACTTCTTCCGGCTCGGCGGCCACTCCCTGCTTGCGGTGACCCTCGTCATGCGGTTGCGGGAGAAGGGCATCTCGACCACGGTGCGGAATGTGTTCGCCGCGCCGACCGTCGCCGGCGTCGTCCGCCAACTGACCCTGGCGTCGATGAGCGACTCGCTCGGCAGGGTCCTGCCCATCCGGGCCGAGGGGGACCGGCCGCCGTTCTTCTTCTTCCACCCCGCCTCCGGTCTGAGCTGGTGCTACCGGCCCCTGACACGCTTCGTACCCGATGGAATCCCGCTGTACGGGCTGCAGGCCGCCGGAATGGACGGCAGCGGCACGCTGCCGAGCACGATCGACGACATGGCGTCGGACTACGTCGAACAGATCCGGGCCATCCAGCCACACGGCCCCTACCACCTCGTGGGGTTCTCGTTCGGCGGTATTCCCGTCCACGAGGTGGCCGTTCGCCTCCAGGAGGCGGGCGAGACCGTCGCCGCGCTCGTCGTCATGGACACCTATCCGTCCCAGCACAGGGGAGACGAGGCCGTCCGGCCTCCCGAGGACGTGCGGCCCGATGGGGCCGAGGCGCTCGAAGCCGGCCAGGCCACGGTGCGGCCGGCCGTCGAACAGCCCGACCCCGAGGCGCAGTTGCGGGAGGACGCGGCGCGGCTCCGAGGGGAGGTCGGCGACATCATCGACGGAATCACCGAGGAGGAACTGCTCCTCATCACCAAGATCTTCCGTAACAACACAAGGCTGCGAAAGCGCCACGAGGCTGGTGTCTTCCACGGCGACATGCTGGTCATCGTCGCCGAGGGCACCGAGGACAGCCCATCGCATGACTCGCAACTATGGCGTTGGGAGCCCCACGTTCGCGGCTCGATGTCAGCGGTCGGCCTGCCCTGCCGGCACACCGACCTCATGCTCCCCGACATGCTGAGCCGGGCATGGGAGGCGATAGCCGCATGGATGGAGTCGAGGAGCGCAGAATCCGGGACGTGAGCGGAGCCGCGGGCCGGAGCCAGAGCGGAGGTGCCGGCCACCTTCGCTCCCGGCGGCCCGCGGATCAGGCGGACAGCACCGGGGCGTGTACCGGGAGGGCCACGCGGACCGAGAGCCCGCCCTCGAGGTTGGCCGTCGCGTGCACACTGCCGCCATGGGCGTTGGCGATGGCGACGACGATGGAGAGCCCGAGGCCCACGCCTTCGGACGAACCGGTCCGGTCCGCGTGCAGCCGCCGGAACGGCACGAACAGCTCGTCGACCTGCTCGTCCGGAACATGCGGGCCGGTGTTGTAGACCACGAGACCGCTCTCGGGGGACAGGTCGATCAGAACGTGCCCGCCATCGACGTTGTGCCGGATCGCGTTCTGCACCAGGTTGGCGACGAGACGGGTCAGCAGCACCTCGTCACCCGAGACGATGACGGGAGGAGTGACAGCCGTGAGGCTGATGTTGCGGCGCTCGGCGAAGGGGAGTTGCTCGGCCATGACGTGGTCGACTGCGGCGGCGAGATCCACTGGATCCCGGGAGGTGAGCTCCTGCTCTCCCTGCGCGAGTACGAGCAGGCCCTCGATGAGCCGCTCGAAACGCTTGGTGGCGCGGAGGAGTTCTTCGCGAATCCGGGTCACCCGCTCCGGGGTCGGGTTGTTCAGGCCGATCTCGATCGCCGTTCGCTGGATGGCAAGGGGGGTGCGCAGCTCGTGGGAGGCGTTGGCGACGAAACGGCGCTGGCTCGCCACGGCGTGATCCAGTCGGTCGAGCATGGCGTCGAAGGCGTCGGCTAGTTCCTTGAGTTCGTCCTTCGGCCCCGACAGGGCGATGCGTTCGTGCAGGGTGGACAGCGACAGCCGGCGGGCGGTGGCGGTGACGCTGTGCAGCGGACGCAGCAGCCGTCCGGTGAGCCACCAGCACACCACGATGGCCAGCAGCACCAGCACCCCGATGGCGATCAGGCTGATGATGAGCTGGGTGTCCGCCAGCGCCTCCTGCAGCTGCTCCTTCTCGCCCACGATGATGGCCGACGGCTCGGACTTGGGGCCCCGAGGGACTGCGTCGGACGCCTCGTACGGCAGGACCGAGCACGGTGCCTCCGGAGGCCGGAAACGGCAGGGGATCTTGGCGAGCGAGCCGGGCGAGACGAAGAAGTTGTCCACCTTGTCGCTGACGGCGCGCTGCTGGAATCGTTGCGTGACGCTCAGCACTGCCAGGGTGATGATCGTGAACATGCCGCTGTAGAGCAGCGTCATCCGGGCCCGAAGCGAGCCACTGAACGCCGAAGGGACGCGCCGCACGGCCCGTACCAGCCTCATGACCTGCACCCGCTTCCTGCGATGGCGGCGACGACGGCGGGGTCGCCGACATCTATTGGCGCAGATGCCCTGTACGGAGGGGGTTAACGCCTTGGGTCACCTTGCGGAAACCGCTTCTGGGAACGCGAATCGGCCGCCAGGCGAACCTGACGGCCGATCACGGAAGGCTGGAGTTCAGTCGGTACCTTTCATGGCTTCAATCAGGCTCTTGGGCCGCATGTCCGTCCATGTTTTCTCGATGTACTCAAGGCACTCTTCTCTTGGCGCCTCGCCGAACATGGTCTTCCAACCGTCGGGTACGGCCACGAAGACAGGCCAGAGCGAATGCTGGCCTTCATCGTTGACCAGGACCAGATAGCTTGCGTCGGGATCCTCAAAAGGGTTTGGCACGACACCGTCCTTATTTCTCGCGACAAGAGACCGCAGCGACGAGCGGATCCACTGTTGCATAGGCACTCACGGGTCATCAATGGGCGACGGTGCATACAGCGTTTACCGGCCCGTGCCGCTGAAGGCGGAGCTGTTCAACTGCGGCGTTTCGCCGGTTGGACGGGGGTCGGCCGACGTTGACGCAGCTGGGGCGCTGTGGTGCGTTAGTAACCACGCGCGGCGCAGGCGTATGCGCGGAATCAGTTCACAGGGAACCGGGTGCCGGTAAAGCGGCAGCGTAAATTCCGTACAGGAGGGCCCAAATGCCTGACAGCCGAGACCGAATATTTCTCCGCTCGAATGCGATCATCGAACCACTGGTCGACAGGTTCTATGCGTGGATGCATATTGTTGCGCCCGCTCAGGCGTCCATGAACCTGGCGAATGTGCAGGTGCCGCTGCTCGAGTCGTACCTCCAGTCTCCGCAGGTGCACATCTCGGCCAGCAGCAACCCGGCTCTGCGCGGCGGTTACTTCGTCGACGTCGAAGAGTCGCGGGCGGCGGAGGTCGGCGAGCTGCTGGACACCATCAAGCGCGAGCGCGCGGACATGCTCGCGTTCGCCGCTGCCATAGCCGAGGCGGACGAGCTGCTGCGGCAGAACGCCACCGGCTTCGATCTCACGCCGCTGTACCCGAAGCTGCCGGCGGCGCTGAACGGCTTGGTGGAGCTGGCCTACGACACCAGCAACCAGGCGTCCGTGCACCTGATCGAGCCGCTGCTGTACCACAGCAAGGCCTTCGACCGGGGCCGCCAATCCGTCCAGCTCTCCCTCGACGACGGTGTGGAGCGGCCGTTCATCCTCAGCACCCCCCGACTTCCCTCACCCGACGTGCTGGACCTGCAGATCCCGTTCGACCACCCCGGTCTTGACGAGCTGATGAGGGCGCGGATCGAAGGTACGACCGCCGCTCGCCTGCACGAGGCGCTCGGGCTCGACGGCGCCCAGGCCGCCCAGCTGGACAGGCTGCTCGTCCCGGAGCCGAGCCTCGCGCCGGACCGGCACATCGACAGCGGCGGCCGGATCCGCTACTTCGGGCACGCGTGCCTCGTGCTGCAGAGCCCGGAGGCCGCTGTCGTGGTGGATCCCTTCATCAGCACGGACAACCGCCACGGCGACCGGTACACCCTCGACGACCTGCCGGACCACATCGACCTGGCACTGATCACGCACGGGCACCAGGACCACATCGTCCTGGAGACCTTGCTGCAGCTGCGCTCACGCACTGACGCGGTCGTCGTCCCCCGCTCGTCGCGGGGCAACCTGTGCGACCCGTCGATCGGTCTCTACCTCAAGTCCATGGGCTTCACGGTGATCGAGGTCGACGACTTCGACGAGGTGCCGCTGCCGGGCGGCGCCCGAGTGGTGGCCACGCCGTTCCTCGGCGAGCACTCCGACCTCGACATCCGCTCCAAGTCGACCTACTTCGTGCAGCTTGCCGGTCTTTCGGCGTTCATCGGAGCGGACTCCTCGGGCATCGACCCGGTGCTGTACCAGTACATCCGCTCGCACCTGGGCGGCGTCGACAAGGCGTTCCTGGGCATGGAGTGCGACGGTGCCCCGCTGACCTGGCTCTACCAGGGACTGCTGACCCGCCCGGTGACCAAGAAGATGAGCGACTCGCGCAAGCTGTCGGGTTCGAACGCGGAGCAGGCAGGCGCGATCATGACCGAGCTCGGCGCGCGAGAGGCGTACGTGTACGCCATGGGCGAGGAGAGCTGGCAAGGCCACGTCATGGCGACGACGTACACGCCCGACACCTACCAGATCCAGCAGATAGAGGAGTTCCTCACCTGGTGCAAGGCGCAGGACGTCCACGCGGAACACCTGTTCAACAAGCGCGAGTGGCGCTGGTAAGAGGTCTTCGACGATGTCATATCTCCAGTCCAACGGGATCCGGCTCGCCTACCAGAGGTCCGGGCAGGGCAGCGAGACAGTGCTGCTCATCATGGGGTCGGCCGCGGCCGGCTACGCATGGGACATGCACCAGACGCCGGCGCTGCACCGGGCCGGCTATGCGACCGTCACCTTCGACAACCGCGGGATCGCGCCGTCGGACGCCCCACCCGGCAAATACACGCTGGCGGACGTGGTCGCCGACACCAAGGGCCTGATCGAGGCGCTGGATCTGGCACCGTGCCGGATCGTCGGCACCTCGATGGGGTCGCTGATCGCCCAGGAAATCGCCATCAGTGACCCACACCTGGTCCGCTCGGCGGTGCTCCTGGCCACCCGCGCCCGCTCGGACGTGCTGCGCCGGGCGCAGACCGCGGCGGACCGGGCCCTGCTGGAGAGCGGGGTCAAGCTGCCGCCGAAGTACCGGGCGGTCAATTCGGTGCTCCACATGCTGTCCCCGGACACCCTCAACGACGAAGAGGCAGTGGCTTCCTGGCTGGAGATATTCGAGCTGGCCGGCGGCGACGGGGAAACCGTCGCCGCGGGTCAGCAGTGGATCGACACCGACCAGGACCGCCGATCGGACCTCGGCAAGATCACCGCACCCTGCCGCGTCATCACCTTCGCCGATGACGCCGTCACCCCGCCGCGCCTCGGCGCCGAAGTGGCGGACGCCATCCCGAACTGCGACCTGGTGGAGATTCCGGGCTGCGGGCACCTTGGGCATCTGGAGCGCCCGGAGCCGGTCAACGAGGCGATCGTGGAGTTCTTCGACAAATATTGATCAATGTCGTTGGCGGGCCGCTGGCGACTAAGCGGCGTCGGCCCGCCAACGGGCGTTCCAACGCCTCCGTACCGGCCTCAAAGCCTGTACCCGCTTCCCGGTACGGTGACGATGACGGGCGGATCGCCGAGCTTGGACCGGAGCTTGCTCATCGTCACCTTGACGACGGTGGTGAACGGGTCCGTGTGCTCGTCCCAGGCCCGTTCCAGCAGTTCCTCCGTGCTGACGACCGCGCCTTGAGCCTGCATCAGCACTTTCAGCACCGCGTACTCCTTGCGGGAGAGCGGTACGTAGCGCCCGTCGCGGGATGCCTGCCGACGCGCCGTGTCCAGTGTGATGTCGCCGCACTCGAGGACCGGGGGTAGCAGCGGCCCGGCGCGGCGGCCGAGCGCAAGGACCCGCGCCACCAGTTCGTCGAAGGCGAAGGGCTTGGCCAGGTAGTCGTCGGCCCCCAGGTTCAGTCCCGCGACCCGTTCGTGTACCGCGCTGGAGGCGGTGAGCATCAGGATGCGTACGCGCCCCCCGAGCTGGGCCATGGCGCGGCAGATCTCGTCGCCGTGTACCCGTGGCAGGTCACGGTCCAGGACCAGTACGTCGTAGTCGTTGACGGCGAGGCGCTCCAACGCGGTGGCACCGTCATAGACGACATCGACCGCCATCGCCTCATCATGAAGTCCCTCGGCCACCAGGTCCGCAAGAAATTGCTCGTCCTCGGCCACCAGAATTCGCATGCTCAACATTGGCACACATCCGCCGTAATGCGGCGGTGAACAAACACAGTTCGAGCCGGTGGGGATCAGGCGGAGGTGTCCGCGGTCAAGGACGTCAGCAGGTCGTTGAGCCGGGTGACGAATGCGGCCGGCTCTTCGATCCGGGCACCCGTGGCAAGGACCGCCTGGTCGAACAGGACATGCGCCCAGACGGGCAGGCGCGGGTCGTCCTGTCCGCGGTTGAGCCGCTCGACCAGGGCGTGGCCGGGGTTGATCTCCAGGATCGGCTGGTGGGGCAGCCCCGAGCTCCGTAGCCGCTGCACGGCGGTGAGGTCGGTCTCCGTCCCGTCGGTGACGATGCAGGCGGGTGAGGTCGTCAGCCGGCTGGTCACGCGTACGTCCCACGCCTTGCCCGCCAGGTGCGCCTTGAGCCGGCCGAGAAGCGCGGCGTAGTCGGAGCTCGCCTGGTCGGCGGCCTGTTTCTCGGCGTCATCCGTCAAGTCGCCGAAGCCGGGCGGCCCCTGGGCGACGGACTGCAGCCGCTTGCCCTGGTACTCGCGCAGCGGGCCGGAAACGACGAAACTGTCCACCGCCTCGCCCAACAGGAGCACTTCGATGCCCTTGGTGCGGAACGCCTCCAGGTGAGGGCTGGCCGCGGCGGCGGCCGGGCTGGGTGCCAGGAGATAGTAGATCTTGTCCTGGCCCTCCTTCATCCTGGCCACGTAGTCGCTGAGCGAGACGTCGGCGTCCTGCGTGCCCGAGTAGGTGGAGGTGAAGCGCAGGAGCTCGGTGATGTCCTCCCGGTGGGGAGGGTCGTCGGAGATGCCTTGCTTGAGCACGCCGCCGAACTGCGTCCAGAAGTCCGTGTACTTGTCCGGCTGGTTGTCCGCAAGGCCCTTCAGCAGCTTCAGCACCCTCTTGACCGCGCTGGAGCGGATGTGGTCGACAGCCTGGCTCCCCTGGAGGATCTCCCGGGAGACGTTCAGTGGCAGGTCGGCCGAGTCGATGACCCCGCGTACGAATCGCAGGTAGCCGGGCAGCAGCTGCCCGGAGTCCTCGAGGATGAAGACGCGCCGGATGTGCAGGCGTACGCCGTCGCGGACCTGCGGAACCCACAGGTTGTGCGGCGCGCGGGACGGGATGTACAGCAGGAGCGTGTACTCGTACCGCCCTTCGACCTTCGTGTGCAGATGGGCGAGCGGATCGGAGAAGTCGTTGGTGAGGTGCCGGTAGTAGGAGTGGTAGTCCTGCTCGCTGAGCTCACTTTGCGGGCGCGCCCACAGGGCCGACGCCTGATTCACCGGGGCTTCGCCCTGTTCCATCACGATCGGCTGGCTGATGTGGTCCGAGTACCGATGGATGATCGAGCGCAGCCGGTGCTCGTTCAGTAACTCGTCCTCGCCTTCGCGCAGTTCGAGCACGATCGTGGTGCCGCGATCGGCGCGCTCGACGGCCTCCAGCATGTACTCGCCCTTGCCGTCCGACGACCAGCGCACCCCCTCGGACGCCGGCAGCCCGGCCCGCCGCGAGGTCAGCACCACTCGTTCGGCGACGATGAACGCGGAGTAGAAGCCGACACCGAACTGGCCGATCAGCTCGGCGTCGCGGCGCTGGTCCCCGGTGAGCGTCCGGATGAACTCGGCAGTGCCCGAGTGGGCGATGGTGCCGATGTTGTTCATCGCTTCCTGGCGGCTCATGCCGATTCCGTTGTCGGCGATCGTGATCGTGCCCGCATCCTTGTCGAACGTGACTCGGATCTGCGGCGCGTCGTCCTGCTCACCACTGGCCGATTCCGGGTGGGCGTACTGTTCGAACCGTAGCCGGTCGATCGCGTCCGAGGCATTCGAGATCAACTCGCGCAGAAAGATGTCCTTGTTGCTGTAGAGCGAATTGGCCATGAGGTCGAGAATCTGCGCCGCTTTGGCCTGAAAGGTGTACGTCTCCGGATGTGCCTGCAGTGTCATCGCTTACCTTCCGTTCCGGCAGTAAAAGAATTCCCCACAGCTCACAGGCACTGCTGATAGTCACGTTTGCCGAGCTGTTCGGCGATCTTCGCCCAACTCTCGGCGTACTGTCGGGCCAGGTCGGCGGTCGTCCGGGTGCAGTGGTGCGGCACCGCGTTCATCAGCTCCGGCCACTGGCTCATGACGGTCACATTGTGGTGAAGGAGTCGCAGCAGCTCGCGGCCGGTCTGTTTGTGGCGCAGCGAGGGATCGCGCATCAGCATCTTCAGCGCGCGGCCGGGGTCGACCTTCTCCGGGGCTTCCCGGCGTCGGCTCTGCGAGGGCCTCGCCGGTTCCATCGGCCGGCCCTGGGCGCCCGCCACAGGCGCGGAGGGCAGTGCTCTCACCGGAGGTTCGCCCGCCGCGAGCCGCCTCTTGACGTCCGTCACGGTCGCCGGTGAAATGCCGGCGAACCTGGCCACCTCACGCAAGGACGCGTCCGGACGTTCGGCAAGCACGTGGGCAGCCCGCAGGCGCCCCTCGGTGCTGTTCAACGGGCGGACCTTGCCGTCGATACCGACGCGCACGTGCGGCGCGGGGGAGGCGACGCGACCCCGGAGGGCGGCAATGGTCTTGGCGCCCAGGCCGGTGGCACGTGCTATCGCCCGGTCCGACATGTGTGCGTGCGAGACGAGGATCCTTTCCGCCGCAGTGCGGCGATCCGCAAGTGACAGCGGAAGGCCGTGCGTGACATTGGCCTGGACCGCGCATAAGAAGGCGTCGTCTTCGCTGCCGTCGAAGAAGACGGCTCTGATTTTGGTATCGCCTCGCAGGACGGCGGCGAAGACGCGATGCACCCCGTCAATCACCTGCATGGTCCGTTTGTTGACGACGATCGGCGGCAGTGGGCTATCGGTTTCTGCTAGCCGAATGATATGCTGCCGGTCTTCTCCCTCGACTCGAGGAGAATCGCCCGAGCGCAGTGCGGAAATCTCGACACTGCTGAATTCCTGATCCTGCTCAGCGGGGTGCTCATGCACCCGTTCTTTTAGATCATTGGGTGACTGCCGCAGGACAGGGGCAGCGATATCGACGTCAGACTGCTGCAATGCGATCACCTCGCGTGTGGATTGCTGCTGTTTCGCGTGAGGGCGCAGCAGCAGGAATTGTGTGATGGGTCAGCGGTTGTCCAGTGGGAGTGCACCCGGCATCTCTGCCATGTCAATTCGCTGGCGCCGTTTGGTCCTCTTGGCCTGCGGCGAGTTGGGGTGAGCCTGCGGCGAGTTGGGGTGAGGGGAGCGCCCGCTCGTCCAGCGCCTGCGCGAATTCCCGCCAGGTGTCCGCGTTCTGCTGTGCCAGCGCGATGACCAGGTCGCCGCAGTGCGGCGGCACGGCGTCGGCCAGCTCGAGCCACTGGTAGACCCCGACCAGGTTGTTCCGCAGCGAGCCGACCAGCCGTCTCCCCAGTTCCGTGTCGAGTATGAGCGGGTCGTGCAGCAGGGGTTCCAGCAGGGATGTCGGCTTCTCCTGCGGCTCCTGCTTCTCGGGCGTCTGGATCTGCCGGGGCTCAGAGGGAGGTTCAGAGGGCGGCTCCGCCGACGGCTCTGGAGCGGTGGCGGCCTGCCGCGTCGACTCGCCGACGACGCTTTCGCCCGCGAGGATCCGCTTGCGGACATCACTCGCCGTGGCCGGCGAGATCCCGGCGATCCGGGCCACTTCCCGCACGGAGGCCTGCCGGTTCTGGGCGATCACCTCTGCCGCCCGGTGCCGGCCTGCCGCCCGGTCGAGCGGCCGGACTCTGCCGTCCTGTCCGGTGCGGGTGTTCAACTCCGTCCGGGACGCAGTTGAACGCCGGATGGCGGCCACGCTCTTGGCGCCAAGACCCGATGCTTGTGCGATCGCCCGATCGGAAAGGTGGGGATGGGAGGCGATGAGCCGTGCTGTCGCCGCACGTCGGTCGGCCAGCGACAGAGGCAGGCCGTGTCGCGAATTCGATTCGATGGCGAGCAGGAAGGCATCGTTCCGTGATAGATCGACGATGCGTGCCTCGATGGTTTTCTGACCTCTGAGGAGGGTGGCCAGAACGCGATGTACGCCGTCGATGACCTGAATGTTCCGCCGGTTCACCAGTATGGGCGGAAATAGTGTGTCGCTCTCTGCGAGTTGCTCAGCGTATTTCCTGTTCTGTCCCGCAAGGCGGGGTGACTCGCTGAACTGCAGCAGCGCTATGGGCAGTTTCGAAATTTCCCCGGACCGGGTCGACGTAATCCGCTCTATATCTGCCGATCCGCTCGCCGACTCGATGTGCGCACTCTTCGTTCCGAACTCAAACAGACTCAAACTATCCCCCGTTGGAGTTTGAGCTACGAATACTGAAATGGATAGGCTATATTCGAGTGGAAAGTCCCGCCGCTATCAGTACGTGAAACATCGACGGACATGAAGATGCGACCGGCCATTTCCCGCAACCCGAAAAAAGCCCTCCCCCTGCCGCACTGCGGTTGCCCCCTTCGCTCCCGCCTTGCTTGCTATTGAGAGAATAGCGTCTGGTATTGACACGTCAACCGCGGTAAATGGAGAACGATCGTCCACTCTTGCGTCATTTCGGGTCGCCGTGGGAGCTGGCGTACGGTTGTGCCCCTGAACGATCAACGGATTCGGAGACCTTGATTATCTGAGGTCGCGTCCACCATGTGGACATGAGGCCTACCAGGGCGTACGAAAAGGATCACGGCCAATCTGAATATGGAGAGTGCCCGCGTCCATTCGGAGCATCCTCAGCCGCCAAGGGAATGGATACGGTCACCATGCAGAATGCCCTCGTGGTCGGCACGGGTTTGATAGGGACCTCCGCCGCGCTCGCCCTGAACGCACGCGGTGTGACCGTGCATCTGCGGGACGCGGATCCCGCTGCGGTCAGGATCGCTTCCTCCCTCGGAGCCGGCACGGTGGAGGCCCCGCGGGAACGCGTGGATCTGGCTGTCGTGGCCGTGCCTCCGGCGCTGGTGCCCGATGTCCTGGTCGGGCTGCAGGCCGACGGCGTGGCGAGGCACTACACCGATGTCGCCAGCGTCAAGGCCGGACCTCAACAGGAGGCTCTTGCCCTCGCCTGTGACACCGCGCGCTACGTCGGCGGCCACCCGATGGCGGGCCGTGAGCGCAGCGGGCCACTGGCCGCCCGGCCGGATCTCTTCGTCGGGTGCAACTGGGTGCTCACACCGACGCCCGACACCGACACCGACACGTTGAACAGCGGGCTCGAACTCGTGGCCCTGTGCGGGGCCGTGCCGGTGGTGATGGAGGCCGTCGCGCACGACCGCGCGGTCGGCCTCGTCTCGCACGCTCCGCACGTCGTGGCGAGCCTGGTCGCCGCCCTCCTGGAACGGGCCGACGAGCGCGCGGTGCGCCTCGCGGGCTCCGGCGTCCGCGACCTCACCCGCATCGCGGCCGCGGATCCGGGCTTGTGGGTGGACATCCTCGGCGCCAACGCGCTGGTGGTGGCCGATCTTCTCGAAGAGCTGTCGGAGGGCATGGACGACGCGGTCGCCGGCTTGCGCGCCATGGCGGCCACCGACGAGGACAAGCGCGACAGCGGCGCACGCACAGTCGAGAACCTGCTGCGCCGCGGTCAGTCCGGGCGCGTCCGGATTCCGGCCAAGCGCGGCGTGCTGCCGGAGCAGTACGAGACGGTGACGGTCGTGATCGGCGACCAACCTGGCGAGTTGGCCCGGCTCTTCACCGATGCCTCGCGCGTCGGCGTCAACGTCGAAGACGTACGCCTGGAGCACTCGGCCGGCCAGTCGACCGGGCTGGTCCATCTGAGCGTGGCCCGGGATCTGATGGATGTGCTGGTGGCGGAACTCCGAAACCGTGAGTGGCGGCAGAGCTGAGCGGCTTCGCCGGCGGTCGGCCGTGCCCGGTCCGCCGGCGCATGCGCTGTTCGGGTCCGCAGGCAGCTGCGCGTCAGTCCGTGCGGACCCGAAGGCGCGTGTCTCACGTGGCCTCCACGGCAGGCGACCGATCGGCTCAGTCCTCGATCCAGCCGTGACTCCCGCCGAACTTCACCAGCTCATGGCGGAGTTGCAGAATCTGATCTGCCGTCAACGACGATCCGGCCTTCAGCAGGAGTTCGGTGATGTCCCGCGTGTACTCCTCGCCGGTGAGCACGTCACACATCGAATACTCGCCGTCCGCAGCCTTGGCCGCCTCACCTCTTTCTCTCGGTGGCGAGGGCACCGGCTTCGCCGAGACGTCCGGCCTGGTCCGCACCGCGGCGGCCGCGGCGGCGGGCGCGGCGGAGGCGGCGGAGGTGTCGGACTCGGCGGAGTCCTGAGCGAGCCTGATGCTCGAGGCCTTCAGTCCGCGCCCACCGTCCTCGACCTCGAATTCAACCGCCAGTCCCGAGCGCAGATACATCTCGGGGATCAGCAGGTCATTCACATGCAGGAAGATGTCCTCACCAGCATCGTCCGGAGCGATGAAGCCGTAACCCCGCGTGCTGTCGAACCGCACCACACGTCCTGAAGTCATACGAACCCCTAACACATCCGGGCCCCTTGCCCGGCCACTGTTCCCACCATGTATCGGCACCGTAGCTTTTCCGCGGACACGGCGGCGTGTCCAGCGATGGTGCTCAACGGCTCGCGAAGTGGCCGGTCCCATCTCCGCGGCCAGCCAACTGGCCTGCGGAGACGTCCACATGATTAAGGCCCACGGCTGCGGTGGCCCTCAATGTCCTAAAGGCGGCCCGGCGGGTGTTCAAGTGCGTATCGCGTCAGTTGAACACGGCTGTGCAGCTGTACGGACTTGTTCCTGAGGAACGTGTCGCGCCATAGTGCGGCGGGTCCTATTGCAGTTGCAGAAAGGCGCATGCGGCGGCACCCAGTCGAAATCCGCCAATTCAAAGTCAGCCCGCCAGGGAGGCAGCTCATGGCTGTGCACGACGTCGAATACGTTGAGCTGTACACGAGCAAGAAGAAGTCGTTCGTCGACTATTTCGTCTCATCCATGGGGTTCAGGCAGACGGCGGAGGCGGTGGGCCCCGACCGGAGTTCCGCCCTGCTGCAGCAGGGCAGCGTGCACATCGTCGTCACCACGGGGCCGGCTACGTGGGAGTTCCTCGGCTCGCACGGGGACGGCATCGCCGATATCGCCCTGGCCTGCGACGACGTCGCCCAGAGCGCGCAAACGGCTGAGGCGGCGGGAGCCACGCTGACCGCCTCCGCGAAGGACACCCGGACCATCGCCGGATTCGGCAGCGTCGTGCACACCCTTGTACCCCGCACCCCCCGCTCGGCCCTCGGCCCGCGCGGGTTCGACTGGAACGCCTTGCCGGACGCGTCGAGCGGTCGATCCGCCGGTCGGATCCAGTTGCTCGACCACATCGCGATCTGCGTGGAGGGTGACTCGCTCGACACGTACGAGGCCTTCTACCGCGACGCCTTCGGACTGTCCCGCTACTCCTCCGAGTACGTGGACGTCGGCGAGCACGCCATGGACTCCGTCGTGGTGCGCAGTTCGTCGGGCCGGGTCACCTTCACCCTCGTCGCACCCGACCAGCGCAAGGGAACGGGCCAACTCGACGCCTTCCTCGAGCGGAACGACGGCCCGGGGGTGCAGCACCTGGCATTCCTCGTGGAGAGCATCGTTCCGGCGGTCCACGAGTTCCAGGACCGGGGGGTCGAGTTCCTGACCGTTCCGGACAGCTATTACGACGGCCTGGCCGAACGCCTTCCGGGGCTGCGGGCGGAGATCGACGTGCTGCGCTCGGCGCGGGTCCTTGCGGACCGCGACGAGTGGGGCGACCTCCTGCAGCTGTTCAGCCGCTCGCCGCATGAGCGCAACACACTGTTCTACGAGCTGATACAGCGCCGCGGCTCCCGCGGCTTCGGCGGCGGCAACATCCGCGCCCTGTACGAAGCGATCGAGCGTGACCGGCTGGCCGCCGAATGAACCACGGTGCCGATGGCGCGGGCGGCCCGTTGACCTTGGCCGACTACGCCGATCTTGCGCGGCGGCGCCTGGACCCGAGTGTCTGGGACTTCATCGCCGGCGGCGCGGGCGACGAGCGGACGCTGGCAGGCAACACGGTCGCCTTCGACCGCGTCCGGCTCCGCCCGCGG
The DNA here is from genome assembly GCF_053610705.1 of Streptomyces sp. NPDC054872. Taxonomy (NCBI): domain Bacteria; kingdom Bacillati; phylum Actinomycetota; class Actinomycetes; order Kitasatosporales; family Streptomycetaceae; genus Streptomyces; species Streptomyces sp. NPDC054872. The sequence continues at coordinate 118,218 of NZ_JBSGYY010000019.1, read as the reverse complement.
GTACTGTCCGGCGTGACGCAGCCCGCCCTCAACACGCGTATACTCGGCCGCACTTGGGCTGCGCCGGTGGGCGTAGCACCCGTCAGCTACCACACGCTGGCCCACCCCGAAGGGGAGGTGGCCACGGCTGTGGCGGCCGGCGCGGCCGGAGTTCCGCTCGTCGTCAGCACCTTCGCCGGACGTACCTTCCACGACATCGCCACTGCTGCCACGGCCCCCCTCTGGCTGCAGCTCTACTGCTTCCGCGACCGCAAGGTGACCCGTGGGCTCGTCGAGCGCGCGGAGGAGGCAGGCTTTGAAGCGCTGGTCCTCACCGTCGATGCCCCCCGGCTCGGCCGCCGGCTGCGGGACGAGCGCAACGGCTTCCGGCTCCCGCCCGGGATCGTGCCGGCCAACCTCTCCGGCACCGGCTTCTCCGCACCTGGCGAGCACGCCCGCGAGGCCTTCGACGCCGCCCTCGACTGGACCGTCGTCGAGTGGCTGCGCTCCATCAGCCCGCTGCCCGTCCTGCTCAAGGGGATCCTGACCGCCGATGACGCACGCCGGGCGACGGAGGAGGGCGCGGACGGAGTCATCGTGTCCAACCACGGCGGCCGCCAACTGGACGGAGCCGCGGCCACCCTCGACGTCCTGCCCGAGGTCGCGGCAGAGGTCTCCGGCCGCTGCACCGTGCTGCTTGACGGCGGCGTCCGGCGCGGTGGCGATGTCCTGGCCGCTCTGGCACTCGGGGCGGACGCGGTGCTGATGGGCCGCCCCGTGCTGCACGGCCTGGCAGCGGCGGGACGCGACGGTGTCGCGGGCGTACTCGGCATCGTGACGGACGAGCTGGCGGACGCGATGACACTCTCCGGCTGCCCCTCGGTTGCCGACGCCGGCGCCGGGCTGGTCTCGGGGAGCGCTGTGCCCCTGGCGCGAGCCGGCGGGCGCCCGGCCGCGGCAGAGCGGCCGCGCACGCATGTCTCCGGGCTGCTGAAGGAGGAGTTGCACGGCAGCGTGTCCGACCCGGTGCTGGACACGATGAACTTCCTCAACGAGATCACGCACCGCTACCCCGATGCGATCTCCTTCGCCCCCGGGCGTCCGTACGACGGCTTCTTCGACTCCGAGCAGCTCTTCACGCACATCCGTCGCTACATGGACCACCTGGCCGCCGCCGGTCGTTCTCCCGCCCAGGTTCGCGACACCCTCTTCCAGTACGGGCCCACCAGCGGGCTGATCCGCGGGCTCGTCGCTGAATCACTGCGCCTGGACGAGGGCATCGACGTGCCGGCCGAGTCCATCGTCGTCACCGTGGGCTGCCAGGAGGCGATGCTGCTCGTCCTGCGCGCCCTGATCGCCGGCCCGGACGACGCCCTGCTCGTCTCCAGCCCGTGCTACGTGGGCATCACCGGTGCCGCACGCCTGCTCGACATCGAGCCGACCGCGGTCGAAGAAGGCGCCGACGGGTTCCGCTGCGAGGCTCTCGAAGCGGCCATCAGGGCCGAGCGCGCCCGCGGGCGCCGTCCCCGCGCCTTCTACGTCATCCCCGACCACTCCAACCCGTCGGGCAGCACCATGGCGATCGACGAGCGGCACGAGCTGCTGAAGCTCGCTGACCGTGAGGACTTGCTCATCCTCGAGGACAGCCCCTACCGGCTGGTGAGCCCGGGACTGCAACTGCCGACACTCAAGTCCCTCGACCGCGACCGTCGCGTGGTCCAGCTGGGTTCCTTCGCCAAGACGCTCCTCCCCGGCGCCCGGGTGGGCTACGCGGTCGCGGACCAGCTCGTCACGGGCCCCTCGGGCAGCACCTGCCTGCTCGCCGACGAGCTCAGCCGGATCAAGAGCATGGTGACGGTCAACACCTCGGCGCTCAGCCAGGCCTTGATCGGCGGAATGCTCCTCGCCGGCGAGGGCGGCGTGACCGAGCACAACGCCGGTACGGCGCGCCACTACGGGGAAGCCATGCAGACCACCCTCCGGGCGCTCGACGCCGCGTTCACCGAAGCCGAACGGGAGGATCTCGGCGTGAGCTGGAACCGGCCGAGCGGCGGCTTCTTCCTCACCGTCACCGTCCCGTTCCCGGCCGACAACGCCGCACTCACGCGCTCGGCCGAGGAATTCGGCGTCATCTGGACGCCCATGTCGTACTTCTATCCGCAGGGCGGCGGGGAGCACACGCTCCGGCTGTCCGTGAGTTACCTGACCCACGCCGACATCCATGAGGGAACCGGTCGTCTTGCACGGTTCATCAGGACGGCGGCGCACTGAAAGGACGACAGAAGTGCTCACCATCGTGCACCGTCTGCTCAGCAAACCCCGCATGTGGGGGTGGACCTTCCGATGACCGCCACCATCACCCGCCCGGCCGGTGGCTCTCTGCCGGCTCCTCCAGAGCTCCAGCCGAAGCCCTTCGCCAACTCCAGCCGCATCATCGGTGTCGGCACCGCCGTGACCGAGGTCTCCTACTCACAGCGCGAGCTGCTCGACCGCTTCCGGATCACCGACCCCAAGATCCGCTCCGTGTTCCTGAACAGCGCCATCGAGCGGCGCTATCTCACCCTCCCGACCCCCGGTACGACGGCGCCCTTCTCCCAGGAATCCCAGGGCGAGTTGCTCACCAAGCACAAGCGGCTCGCCCTCGACATGGGGGCGCGGGCCGTGCGCGCGTGTCTTCAGGACGCGGGCATCGAACTCGCCGACGTCGACTACCTGTGCTGCGTGACCACCACGGGCTTTCTCACCCCTGGCCTCAGCGCGCTGCTCATCAAGGACATGGGCATGGGCGCCGGATGCAGCCGGGTGGACGTGGTGGGCATGGGCTGCAACGCGGGCCTGAACGCGCTCAACGCGACGACGGCCTGGTCGATGGCGCACCCCGGACAGGTCGCCGTCCTGCTCTGTGCCGAGGCATGCTCCGCCGCCTACGTCATGGACTCGACCATGCGCACCGCGGTCGTCAACAGCCTCTTCGGCGACGGAGCCGCCGCCATCGCTCTGTTCGCCGATCCACCCGACGCCGCCGGGCCCGCGCCCGGGGAACTGCCGGCGGAACTCGCGGGATCCTCTGCCGGCCCGTGCCTGCTGGGCTTCGCCAGCCACCTCATCCATGAGGCTGTGGATGCCATGCGCTACGACTGGGACGACGACGCGCACAAGTTCAGCTTCTACCTGGACCCGGACATCCCGTACGTGGTCGGGGCCCATGCGGAGCGGGTGGTGGACCGGCTGCTGGCCGACGCGGGGCTGCGTCGCAGCAGCGTCGACCACTGGCTCGTGCACTCCGGCGGCAAGAAGGTCATCGACGCGGTCCGCATGAACCTCGGCCTCACCCGCGACGACCTGCGGCACACCACGGGGGTGCTGCGCGACTACGGCAACCTGTCGAGCGGATCGTTTCTGTTCTCGTACGAGCGGCTGCTCGAAGAAGGCCGCGTCAGAGCGGGGGACTTCGGCGTGCTGATGACCATGGGACCTGGGTCCACGATCGAGACGGCGCTGGTCCAATGGTGAGGGCGGAGCAGGAGGCAGCGGAGACGAGGCTCCGGGTGGACGGCGGACGGCCGCCGACGTCGGAGGCCATCGCGGCGATCGGTGCCGTATGCGACCGTGCAGAGGACGCCGGGGGACGCAGCCCGGTGATCGTCGAGTTGTCCGGTACCCCGGACCGCGGTTGGACCGGCGAGCTGACGGTGGGTCTTGTCAGCAAGTGGGAGCGAGTCCTGCGCAGGCTTGAGCGGCTGCCCACCACCACCATAGCGGTCGCCGACGGCGACTGCGGCGGCCCCGCTCTGGACGCCTTGCTGGCCACCGACATCCGCATCGCCACCCCCTCATCGCGGTTGGTGCCGGCCATGGCCGACGGGGCCACGTGGCCCGGAATGGTGCTGCACCGGCTCGCCCAGCAGGCAACCGGAACCGCGGCCATCCGGCACGCGGCGCTGTTCGGCATCCCGCTCGACGCCGCGCAGGCGCTGGCGCTGCACCTCATCGACGAGGTGACGGACGACACCGCGGTCGCGGTGGCGGCGGCTGTCGAACGCACCGCCGGATTCGCCGGAACCGAGCTGGCCATCAGGCGGCAACTGCTGCTCGATGCCCACACCGTCCCATTCGAGGAGGCGCTCGGGGCCCATCTGGCGGCCTGCGACCGAGAGTTGCGGCGGATCGCGGCGGAGGCCGCGACGTGACCGGCACCGTACCGGCGCCCGCGCAGCCGGCGCGCACGGGGGAGATGCAGGCGAGTCTTCCCCGTGCTCGCGCGGCGCTCGCGCGCGCGGCACAGCAGTCGGCGGCGTCGCCCCCGGACCGGATGAGGGCGCTGCGCAGCGCCTTCCTCGACGCACATGGCGACGCCGTCTATGCCGAGCTCACCGCGGGCCGCACCCGCGGCCTGCGTCTCGGCGAGCTGGCCGCAGCGGGGGCGGGCGCTTTCCCGGGGCTCGTCCCCTCCGCGGCCGAGCTGGCCGCGGACCGCGCGCTGCCGCAGGCGCAGAAGGCGGGTCACGAGATCGACCTGGGCATCTTCTTCTGCCGGATCCTGCGCTCGCCGTGCTCCGGCGGCCACTTGGTGGACGCCATGCTGCACCCCACCGCGCGGGCCCTGGAGCTGCTGCCCGCGTTCACCGCCACGGGGTGGGCCGACCTCGGCTCCGTGCGGCTGGAGCGCCGCGACGGGGTTGCCCGGCTGACGATGTGCCGTGACGACTGCCTGAACGCCGAGGACGACCGGCAGGTCGACGACATGGAGACAGCGGTCGACCTGGCGCTGCTCGACCCCGAGGTCGAACTCTGCCTGCTCCGTGGGGGAGAGATGACCCACCCCCGCTATGCGGGGAAGCGGGTGTTCAGCTCCGGGATCAACCTCAAGAGCCTGCATGCCGGGGACATCTCGCTCGACGGCTTCCTGCTGCGCCGCGAGCTCGGGTACCTGCACAAGATCTGGCGCGGCGTCCGCGTCGACGACGGCGTGTCCTGGCACGCGCCGGCCCGGCCCAAGCCGTGGGTCGCGGCCGTCGACGCCTTCGCCATCGGTGGGGGGATGCAACTGCTGCTGGTCGTCGACCACGTCCTTGCCTCCTCCGACGCCTACCTCAGCCTGCCCGCGGCCCAGGAGGGCATCGTTCCCGGAGTCGCCAACCTCCGGCTGACCCGGTACACAGGGCCGCGCCTGGCACGCCAGATCATCCTGGAGGGCCGCAAGATCCAGGCAACCGACCCGGAGGCCCGGCTCCTCGTGGACGAGATACACACCCCGGACGAACTGGACCGTGCTGTCGAGGCCAGCCTCGACCGGCTCCGAGGTCCGGCGGTCACGGCGAACCGCAAGATGCTGAACGCCGCGGATGAGGACGTCGACGTGTTCCGGCGCTATATGGCGGAGTTCGCGCTGGAGCAGTCGATGCGCCTGCACAGCGCGGATGTGGTCGACAAGGTCGGCCGCTTCTCCGCCCGGGGCACGTCAGCCGGGCAGAGCGCCTGACACCAGCCGGAGGGGGCAGCCTGCGGGCGTGGGCTGCGGCGGGGCCCCGCTCAGCAGCTGGTGGTTGTGGGGCTGTACATATGCTTGCCGGATGGCTCCGTCGGTCGGGAGGTGCAGGTCATCGGATGGTCCGAGCATTGGAGCCCCACATCATGCGGGCCAGCGGCCCTCATGCGGATACGGGGTCTTCGGGACCGGCCGGCCCAGGAAGGCGGCCAGACGGGCGTAGGGGTCGGGGGAGGACGGGTCGAGGATCAGCAGCGAGTCCGGACGGTCGGCGAACAGGGCGCGTACCTCGGCCAGATGACGGCGGTGGACGTGCCGGAACCGGTCCTCGTCGAATGTGTGGCAGCCGTAGACCGCAGCCCGCAGGAAGAGCTGCAGGGAGAGGTAGCGCTCCCCGTACTCGGTCTTGCGGTGTGGTGGACGGCTCCAGTGCCGGGCGCAGGAGCGCAGCCACAGGGCCTCGTCGCGGACGGTGAGGACGAATTTCGCGCCTGGCCACGCCCGATCGAGCTGGGCGACGTAGGGGACGGTCGTGATGTCGGTGATCCCGTCGTGGCGGGTGAGCAGCGGGAAGCGCGCGTCACCGCGCAGCAGCGTCCGATACGTGTCCTCGTCCGCCGGGTAGTGGACGACGTTGTACCCCAGGACGTGCAGGGCGGCGGTCAGTGACTGGGTGCCGGTGCGCGAGAGGCCGATGCCGAAGACTTTGTGGCCGGGAGGCTCCCCGCCGCTCATCGGCGGCCTCGCAGCGCTTGCCGCAGACCGGCGGGTGTCAGCCGGGAGCGCAGCGCGGCCAGCGGGGCGAGGGGGGTGCTGAGCAGCCGCTGGTCGAGGTAGGGGACCCACCCCGTGGCTCGCAAGGGGTAGCGGGGAGGCCCGGCCGAGAAGCGTTTGGTCAGGACGAACCGGGTGGCGTCGGTGGTGTTGGGCTGCGAGGCATGCAGGTGGTCACCGGCGAACAGGAGGATGTCGCCGGGGTCGAGGGCGAGATCAACCGGATCCCCCGTGTGCTGCCCGGGAAGCAGGGTGTGGCCGTCGTGACGGAGGGGGCGGCGGAAGGCGTCCGGATAGAGGATCAGGCCGTTGCCGCGCTGTACGGGGGTTATGGCCATCCAGAGATTGACGGAGTTCAGGGCTGTGTTGAACCAGGAATCGACATGGGCGTGACGGGGCGTCAGGAAGCCTTCGCGCGAGGCGAATTCCGAGTGATCGGTGACCGTACCGAGCGGAGGCATGATGCGGATGCCGAGGTGCTCGCTGAGGTAGGGGCGGGTATCGCGCGGGGTGATGGCGGCCGTCACGTCGTGCAGGACGCGTCGCCCCAGCGGGCGCAGCCGGGTTTCCAGGTCGGTACGGATCGCCTCGATCGCGCGGGTGTCGGCGTACCGGTGCAGCTCGTCCAGGGGCGCCTCCACGGTCGTGCTGCCCGGCAGCCGGTGGGCCGCGGCCGCGCGGGCGAGCCGTTCGATGTCGGACAGATGGCCGAGGTGGCGGAGCCCACCGGCGAGGACGACGAGATCCCCGGAGAGCACCCGCCGCAGCGCGACGGGATACCCGGCAGGGGTGAGCTCCACCCTGTGCAGCGCGGCGGACCGGACGGGGGTGGGCCCCGAAGGACGGGGGGAGGGCGGGATCACCGGTCGTCTCCTGTCCGCGCGCGACTGCGCCTGTCCGGCGGGTGTACGAGTGGTGCGCCCACCGGGACGGCGGTCCGGCCCGGCGCCGGGGCGAAGATCGGTTCGGCAGCCCGTGCCATGGCCGCCAGACCGTCCATGAACTCGACGCGGGGCCGGAATCCGAAGGCGGCGCGGGCCCGGCCGATGTCGGCGCCGGTGTGCCGGGCATCGCCCGGGACGGCCGGGTGACGGGACAACAGCACCGGTCCGACGAGACGTTCGAAGGCGGCGACGGCCATGTTCATGGAGACCGGGCTGCCACCACCGATGTTGGCGACGCCGGTGAACGGACTGCGGGCCGCGGCGCGCATCGCGGCCACGACATCGGAGACGTACGTGAAGTCGCGGGTCTGCTCGCCGTCGCCGTAGAGCCGGAACGCCTGCCCTCCGCTCGCCGCGGAGAGGAGGCGAGCCAGCGCCATGTCGGGCCGCTGGCGCGGCCCGTAGACCGTGAACAGACGCAGCGCGACCGTCGGCAACCCGTGCACCGTGCGATACAGCTCGCAAAGGTGCTCGCCGGCGAGCTTGGTGACGCCGTACGGGGAGACCGGCCGCGGGTGCGCGGTCTCCGGGGTGGGGCGGCCGAGCGCGTCTCCGTAGACGGAGGAGCTGGACGCGTACACGAACTTGGCGGGCGGGTGGGCGCGCGCGGCCTCCAGCAGGCGCTGCGTGGCGAGCACGTTGCGGTCGTTGTAGAGGGCGAAGTGGTCTCCCCAGGACGGCCGGACACCCGGCTGGCCCGCCAGGTGGTACACGACGTCCGCATCGGTGATCAGCCCGGCCGGGTCGGAGCCCAGCAGATCCACGTGGCGAAAGGTGAAGCGGGGATGGGTCAGGGCGGTTCGCAGATTCAGGCGCTTGACCGCCGGGTCGTAGTGATCGGTGAGGGAGTCGACGCCCATGACCTCGTCGCCGGCCGCCAGCAGGTGCTCGCAGAGATGGGATCCGATGAAACCGGCAGCGCCGGTGACCAGCGCGCGCATCAGCGCCTCCCCGGACGGGCGGCCGGCTCGGCGGCCGGGCGCGGCCCGGCGAACGGGGCCAGCACGCGGTCGGCGCGGTGCCGCCAGGTGTATGTGGCCAGCAACTGGCGGCGGGCCTCAGCCCCCAGAGCCGCTCGGAGGTCCGGGTCGGCGGCGAGCCGGCGGATCGCCCGTTCCCACGCGTCGATGTCGTCGGGTGACACGAGGAGGCAGTTGACGCCGTCGGCCATGACCTCGCGCAGCACGGGCAGGTCGGAGGAGACCACGGGCAGCCCGTGGGACATGTACTCGAACAGCTTCATGGGCGAGACCCATCGGCTGATGTCCCCGACGCCCTGCGCGCAGGCCACGCGCTGCTGGTAGGGGGCCAGCACGACGTCGAACGCCCGGTAGTACGGGTGGAGTCCGGCGGGCGGACGGTGGCCGTGGAAGTACAGGTGGGGCTGGTCGGTGCGTTGTCTCCAGTGCTCCAGGTCGGCCTCGGTGCCGCCGACGACGTGGAAGTCGGCCTCCGGCATCCGGTCGGCGAGCGCCAGGATGATGTCGGTGCCGCGGCCCGGGTACAGATGGCCGACGTAACCGATCCTGAGCGCGTCCGGCCGCCCGGGGAGAACGGTGGCCGGTCCGGGCGGGGGCGGGTCGGCGCAGTCGGACGCGGTGACCTGTGCCGGTCCGCCGGCGGCGCGCAGCGCGGGGAAGGCGCGCGCGTAGTCGTCGGCCAGTGCCTGCGAGACGAACACGACACCGCGCAAGGACCGGCTGCGCAGCAGCAGGCGTTCGACCGCCCGCTCCCGACGGCTGTCCCACAACAGGTGGGTTTCGTAGACGCTTGGCGCCAGGCCGCCGGCGGCCACGAGTGCGCGCAGGTCGCGGCCGTACACCGCGTCGGGCACACCGTCGCGACGGATCGCGCGGCGCACCTGCCAGGCGCGCAGCCAGGGGCCGAGCAGCGGCAGCCGGGGCATCGGGAAGGTCCGTACGGGGAAACGGTTGCGGGTGCCGTAGTAGGCATGGACGTCGTCGGAGGTCATCTCGCCGCGCAGGGCGTAGAGGCGCACGTCGTGCCCGGCGTCGGCCAGCGCGTCGCACATGCGCATGACGTGGACGCCGTTGGCGTAGACCGACGGGATGCTGCCGGAGTGCAGGTAGGCGATGCGCATGCGACGGTCCTCCGGGCGGTGGGTGGCGGTGGCGGTGTCACGGGCGACTGGGCCCTGCGGGCTTGGAGGCGCGCAGCGAGAAGGTCAGCGGCATCGCCGGGAGCGCTCCGGGCAGCCTCCACCAGCCGTCCGGGTCGCGTTCCATGAACGGCAGCAGGCGCCAGCCCACGAAAGGCCATTCGTGCAGGAAGTCCACCCGCAGCCCGGCGTCGGCGAGGGCGGTGATCAGATCGCCCATGGTGTGCCCCCAGACGTACTCGACGTCCGGGATGCGGGTTTCGGGTACGGAGGTGGGGCTGCGGTACTCGAAGGCCAGGGGGGCGGGCTCGCCGAAGTAGGAGTAGCGAAGGCGTAGTTCGGGGTCCTCGATAGCGGTGTCGAGCATCCAGGCGGACGGGTGGAACTCGAAGAGGTAGAGGAAGCCGCCGGGGGCGAGGAAGTGCGCGACGACACGGGCCCAGGTACGCAGATCGGGGAGCCAGCCCAGGACTCCGTTGGAGGTGTAGACGATGTCGAAGCTGCCGGTGAGGACGTCCGGCAGGGTGAGGACGTCGGCTTCGACGAAGCGGGCGTCCGGAGCGACGTCGGCGGCCAGGCCGGTGGCGATCTCCACGGCGCGGGAGGAGAAGTCCACCCCGGTGACGCGGGCGCCGAGCCGGGCCCAGGACAGGGTGTCGAGGCCGACGTGGCACTGCAGATGGAGCAGGGATCTGCCCTCGACGGGGCCCACCTCGTCCCGCTCCAGCGGCCGCATCCGGTTGCCGCCCGCACGGAAACCGTCGAGGTCGTAGTCGTCGGAGGCGGCCTTGAGCGGAGTCCACTGCTGCCAGAGCCGGTGGTTGTCCGCGATGTAGCGCCCGGGGTCTCGCGATGCGCTCGCGGCGGTCATGCGGGCAGCTCGTACACGGAGACGTGGTGGGTGCAGGAGTCGGTCAGCGGCCGTCCCGACCAGCCGCCGGTACGCCGTACCAGCCGCAGGCCCGCCAATTCCGCCAGCAGGTCGAGCTCTCCGGGGGAGAAGTAGCGGAAGGAGACGCGTACGTGGCGCATCCTGCCGTCGTCGAGCACCGCGTAGTCGGAGGTGTACTGCTGGCGGGCGGGGTGCAGCGTGCGGGTGCGGAGCACGAAGCCCCCACCCGGGGTGTCCACCGGCTGTGTGCCGCTGCCGAGGGTGGCGAGCGCCTCGGGCAGATGCGCGTCGAGCACGAAGCGTCCGCCGGGCCTCAGCCGCTGGGCGGTGGAGGCGAGGCAGCGGCGCTGAGCCTCCTGGGTGTCGAGCTCGGCGAAGGTGCCCCCGGCCGTGTAGACGAGCGCGTACCGCCCGGTGTCCGCGGGGTCCGGGGGCGCGGCGAAGTCGCCGAGCGCCACCCTGATCGCGCCGCCGCCGGGCTTGGCGTGCAGCTGGGCCGTCATCTCGGGGGAGGCGTCGAGCCCTTCGACGGTCAGACCCAGCGCGGCCAGTGGCAGGACCACCCGGCCGGTGCCGCTGCCCAGTTCGAGCAGGGGGCCGGGCGGCCCCTCCTTGGCGAGAGCCGCCAGGAAGCCGACAGTGGAGTCCGTGGTCGACGCGGCGAACCAGTCGTCGTACCGGTCGGCGAACAGCGCGGCGTACGAGGGCTGTGCCGACGTGTCGTGCGGGAGCGCGGACATGAGGTCCTCCCGGTGCAGGAGCGGACAGGGCACGGACGGTGGTCATGGGCGGCCGGGGACGCGGCGGAGCTGTTTCGTACGGGCCTTGCCGGGGCGATCAGCCGAACGGGTGCGGGAGTTGGCCGGGTACGGGGCGGGCCGGCAGGGGCGAGGCTCCTGGGGCGATCAGCCGGACGACGGTCAGGCCCTCGTCCGCCGGAGGGCCCGCGCAGCGGTCGACGATGATCACCTCGCGCCCGGTGTGCGCGGCCAGCAGCGCGACCGGACCGGGGTCTCGGGCGGGCCGCGAGGCCGGGACAGGAGGGGCGCGGAGGGCGGTGGCCGGTCCGGCCCAGTGCGTCAGCGCGTCCTGGGCATGGAACGTCCACAGGGCGTGGTCCAGCCCGGTGCGTGGGTCCCCGGTGCGTGCCAGATGCTCCCAGGCGCGGACAGCGACCGGCGCGATCATGCTCCAGCGGACCATCAGCGCCTCCCAGCAGGCCCGTGCCACCGTCTCCGGAAGGTCGTGGGCGGGGCCGCAGCGGGCTCCGAACGTCTGACGTGTGCGATCCGGCCCGTGCACACAGACGGCGACGGCCCCGGTGCCCGTGGGGGCGGGGAGGGCGAGCGCGGTGGCCTCCAGGCCCTCGCGATGGAGCAGGGCCCGCAGTTCGCTCGCACCGGGCGGCAGCGCGCCGCGGGCGTCGAACGGCACCGGCGGGTAGTGGAGCGGGTCGTACCAGCTGCGGCGTACCAGATCGCGTTCCAGGATCTCCCACGCGGCGTGCGCTGCCGCCGCGTCCGGGCTCCGGTGGGCGGCGACACCGGTCGACCCGGCCCGGTGGGTGGCCGCGCAGCCCGGCGGGGGGCGGTGCTGGAGGAACGCGGCGCCCGCCGGTACCCAGCTGTCCTCACCGGAGCCTGCTGCCCGGCCCCGGCACCAGAGCTGCCGCACCCCGCGTGCCGGGACACCGCGGTTGGACCCGTCGACAGGACCGGTGGCGGGATCCGCGGGGTCGGCGGCAGGGACGCCGCTGCGGCGCAGCGCGAACCAGTCGCAGGTTCGGACCAGCCCGGCGCCCGCCGCCGACGGCCGTCCGCCGCCCGCTCCGGTTTCCGCCTCGGCCTCGGCTTCAGCGGCCCGTCCGGCGAGCACGTTGCCCATACGTTCCATCAGTTCGCCGCGGGCGCGCCGCCCGACATCGGCGGCGGTCGTGCCCGCTGCGCTGCCGATCAGGACAGAGGCGCCGCCCCCGGCGCCGCTCGCGTCGAAGGCCGTCGACCGGGCGGCGACGCGGGCCAGCAGCGCGCCTGGGGTGTGCGGCCACGGGGCGAAGACCTCCGGGGCCCAGGCCGTCGGTGCGAAGACGCTCACGCACGGCCTCCCGACAGCCGCCCCGTACGCGCTTCTTCCCGCGCGGCCTCCGCCGCCAGCACGTCGGCCGCCTCGGCGCGCACGGCCTCACCGGCGGGGGTGAGGGTGGTGCGGTGGCGACCGAGCGTGTCGACGCCCTGGAGTGCCTTCTCCAGCAGCCGGGCCCGGCGCTCGGCCACGGCCTCCCGCTGCAGGTCCGACAGCGGCGCCTCCTGGTGGATCAGCCGGTACAGGATCGTCTGGCGGACCAGGACCACCGTCTGCTGGAAGAGCCCGGTCAGCGGCCGGGGATCCGGCCGTAGCGGGGTCATGACGGAGGTGCCCGAACCCGTGGCGGACACGAGGAAGGGGGTACTGAAGGCAGCGGCGTTGCACCGGGTGTGGGTGCCTTCGTGGACCAGGGCGTCGGCCAGCCGGACCCAGCCGGGCAGGCCGGTACGCCCCACGGTCAGCCGGGACGCGTTGACGAACACGGCGCCGTGCGTGGTGAAGTCGGTGAAACCATCGATGGCGCGCCCGGCCAGCAGGGCGATCTGCCGTACACCTTCCTGCAGTTCGGCCAGCATCGTCGGCCACACCTCATCAAGCCGCTCGGCGGTCTCGGCCAGTACGGCGGCCTGCTCGGGCTCCCAGGCCCGGACGACGGCGCCCGGCCCCTCCGTACCCGTCTTCGCTTCCCGCCCCTGCGGGAGCGAGGCGAGTGCCCGGCCGACCGCCGCGGCGAGGTGGGGTGCCGGGTCGGCGAGATCGACCGCCCAGCGGCCGGCGGCCTTACGGGGCGGGGGAACGGCTGCCGGCGGCTCGCCGGCCGAGGCCGTGCGCTCCGGTGATGCGGTCAGCGGCGGCGGTTCCGCGCCGGCCTGATGGGCGGCGGCCTTGCGGGCAGGGTGCCGGAACGGTGCGGACCCGCCCGCTCCCGTCCTGCGCAGCACCGCGTCGGTGGTGTGCCAGAGGGCGTCCTCGGCGCGGCGGGCGGCCACGGCGTCAGGGGGCACAAGCACGTTCCGGCCTCCGTCGTTGCTCGGTCGCGGAGGTGCGTGGCGGACGAACCACCACGCACCCTGTGCTGATACGCGGACGGGTCGAGTGCCTCAGTCCTCGCTGGGGATGTCGATCATCAGGCCGAACTCCGGAAGTTCCTCGGTGACCTGCTCGATCTCCGGCTGCTCCATGCGATCACTCCTTCGATGGGTTCATCCGTGACGAACGGACGGCTCTCGCCGCCGGTCGGACATGGGGCTACCCAACGGACGTCACGCCGAAGAAAGGACTTCGGGAAGCCGCCGCAAAAGCGCCACCGTCGAAAATTCCAGGCTTTCGCGCCACCACGCAGAAAAGCGCCGAAGTTCGTCCGGAAAGAATTGCTCCCTGTGGTGGATGTGACAGGGGTGCGCGGGTGAGGGATGCGGCGGGCGCCGTGATGACCCGCCTCCACACATTGCGTCGGACGAAGCTGTCCTGATCGTCACCACGGAGGTCCGTCGCGGGTGCCCTGCGGGAGGAGAGGGGTAGCCCTCGGCGGCGTGGACCGATGTCCTCCCGGCCGTACGAGGCCCTGTTGTCACCGGTCGGGCAGCCCGAGACAATGCCGAGCTGTGACTCCTGACAACGCGGCGCCTGCACAACGGAGTTCTCCGACAGTTGATGCGGACGGGGAGATCTACGTTGTCTCGTTTCCCAAATGCGGCCGTACCTGGCTGCGGGTTCTGCTGGCCCGCGCCATCTCGGAAGCGCACCGTCTTCCGATGGAGATGTGCCGGGACCTGGACCTGACACATTTCACCGCGGCCGACCCCGGCGTTCCCCGGATCGTCTTCTGGCACGACGACCAGGTGGCGTGGCGGGCACCCGGCGAATTGTCGTCGGACAAGGGGTTCTACCGGGACCGCAAGGTCGTGCTGCTGGTCCGGGACATCCGGGACGTGGCCGTGTCCCACTATTTCCAGCGGACGCGGCGGGAGGGAAACCCCTACACCGGAACCCTCGATGAATTCCTGTCCGAGGACGTCGGAAGCGTACGCACCTGCCTGGAATTCTGGAACATCTGGCAGGCCCAGCAACACACACCGGCCGCCTTCATGCTTTCTTCCTATGAGCGCCTGAGCGCGGACACCACCGGCGAACTCGCCCGCATCCTGGACTTCTGCGGCCTGCCCGGGGCCACGGAACCCGCGACGCTGCGGGTGGCGGCGGAGTACGCCCGGTTCGACGCGATGCGGGCCATGGAACGCGACGACACACTGCGCTCGGAGAAGCTGCGGCCGTCCGTCCCCGGCGACCCGGAGTCGTACAAGACGCGACGCGGTGTCGTCGGCGGATTCCGGGACTATCTGGACGAGGAGCAGGTCGCCTTCATCGACGCGCTGGTCCGGGACATGCTGGATCCGCCATGGCAATCCATGGCACGGGCCGCGGACGGCCGGCCACGTTTCCGGTCGGCCGAGGAGGGATGACCGAGCAGACCTGGCAACCTGTGGGCGCCTGAAACTCGGCCGCGCTGACGGGCTCGCGCATGGTTGGCGGTGGCGCGTCGAAGGCCGTGGTGTCGGGCGAGGGCTGTCCAGTCGTGAGCGGGCCGGTCGGACCGTCGGCCAGCGGCAATCCGAAGGGGATGCGGCAGGCTCTGGAGATCGACGTCCTGGGTTACCTGCTGTGCGCCCGCCGAGCCATCGGCGACATGACGGCGTGGATGCCATGACGGTCGGGCTGTCCAAGGAGGTGGCGGCCGACGGCATCCAGGTCAACTGCGTAGCCCCCGGCGCGATCTGGACCGACTCCCACGCCGCCCCGCAGCGGCCCGCCAAGGTGGCGGCGGTCATCGTCGCCCGGCGGTGATGTCGTCAGCGGTTCACAGCGGGCAGGCGTTGGCGCCCGCTCCCGGGGCCGCCCGCCCTGGCGGCGAGTCGGCCCTGAGGAGACATCGGCGGATGAGAACGCGCTCAGTCGAAGACGACCGAGCGCACCTTCAGTCGCTCCGAAGCGCCGCCGGTGTGCGGGCGGAGCTTGAAGAAAGCGCCCTGGCAGTCGGGCTCGCTGAAGACCGTGGCCCAGGCGTCGGTGCGGTTCTTGGGGGAGTGGCCGGGCTGGGGGTTGTCCTGGCCGACGCCGGGAAGGGTGAGGCACTGCTCGTTGGGCGGGTCGGTGAGGAAGCCGGTGACGTCGTAGCCCTCGTCGGTGACGTAGTCGTAGCGGAACTGGCCGGTTGCGGCGGAGGCGGAAGCGGGGTTCACGGCCAGGAGCAGGGCGGCGCCGAGAACGGCTGTGAAGGCGGAACGAAAACGCATCGAGAAGTCTTTCTGCCGGGCGGGATCGGAACATGCCGTGGCCTTATTGCCCACTACGCGCCAAGGGCACCGGTGCTTCACCCGTATGGAGAGTGAGGAAACGAACCTGCATTACCCCGAAAGGCTCTGGCGCCCGCCTTGGGGCCAAACCAGTTATGCCGCAGCGCACTTGTACGCGGCCGGCGGCTCCGACGGCCGGCGGCTGGTCTGGATCAGGCAGTGGCGTGAGTCGCATCGGCTGCGCGTCGGCCCGGACAGCTGGCAACAGGTACGTACTCGGATCCTGCGGTATTCGGGGGAGACGCGACAAGGGCTCGGTGCGCTGTCCGTGGGTCGACTGAGCCCGCCCACGTACCGAGAGCGCTGCGGTTCGTCGGTGATGCCTCCCACGCTGCCGAGCGCACCGGCCCAGCCGGCCGGCAGCGTGGGTGGGGCGCAGGGCGTTGAGCACGACGACGTCGTGGATGATGCCGGTGTGGCGGCCGGCACGGACGGGGACGCCCGCGGTGCGGAGTTTGGCGGCGTAGGCTTCGCCTTCGTCGCGCAGGACGTCTGCCTCCGCGGTGACGATGAGTGCGGGCGGCAGGCCGGTGAGAACCGGACCCGCGCGCGGCAAGGGCGCAGGACCGGTCTCCAGCAGGGGAGGCTGTGCCTCTTACCGGTCGAGGATGTGTCCGACCTTGGTGGCCACGTGCTTGGCCTGGATGTCGCGGCCCTTCTCGTTGGGATGTGCGTACCACGGGACCGGCTGGCCGAGTTCGACCTTGGAGCTCTCCAGCATGCCGCCGATGCCCCGATCGGCACCGTCGCACGCCGTGTTGCTCCCGGTGTGATCGTAGAGGTCCACGAAGTCGGCGCCGTCATCCGCGGCGGCCTGCTTCATGACGTCATCCAGGCGCTTTTGCACCTGGTCCAAGACCGGCAGCGCGTCCTCGGGGATGTCGGCGAACGGCAGTTCTGTCTGGCCGGGGGCCGGGGTCAGGCACTTGGAGGGGTCCTTGGGCACGAGCCTGGGATAGCCGACCAGGACACGCTCGGCGTCCGGGGCGAAGTAGCCCATGCGCTGGAGCATCTGCTCCAGGTCCCCTTCGACCTGCTGGTACCGGTCGTCCAGCCATGCCTTTCCGTCTTCCGACTCGAAGAAGTCGCGGCACTCGCCGCCCGGCTTGTCCGGGTCCACCGGCTCTCCGGGCAGCAGAGGGTGTTGGCGGAGTTCGTCGGAGCACTGCTTGATGATGCTGGTGAATCCCAGCGTGTTGCCACCCATGCTGCCCACGACGAGGCGGGTGTCGGCCTTGAGGGCGTCTTGCTGCGCCGGGACTGCCCCGATGCCGAAGGGTAGTTGCTGCTCGTTCCAGAAGTGGTGGACGAGTGCGCCTGAGCAGGAGACGTCCGACTGGACATCGAGGGTGATGCCTTCGTCCTTGAGGCGTTGGGTGGCGACGGCGGGATAGTTCTCCGTGGCCTGGAAACAGAAGCCCTTCTCGCTGTCCTGGTTGTTCACGGGGGTGATGCCGAAGTTGGCGGTGTAGGAGTCGCCGAAGAAGACGGTCGGCACAGGGTCGGCGGGCACCGCGCCGGCACCTCCCGCCGGGACAGCGAGCGCCAAGCAGCTGCCCAGCGCGACGGCGACAGCGGCCAACCGCCGGGCCCTTGGGGTGTTCGTCTTCTTACGCATGGCCGAAGGCATGCCTATGCCCTTTCGTCGAGGCTCACGAGAAGCGGGGGCGAGAGAACGGAACGCTCCGTATTCACTCATGCGCGGAACGTGATACTCCAGGGGTGGTGAACTGCAACCGGGCGTTCTTGGACAATCCCTTCACCTCTGTCCATCGCACCTGTTCAGCAGGGGTGCCGCGAAGGCGCGGCTGACGAGTCCGGACGTGAACGTGACCCGAAGGAGGAGGAGGAGCCTGCCCGCTTGCCGCGCGTACCCGAGACGCGGCCGTTGTGCTGAGGGGGCATAGGCGCCTGGCATACAGTCGGCCATGCCGTACAAACGAGCCCCCGTCGAAGGTGAATCCCAAGGCCGGCGCGGTTGCCTTCGCATACTTGGCCAGAAGTCGGCCTGAGCCGTGGCCCCAGACCGGCGGGCCGCAGGTACGTTCTTCAGCGAGCAGGTCTCGAGGACCGCGCAGCTCGCATCCTGGCCGGTGACGTCCCCGACTACCCACAAGGGTCGGTCCCGGCGGTCCGACAGCCTCGGCCACCTCAACACAAGCAGTCCAGGCCCCGGCCGGGTTGTGTGTACACCCAGCTGTTCTCGGACCGCACACGCCCCTTGTGCCCAGCAGCGGAAGGGATGCAGCAAGGAAACCGCGCGTGCCCCGGCACCGGCGAACGGCAGGCACGTGATCCGGCAGGATGGCCGCATGCCCCACACCCCGATACGCCCCGCACAGCCCTTCGACGAGAAGTGGATCGCCCACGCCCTCGACGGTTTCATCGAAGGTTCCGGATACTGGAGCCCCGGCACGCTCGCCATGTTCACCGAGGTCGGCGGCTACTTGACCGGGAGTGGTGAGGAGGCGCCCGCGCGGTATCGGGGCTGGAACTGGTACCGGTTCATCGGCCGGTGCGGTGCCGTGGCCCTGCGGGCGAGCTCTTTCCACGTGCAGGACCATCTGCGCGCGGTCCAGCTGGCGATGCTGGATGTATGGGCCGAAACTCCCTTTGCCGACCCGGAGGTTCGCGTCCGGATGCGTACGGGCGTCCTCGAACTCGCCGACAAGGACACGCATGCCACTCGGACCCACGAGGGTGCGGTGGTCGCGCTGCACGGGCTCGGGGCCGGCCGGGAAGGGCAGCGCTTCGTCGAGTTGCGCAGCGGCGCCGCGCAGCCGCCGGCCCTCGGTCGGATCACGGCCACCGAGCCGGTGCCCGCAGCCGGTTGGGACACACCTGACCGACTGCGACGCCTCGTGCACCTCGTACGGCAGAAGGGCCCCGCGCCCTGGGACCGCGCGGCGGCCGCGGTGCTCGCCGAGCGGACCGGGCTGAGCCGGGCCGGGGCCGCGCTGCTGCTCGCCGGAATGCCCAATGTGAAGTACGGGTACGGGGGCCTCGATGCCGAGGCGCGCAAGGTGATGGGACTCAAGCAGTCCGAAGCCGAGGCCGGTGAGCGGGAGTTGGCGGCCCTGCGGGTGGCCGAGCGCCTCGACCTGCTGGCCGACGTACTGCCCGCGGACCCCGGGCAGCTGTGGCTGGAGGGCGGGCAGATGGCGCTCGCCGAGCGGATCGCCGAGGCCTGGCGCAGGCAACAGGGCGTACGCCCCGCCGTGCCCGAGACGACGCTCGCCGTCGCCGCCGAGCACAGCGATGTACGGATGGCCCCGGCAGCCGTGTGCGCCGTGTTCGCCGATCCCGCGCGCGAGCCGCGGCTGACCCGCGACCCTGACACCCGGCTGCGGATGAACAGCATCAGCGGCGGCGGCTGGGAGGGCGACGAGGGTTTCCGTTTCAGGGAGCTGCTCGTAGTGGTGTGCGACGCCGTCGACTGGGTGTACGCCGAGCTTCCAGAAGGAGATCCCGTACGCCGGGGTGTCCCCGAGACCCTACGGCTGCTGCGCGAACGCCTGGCCCACCCGGAGTTGCTGCTCTCCGCCCGCGGCCGCAGCCTGCGCGGCCGCACCGTGGCGGAACTGCTGCCGGGCTTCCCCGGCGCCCTGCCCTACTTGGACGCCGCCGAGCCGCTTGCCCACCCCACGCTGGACGACGGCCTGGTCGTCGTGTCCGAGGCAGGGTTCGACCGGCGAGGTGAGCGCGAGGCGCCCGGCGTGTACTTCCGGCCCGGCCGCTACGGGGCCGACGAGCGCTCGCGGCGCCTGGAGGCTGTGATCGACGTGGCGGACTCGCATCTGGCGCTGGTCCGCCGGCTGCGTGGTCCCGAGTTCGAGCGGATCGTGCAGCGCATCACCGAGGGGGCGCTGCCGCCGGGCGGCTACGAGAGTGATCCGCGGCTGTCCGCACCAGAGGTGGTCGAGGAGGTGGCCGCCACCACCGGCCTGGATACGGACGCCGCCACGTTGTATCTGCAGCTGCTCGCCCTGCCCGTGCCCACCGCCCGCCGTATCCGCCGCTTCAACCGGTGGACTCCCGCGCACCACAAGGCCGTTGCGGCCGCACTCGTCGAGGCCGGTCTGGTGGTCGCCGACCGCAGGGCCCGGGCCGGGCGGGGAGTGTTCCTGCCCGGCGACTGGGCGGGCGGGGACAAGTTCTACCCTCCGATGGAGACCTGGAAGGCCGGGCTGCTCGGAGTCCGGGTCATCGGACGCAAGGTCTGCTCCCGGCCCGTCGCCGGCCCCCTGCCCGAACTCTTCGCCCGGGCCTGGCGGACGCGTCCCCCAGCTTGAGCGCTGTCAGGCTGAGGCGTCCTGCGGGTACCAGCGGAGTTCCACGGTGTTGCCGTCCGGGTCCTGCACGTAGATCGATGTGGCGTTGCCCCGTGCGCCGAAGCGGTCGACGGGACCTTCGAGGACGGTAAAGGCCCCCGAAGCGATGACCTCCTCCCAGTCCAGCGGCTCCACGGTGAGACAGATGTGGTCGACGTTGGACTGTCCCCGAGGGCGACTGAACAGGTCGATGATGGTCTCATCGGTGACTCTCAGCGACGGGAACGGGATCTCGCCGGCTCGCCACTGTGCAACGCGTACTGGTTCCAGACCGAGGAGCCCGGTGTAGAAGTCCAGGGACCGCTCGACGTCCTCGACGTTGAGGACCAGGTGGTCGAACGCCTTGACGTGCAGCGAGGGCCGTCCGGGCTGGGCGCCGAGGCTTCCTGCGGGGTGGCTGTGCTGCCGCCGGGGCTCTTCGGTCGGGGCCGGGCCGGTGGTGATGTCCGAGACGTTGTTCACGGGGTTTCCTTCGACGGTGGAGTCCGGGTGGGCGCTGTTCACGATCCCTTGGAGAGGAGTCCGTCATCAAGGCGGGATCGGAATACGATCGTTGAGCCTGATTCAACGAACGGGGGGCTCATGCTGGAGCGGGTGGAGATCGAGACTTTCCTGACGCTTGCCGAGGAGCTGCACTTCGGCCGCACCGCCGAGCGCCTGTGCGTCACGACCGGGCGGGTCAGCCAGGTGATCAAGAAGCTTGAACGACGGGTCGGCGGCATGCTGTTCGAGCGGACCAGCAGAACGGTTCGACTCACTACGGTCGGGCGGCAGTTGGCCGATGACCTGATGCCCTTGGTCGCCGGAATGGAGGAGGCGCTACGAAGGGCCACCGATGCCAGTCGTGGTGTCACCGGAGTGCTGCGGGTCGCCTTCCTCGGCGAGTGGACGGCACCCGCACTCCTGAAGGTGGTGGGCCTGTTCAGCGAGCGCCACCCCGATTGCAGGGTCGATGTACGGGAGGTGCAGCTGTCCAACTCCCGCGCGAGCCTGCTCGACGGCTCGATAGACGTCCTCATCGCCTCGTACCCGTTTGACGGGATGGCCTGTGGGCCGGTGCTGCTGACGGAGAAGCGAGTGCTCGCCGCCGCGGCCGGGCATCCGCTCGCTGGCGAGGAGTCGGTGTCGCTCGAAGTGCTCGCTGAACACCCCGTGGTGCAGTATCCGGAGGTGACCTCAGCGGGGTTCAAGCGGGATCGCACACCGGACTGCACCCCTTCCGGCAGGCCAGTTCCCAAGGGGCCGACCGGAGGATCGTTCTCCGAAATGCTCACGCTGGTGGCGATGGGAAAGGGCGTTCTGCCGGTCGGAGAACATTCCCGGCGCTACTATCCGCGGCCGGATGTCGTCTATGTGCCGCTGCACGACGCACAGCCGATTGAGCGGGGGCCGGTCTGGCGGGAAGGGAACACCGCACAGAGCGTCCGCGAGTTCGTACGGGCTGCGGCAGACATTGCCGATGGGGCACCGATCGCGTGAGCGTGCCGCGGAATTCGCAGGCAGGGACCCAATACCTGCTGGGGTGGCGGGAGGCAGTCGTGTTCGCGGACCTCGGGCCGGTCACCCGGCGGCCTGACCGGCAAGGCCCACTCACGCCCCACCTCACCGCCGACCGACACTGACGTCCGCGGCCCTTCGCCGGAGGTAGCGGCTACTCAGCCATTGCGGAGATCGGCACGTTCACGGTTTCACCCTCCGTGGGTGAGGCGACGGGTGGGGCACCGCGGAACGCTGGCGTGGACACATCGCCGGCATGCGACGGTCCGTGTCGCCGCAGTGTGTCGGACCAGACTGGGAGGCATTGTGAACCAGTACCCGCCCATTGCGGATCACGGCATGGTCGGCGATCTCCAGACCGCCGCCCTCATCTCGTCCGGGGGAACCATCGACTGGTGGTGCACCCCCCGCTTCGACTCACCCAGCGTCTTCGCCTCGCTCCTGGACAGCGAACGCGGAGGGCACTGCCGTCTCGCCGCGGAGGTCCCGGACGGGGAGGACATGACGGTCCGGCAGCTCTACCTGTCCGACACGGCCATCCTGATCACCCGCTTCATGGCGCCCGGGGGAGTCGGTGAAGTCGCCGACTTCATGGTGCCCATCGACTCCTCCGCCCCGGCGGACGGACACACTCTGGTGAGGATCGCACGCGTCGTACGGGGCAGCGTGCCCTTCGCCCTCGCTTGCCGGCCCCGCTTCGACTACGGCCGTGCCACGCACACGCTCTCGACGACCGATGACCACTCCGTGCTCTTCCACGGCCCCGGCAGAGACCTGCATCTGCAATCCACCGCCGGCGTCACGCTCCGCTCGGACGGAGACGACATCACGGCCCGCTTCACCCTGTCCGCCGGACAGGCGGCCGCCGTGGTGCTGACCAGCACAGCCGCCGGAGAACCCGCCCCGCCCCACCCCACGCTCGAAGGGAGCGTCGACGCGTTCGAGACGTGTCGTGCCTTCTGGCTGTCGTGGCTGCGTTCCTGCACCTACCGGGGCCGCTGGCAGGACATCGTGAACCGCTCGGCGATCACGCTCAAACTGCTCACGTACGCGCCCACCGGGGCACCCATCGCCGCCGCCACCATGGGGCTGCCCGAGCAGACCGGCGGTGAGCGCAACTGGGACTACCGCTACACCTGGATCCGTGACGCGTCGCTGTCCGTCAGGGCATTGATCGACCTGGGATTCAAAGAAGAGGCGTTCGCCTTCCGCCGCTGGCTGCGAGACCGCATCAACCCCGAAGGCTTCTCCTCGGCGGACCCCCTGCAGATCATGTACCGCGTCGACGGCGATCCCCATCTGGTCGAGGAGCGCCTCGACCACCTGGAGGGCTACCAGGGATCCCGTCCGGTACGGGCGGGCAACGCGGCGTCCGGCCAGCTGCAACTCGACATCTACGGCGAGGCGTCGGACGCCCTGATCGTGGGTGGTGACATCGGTGCGATCCGCGGCTGGAAGGCGCTGAGTGACGTCCTGGACTGGCTCGCCGACAACTGGGACCAGCCTGACGAAGGCATCTGGGAGACCCGCGGCGGCCGTCAGAACTTCACCTACAGCCGCCTGATGACGTGGGTGGCGTTCGACCGCGGCATCCGCGCGGCGCACGAGTTCTCCCGCCCCGCCGATGTCGCTCGCTGGACCGAGGTGCGGGACACGGTCTTCCGACAGATCATCGAACGGGGCTGGCACCCCAAGCGCCAGGCATTCGTGCAGCATTACGACACCGACGTACTGGACGCCTCGCTCCTGCTCATGCCCAAGGTCGGCTTCGTGTCGCCCCACGATCCGGACTGGATCAGCACCCTGGACGCCATGGAGGAGGAGCTGGTCAGCGACAGCCTGGTCTACCGCTACGACCCGAAGGCATCCCCGGACGGCCTGCGCGGCTCGGAGGGCACCTTCAACCTGTGCAGCTTCTTCTACGTCGAGGCACTCGCCCGCAGTGGCAGGCTCACCCAGGCTCGTCACGCCTTCGACAAGATGCTCACCTATGCCAACCACGTCGGCCTCTTCGCCGAGGAGATCGGCCCCTCGGGAGAGCAGCTCGGAAACTTCCCGCAGGCATTCACGCACCTCGCTCTGGTCACCGCGGCCATGGCGCTCGACGAAGAGATGCAGAAGGCGGCAACCGGACCGCAACACGGCGATCACGGGCCCCCGCCCGTCCGGGGCCTCAAGACGCCCGCCAAGGACACGCGCGGCTAGGAAGTGGCAGCGTTGGGAGGACCAGTAGAAGGCGCCTGGCGGGCAGAAGCCCAGCTCAGGCGCCTTTTCTCGTTCCTCTAGAAGAAGCCGAGCTTCTTCGGCGAGTAGGAGACCAGAAGGTTCTTCGTCTGCTGGTGGTACACGGTCTCCTAGCGATTTGACCTGCGGAAACGAGGGAATGTCCATGGTTAGGAGCGGAGTTGGTCCGCTCCTGGTCCGGATCTTGGTCCGAGGTCTGCGTCGGACACCTCATTCGTACGCAGCCACTCGTCGCAGAGCATCACGGGGAGCCCATGGAACGCTGGCGCCTGCACCTGAGGAGTCGAGAGACCGATGAGGCTGCCCGCCGTCATCGTCGGCTTGTAGTTCAGCCATGACCAGGCGGACACAAAAGTTGCGCAGGATCACGAGAAGATCACCCACCCTCGACAGTCCCACGCCCCCTGCCGCGTAGAGGAGCGAGCATGTGCTCCCGGACCCCAAGGGGCTCACTCCCTCTCGGGCTCTGTGGTCGCCTGCAGCGCCGTGCCGTACGTGAGGAGCTTGTCCCACACGCTCATACCAACTCCGCAGAGCGCCGCCCAGGCAGCAGCGGCGATGGACGGGGTGGTCAACAGGTTGTAGAGGGACATGCTGCCGAAGGCGATGCCGAGGCCGAGGGAGATGATCTGCCCGGCGCGCACCAGAGGTGGTAGGAGAGAACGCTGGGGGGACGATGAGGGGTTCGACATGTGGAACTCCGGAGGAGAGGTCATTGGTGGGAGCCCGGCCGGGGCATGACGAACCTAGGTGGCATGCTGCGTCCTCCATAAGCCTCCTCACTAGGCGAGAATTGGTAAAGGTCGCGGAGGGGATGAGCGAGTGGACGTGCAGGTGATGCCTGGTGGCGAAGGCTCCGCGGACGATGAAACCTTCGGCGTGGAGCTTCGAGGGGTGCCAGGACTCGCGGGCCTGCTGGTGACGATCGGCTTCAGGCCGGGCCAGCACGGCATCTTGAGGGCCTGCTTACTGACTGTTTGCTCCGAAGGCGCGGAGCCTTTGCCCACGGAGGGCACGCAGTGGTTCCGGCTGGAAGGCGACCGGATGCTTGCCGTCGCAAGCACTGCGGCGAACCTCGGCCCTGAACTTGCACGGGAACTCGACAACTCGTGGTCCGGGCGTCCGCGAGGAGGGGGAGAGGCCCACTCTCAGATGGTCGCTGGGGTGTACGAGGCCGCTGTGAACAGAGGGCTCCCGCCTCGACACGTCGTTGCAGCCGTGTGGAGTCGGAGTCTTGGTTGCGTCAACAACTGGCTGCGCGAAGCCCGAAAGCACAACGTCCTCGGCATCATCGCGCAGGCCAGCAGGCCCGGAAGGGGCGAGCCTGCCGAGAAAGCCCCCAGACGGCCCGGCCGCCACCCAAGGCCCTCGCAGGCCCCCCCTTGGGTGGATGCGACGAGTCAAGGTGCGCGAGTGGGAGGTGTGACGGGATTCGAAGAGTGGGAGTTCCACGTGAATTTCTCCCGTCGGGACCATCATGTCTGCGCGCTGACGATGGAATCGGCCCGAGCGGAATCCCCTCACCACCTCACGCCCAGCGTAGTCGCGGCGATGCCCATCTCTCAGATCCTGCGGTTGGTTGTTCCGTCCGTGGACTACACCGAGGGCATCTGCACGTATGACTTGCGCCCCCACCTGGAGATGGCTCGTCTTGTAGCCGGCCCGCTCGGGGCGCGGAAGCGCGGAGAGCAGCATCTCCGTCAGGTGGCCATGCTGTACAGGTTTGCCCTTTCGCAACGCAAGATGGTGAGGGATAAGAGGACAGGCCGTCTGCGCCCGAAGGCTCCGCTTCCTCCGCTCAAGTTGATGCGCGCGGTGTGGGGGGCTGAAGCGGTTTCCTACTCCACGGCAAGCCGCTGGACTATACGGGCCCGAGCAGCGGGGATCCTCCCCGGGGATCTTCGATGGAGCCCCCGTCTGGACCCCCGCACGGTCGGCCGACCTCTCAAGCGGACATCTCGCCCGGCATAGCGGCGCCTTCGCCGCTATCTACGTCCTGACAACCTCCCGCAGCGGCTCATCTCCTCGACGGGGACGCGGTCCAGGCGCTGGGTTTCATGACTTCGGCGTTGAACCCGCGGGGGGACGGCTGCGAGGAGGCAGCGCATCACGATGTCGATGCCTTTGAGGCTGCGGGTGCGCTGATTGCCCGCCAGTGCATCGACGGATTCGCGCATCTGGGCGGTGAGGGCAGCCAGGTCCGGTTTCTTGTAGCGGATGGTGAGGAACTTCTGCCCGGACCAGGGGGCATCCCCCTCGGGGAAGGTGGAAAAACGGCTGGCCTGGTCGAGGCGCTGCAGAAGGTCGGTGACATGGCCGCTGAAGTGTGAGGCGAGGGTCTCACGGGCCTTGGCCATGCCTTCGAGGTCTGAGGTCAGGGCTGCGATGCGGGAGGTGAGTGCGGTGGTCCAGGTGGCGGCCATCGCGGGGATGCGGCGGCTGTCCAGGGCGGAGATCTGTGTGCGCAGCGGGATGTCGAGTCCTTCGAATCGGACATCCCGCTGGGGGCTTCCTTGAGCCGGCTGATGCGTCTTCACCCGGCTTCGGCACGACCCCCGCACCCAGGCGTACTACGAACGCCGCATCCACGAGGGCAAAACCCGACGTGAGATCATCCGATGCCTCAAGCGATATGCCGCCCGGGAGGTCTTTAACCTGGTCAGAACGGCATCCAGTGATCCACCGTTATAGGGGCGTCTGTGATTTGAGGGGATCCGTTTGATGGTGCCGACGGGGGCCTGCGTGAAAGGGGGGTCCCGGCGCGCGACTGTCCAGGAGCAGTGTGCTCGCCCTTTCGGGTGGCGGCTGGGCGTACCCGTGCTGGCTGCCGCATGCCCTGCCTCCTTCTGCTTCAAGTGACGCGAGGCTCAGTTGCACCACGCGAGGGCTGGAAGATCGAGCCGGACAACCTAGCCCAGGTCTCCCCAGTGATTACGGAGAACCTCAAGCGGTTCGGCGAGTACTTCACCCACGAACTCAGCATTTTGCCCGCGGCCTTGGTCCGTCCGTGTCTCGGCAGGAGTAGCTGCGCGGTGGTGAGCGCGCCAGTAGGCAAAGGGCCGACACGCCCTCAACCGGGTGATTAGTCAGTCCCTGCTCATAGCCACTCGTTCTGACGGACAACCCTGATGTGACCAGCATCTTGCCCAGGAGGAACGTTGAGAAGAACTATCGCCGCCGCCGCGGCTCTCGCCGCTCTCGGCTTTGCCGCCGTCCCGTCCACCGCGGACTCGCGAGAGTCCTGGAACACCCATGAGAAGTGTGTGCAGAAGGACTGGGACGGTCGTCGCATCCCCACGCGTACAGGCAACTCGGAGCTGGGTTGGATCCACTTCTCCAGGCCGCACAACATCACGTCGTGCAGGCTCATCAACGCCGCCCTCGACGGCAAACCTGACAAGAAGACCGACGACGGCCGCTACACCGCCCCCGGCACGAAGGGGAAGATCGGTGTGATCACCGCCTACTGCAGAGGGGTGCAGAAGTGCCCGTCATGGGTCAACCGCTAGCCACCGTCTCCCCAGACGTGCTGTTCCGTACGCAGTGCGCCGTCGCGGATGCGCTGTGGCACTACACCACCACCCCGGTCGCCAAGCCGTACTACGTGCGCGGGTGCATCCCAGACCTGGACGAGCCTCGGGTGACCGTTGCGCTGTGGACCGGTCCCGCGGCGCGCGAGAAGAAGAACCTCTTCCTGTCCATCCCACTGGTGTCCGACGGTGTGCCCCTCTCGGCGACGCACGTCACCTTGGGGCTGCTGCGGCTGGGCCGGGGAACCCATATGTTCGGCTTCACCGGCCACCAATTCGACGGCAAGCGCGTCCTCAACGGCAGCGCGCTGGTCAAGGGTGTCGCGGCTGCTGGACCACCTGGGGAGAGTGGTGAACTGCAGGGGCCCAGAGGCTTCTACTTCGAGCGGCCCGGACGGTTGACGAAGTACTGAGTACTGAGCTGACCCAGAGCCCGCGTTCGCCGTGCGGCGCTGCTCTGTTTTGCTCGCCACGCGAAGGACCGCCGCGTTGGAGGCCGACGCCCGCAGGGGATCGCTGGACGCTGTCGTACAACGTGAACAGTTTCGACAATAGATGGACGTCGGAAGGTGCACTATTCCGCGCCACAAGCATCTACAAACCGCGGCTCGTGTCATTCCGGCTGAACCTGTCAGCCACTCCTGGATTCACGCCCCGCAGTTGCTCGCACCGGTGGGTATCGGTCCGGACAGCGCCGTAACGCTCCTGATCACCATGGGGGACGATCTCGAACGAGTGCACACCGAGGCATCGTTTGCCGCCTTTTGCGGAGTCAGCCCCGTCGAGTACTCTTCGGGCCGCCGGAGCTCGCGCCGGCTCAACCACGGCGGCGACCGGAAGGCGAACGCCGCCCTGGGGTTCACTAGGCTGCGCCACGATCCGCGCACGCAGGCGTTGTCCTTGCCGAAAAGCTCATCCGTGCAGGTCAGGCTGCATGTTGGTATTCGTGGAGGATGCCCCCCAGGCGGTCGCGTCTTCGTATGTCAAGGCGGTTGATCTGCTCGGGATCGGTGATGGGTGCGGGGAGGGTGTGCAGTGGGCGGGAGTTGGCGATGCCCTGATGCGGCCGATGCTCGTTGGAGAACTGCTCGAACTCGCGGAGAGCGTGGAGAAAGTGCCGGTGGTTCCAGACGAGGGTGCGGTCCAGCAGTTCTCGTCGGCAGGTCTCCACCCAGCGTTCCATGATCGCGTTCATACGCGGTATGCGTACGCCGCTGAGGACCACCTCTATGCCGGCGTCGGCGAGAATGGCGTCGAACAGGGCAGGGAACTTGCCGTCCCTGTCCCGGATCAGGAACCGCGCTCGGCTGCAGCGGTCTTCAAGGTCCATGACGAGGTTCTTGGCTGTCTGCGTTATCCAGGGCGCGTTGGGATGCGCGGTGGCGCCCAGAATGCGGATGCGGCGGCTTGCGTGTTCGATCACCGCGAATACGTAGAGTCGGGCTCCTGACAGGGTGACGGTTTCGAAGAAATCGCAGGCCAGAAAGGCGTCGCTTTGGGAGCGTAGGAAGTCCGCCCACGTGCTCGACGCCCGTTCGGGGGCGGGTGGGATGCCGGCGTCCTTCAGTATTTCCCAGACGGTTGACGCGGCTACTTTCACTCCGAGTACAAGCAGTTCGCCGTGCAGGCGCCTATATCCCCAAGTGGGGTTCTCTCGGGCCAGGCGCAGGACGACGGCTCGGATGGAGCGGACGGTCCGCGGTCGGCCTTCTCGAGGGGGTCGGGACCGGATGGCGTGCAGGCACGCGACCAGGTCACGGTGCCAGCGCAGGACCGTGTCAGGTCGCACCAGCAGCCGCATACGCCGAAGAACACTCTTCGGGAGGCCGTTCAGGAGCGCTGCCAGGAGCGCTCGATCGCCTGCGGTGAAGGCGACTCGTTTTCCGTTCAGCTGCCGCTCTAGTACCGCGATCTGGTGGCGCAGGGCCAGGATCTCTGTGTCCTTGTCCCGGTCGGTCATGGGGAGCAGGCGCAGCATCGCGAAGGCGTTCGTCACGCCCAGGTTAGCGAGTTTCCACAGCACGAGCGATCATCATGCCGAGGTCATGGCCGCGCCGCCAGAGCCCCGGGCCATACCTGCGGAGGCAGCAACTCGGTGATCAGATGTATCCGCTCTGACCAGGGTGGATGAGGTAATCGGCAAGGACAACGCCGGGATCTCGTTCTGGCTGTACTCCGGAGTGGACCCGGCCGAATGTGCTCGCCGCGCGGGCCAGAGCATCGAGGTCCTCTTCCGCCATTACGCCAAGTTCCTGGATGGCGTCCGGGAGCAGGCCAACCTCCTCATCGAACAGTCGATGAAGGAGTGGGATCGCGTCAGTCAGGGCGCGGCACCTGGGCGGTGAGTCGGGGTTTTGGTCCGCCACTGGTCCGGAACAGCTGGTCAGAAGCGGAATAGCGATGGGAGGAACTGGGGGTTACCACGTAAACCGGGCCCGGCTCAGCGTGGGCCGAGCGGAAGGCGCCTGACGGGTAAAAGACCAGGTCAGGCGCCTTTTCTCGTGCCTCTAGAAAAAGCCGAGCTTCTTCGGCGAGTAGGAGACCAGAAGGTTCTTCGTCTGCTGGTAGTGCTCCAGCATCATCTTGTGTGTCTCGCGTCCGATGCCGGACTGCTTGTAGCCGCCGAACGCCGCGTGCGCGGGGTAGGCGTGGTAGCAGTTCGTCCAGACGCGGCCCGCCTGGATCGCGCGGCCCGCGCGGTAGGCGGTGTTCATGTCACGCGTCCACACGCCGGCGCCCAGACCGTAGAGCGTGTCGTTGGCGGTCTTGATGGCGTCGTCGAAGTCGCTGAACGACGCGACCGAGACGACCGGACCGAAGATCTCCTCCTGGAAGATCCGCATACGGTTGTCGCCCTCGAAGATCGTCGGCTGGACGTAGTAGCCGCCGGCCAGTTCGCCGTCGTACGTGATCCGCTGACCGCCGGTCAGGACTTTCGCGCCCTCCTGCTGGCCGATGTCCAGGTAGGAGAGGATCTTCTCCAGCTGATCGTTGGAGGCCTGGGCCCCGATCATCGTGTCGGTGTCCAGCGGGTGCCCCGGCACGATCTGCTCGGTGCGGGCGACCGCCGCTTCCATGAACTCGCTGTAGTGGCCGCGCTGGACGAGAGCACGCGACGGGCAGGTGCAAACTTCGCCGTTGTTGAGGGCGAACATCGTGAAGCCCTCGAGCGCCTTGTCACGGAAGTCGTCGTTGGCGGCCCATACGTCGTCGAAGAAGATGTTCGGCGACTTCCCGCCCAGCTCCAGCGTCACCGGCTTGATGTTCTCCGAGGCGTACTGCATGATCAACCGCCCCGTCGTGGTCTCACCGGTGAAGGCGACCTTCGCGACGCGCGGGCTGGAGGCGAGGGGCTTGCCCGCCTCGACGCCGAAGCCGTTGAGGATGTTCACGACACCCGGCGGCAGCAGATCGGCGACCAGGCTCATCCAGTAGTGAATCGAGGCCGGAGTCTGCTCCGCGGGCTTCAGGACAACCGCGTTGCCCGCCGCCAGAGCGGGCGCGAGCTTCCATGTCGCCATCAAAATGGGGAAGTTCCACGGGATGATCTGCGCGACGACGCCGAGCGGCTCGTGGAAGTGGTACGCGATGGTGTCCTCGTCCACCTCGCTCAGCGACCCCTCCTGCGCGCGGAGGACGCCCGCGAAATAGCGGAAGTGGTCGATGGCGAGCGGGATGTCGGCGGCCAGCGTCTCGCGGACGGGTTTGCCGTTCTCCCAGCTCTCGGCCACCGCGAGCTGTTCGAGGTTCGCCTCCATACGGTCGGCGATCTTCCGCAGGACGTCCGCACGCTCGGTCGGGGACGTGCGGCCCCACGCGGGCGCGGCGGCATGCGCCGCGTCCAGGGCGCGCTCCACGTCCTCGGCCGTGCCGCGGGCGATCTCGGTGAAGGGCTGTCCGTTGACCGGGCTCGGGTTCTCGAAGTACTGGCCACGGGCGGGCGGGACGTACTCGCCGCCGATGAAATGGTCGTAGCGGGACTGGTAGGAGACAACTGCGCCGTCGGTGCCGGGCGCTGCGTAACGGGTCATCTTGGTGGCCTCCCGGGGAAGACTGCCCGCCGTTGGGCAGCTCTCGCCCGGAGGCTAGAAGCACGGACGTTGCAGGTACGTTGCGGGAGGCTGACGTGGTGCCCGGCGGTCGCAGCGCCTTTCTATCTCGTCTCGATCAACTCCGCGTCCAGTTCCTTGAGCCGGGCAAGCACCGGCGGCGTCGACCGTACCTGCGCCAGCGCTCGCCACACCGTCAGGTCGTCCTCACCCCACGGCGTGTGCACCCAGTCCGCCAAGAGATCCGGGTCGCGGCGTGCGATGAGCGCGGCCCGCAGCTGATCAGCGAGCCTGCGCCGCAACCGCGCCACGGCGGGTGCCTGCGACGTGGGCAGGAGCGGACCCGCGTACGCGGCGGCGGCCGCCGTGACCGCCCCCGACCCGAGATGTCGTTCGACGGCGTCGACATCCGACTCGACCGCCACCGAGAGCCTGTACGGGCGTGACCTCAGCAACTCCGGCCCCAGAAGCCGCCGCAGCCGCGCCAACTCGGCCCGCAGCGTCACCGGCGTCACCGACTCGTCCTCGTACAGCGAGCACAACAGCTCGTCACCGGTCATCCCCTCCGGGCGGCGGGCCAGCAGGACGAGGATCTCGCTGTGCCTGCGGCTCAGCCGCACCTTGCGACCGCCGGTCAGCAACAACGCCTCATCACGCCCGAGCGCGGTGAGACCCACGAAGTCCCTGCTCTCCAGCGGCGGTGCCAGCAGCGCCAGTTGTGACTCCGCGGCCCGAGCCACCGCCTGTACGAAGGCGAGACTGTGCGGATGCGCGAGCCCGTCACCCCCGGTGATGTCCACAGCGCCGAGCAGCCGCCCGGTCCGCGGATCGTGCACCGGGGCAGCAGCGCACGTCCACGGCTGGACGCGCCGGATGAAATGCTCGGCCGCGAAGACCTGCACCGGCCGGTCCACCGCCACCGCCGTCCCCGGAGCGTTCGTCCCCATCGCGGACTCCGCCCACCGTGCGCCGGGAACGAAGTTCATCCGCCCCGCCTTCTGCCGGGTCGCGGAGTGTCCCTCGACCCAGAGCAGCCTGCCGTGCGCGTCGCACACCGCGAGCAGATGTTCACCGTCCATCGCGAACGTGCCCATCAGCTCACGGAACAGCGGCATCACCCCGGCCAGCGGATGCTCGGCGCGATACGAACCGAGGTCGCCGTCGGTGAGCTCCACCGCCGCGCCGGTGTCCTCCGGGCTGACTCTGGCCCTGGCCGAGCGCCGCCAGGAATCGGCCACCACGGAACGCACCGGTCGTGTGAGCGTTCCCGCCTCGGTGAACCTCTCGTGCGCGTGCCGCAGCACCCGCACCCGCTCGGCAGGATCGGCGCCGGCTTCCAGGGCCACCCATGGTTCGGACAACTCTGCCTCCCGGGACGGCGATGGATGCAGCCATCGTCGCCCCGGGAGCCTGCCCCGACAAGCGCTGCGACAACCGCCCTGACGAGCGCCTCGACAGCTGTTGGGGTGCGAGCCGACGGCGGTCAGGCGGAGTTGACCAGACGGATGTAACGCGTCCAGTCCCAGTGCTGACCTGGATCGGTGTGGTCGGCCCCGGGGACTTCCACGTGCCCGATGATGTGCTCGCGGTTCTTGGGGATGTCGTACGTATCGCAGATGGCCGAGGTCAGCAGCGCGGACTGCTCGTACATCGCGTCGGTGAAGTACTCCGGCTGATCCACCCATCCTTCGTGTTCGATGCCGATGCTTCTGGTGTTGTAGTCCCAGTTGCCCGCGTGCCATCCGACATTCCGCTCGCGGACGCACTGGGCGATGTGCCCGTCCTTGGAACGCACCACATAGTGGGCCGACACCTTCTTCGCCGAGTTCTGGAAGATGGCGAGGGTGTCGGCGTAGGTCTCCTGGGTGACGTGGACGACCACGTAGTCGACGGGATATGTGCTGGGGCGGTTGGCGGCCGTGTAGTTGGAACTGCTTGCCGCGACCCACTCGGCGAGGGGATAGTCGACCACCCGAGCCCGGGCCGTGGCGCGGGTGGCGGGGAGGAGCGCGGTGGGGACGGCGGCCAGCGCCGCGCCCTGCAACAGCCTGCGCCTGGTGGGGAAGCGTCTTGCTCGATCCATGGCTGGCCTGCCTCTCGGTGGGGGGAACAGCTGGACTTCTCAGTGGGGCAGCAGCGCCGCCGTCTCTCGCAGCCGCGCGTGGAGCCCCCGGTGAGTCTCGCGCGCGGGCAGCCACTCCTTGCGGAGCTTGGCCACGCACGTGTAGTTGGTGTCGCAGACGTTGGCGAGCGGCGACTCGACGGTCTGGGTCGCGAACTGATAGGCGTCGAGCTCGCTGAAGCCGTAGTCGCGCACCAACCACTGCACCAGGTCGAGTTGGGATATTCGGAAGGCGTCCTCCAGCGGGCGCGCCGAGCCGGTGGAGATGAGGTGGGTGTCGAATTCCAGGCGCGGCCAGGGCGTGGAGATCCCCTTCAGGAGTTCGACGATCACAACTGTGTTCATCGCACACTCGACGGCGACTCCGCAGGTTTCCCCCTCGCCCTGCCGGGCGTGTCCGTCGCCCAGGCTCAGGAGTGCGCCCTCCACGTTGACCCCGAGGTAGCAGGTGACCCCGGCCCGCATTTCGGGGGTGTCCATGTTGCCGCCGTGCGCGTCGGGCACGAGAGCCGAGCGCACCTCCAGGTTGGCCGGTGCGACGCCGACCGTGCCGTGCATCGGATCCATCGGCAGAGCTATCTCGAAGTCGCTGTCACGCGCGCTGAAATGTGCGGTGCGCCGGATCCGGTCGAGTTGCCATATCCATACGGTTTCGGGCAACGGGGGCTGGAGTGAGGCGGTGGAGTGGGTGGAGGTGAGCGCTCCGAAGAGGGGGACCGTGGTGGACGCCGCCCAGTCGCGGGCCGGTTCGATCGACACGAAGTGCACGGCGACGGTGTCGCCGGGTTCCGCTCCCTCGACATGGAAGGGCCCGGTCTGCGGATTCAGGAACGGGAACTGGCAGACCTCGGAGACCAGGTCCTTCTCCGATCGCACGTTCCCGGCGAAGCAGTCCTCCGTGTACAGGTCGAGCACCGTGCCCGGAGCGATCCGCGCCACGGGTGGCGCACCGCCGAATGTCCACGCGTACTCGCCGGGCTCCGGTCGCACGGTCAGGATGCGAGGCTGGTTCATGGCTGGACCGCTCTCCTCTGTCGCTCCGTGAGGAACGCGTGGGCTCTCTGTCGCTCCGTGGGGGAATCGTGGGCCTGGTGCGGCCCGACGGCCCTGCGATACAGCCCGCGACGGCTTGCTCCCGACACCTGAATCCCCCGATCCGCGAGAACACAAAACCGCCGCCAAGGCGATGGTGTCCCGCGTCAATTACGTTACGGCGCTGGCCGGTTGAGGTGGAAGGGCCGGATCGGAATCTGTGTACGACACCGTGATTGTGGATAACGTGGTCACTCCTGAGGGTGGCGAGACCGCAGAGGAAACCTGAGCGCGCCGCCGGGTCAGTCGAGGCGATGGCTCAGCTCGCCGGAGCTCGTTCCGGCCTGCCTAAGCCCGGAACGGCCCGCTGCCGCAGCCCGAGCCGACCCGCCTCGACCCAGAACAACCGGCCGCCCCAGCTCGAACCAGCCCGCCTCAGCCCAGCACAGCCGCACCCGCCGCGGCCTGTTCCTCCGCGCGGATGCGGGCGGACTTAGCCTGAGCGGCGTCGCCAAGGCGGTCCGCCAGCCGGGCGCGGGCCCGCCAGTTGTAAGGGCAGATGGGACGCAGGTTGATGCGTTCGCTGAGCAAGGTGCGCGCCAGGTCGTGTCGGCCGGAACGGATGGCCGCTTCCACGAGCGTGCGCTGGATGGCGTCGCGCTGCGCGTGACTGCCGCCGAAGGAATTGAGGTGGTGGCGGATCGGGGCCAGCAGTTCCACCACCCGGGCGTACCGGTGCTGGCCGTGGGCGATGAGGGCGCGGCACACCGGGATGCCGATCTCGCGTGTCATGGCGTGATTCGACACCGCCGGG
The DNA here is from genome assembly GCF_053610705.1 of Streptomyces sp. NPDC054872. NCBI lineage: Bacteria > Bacillati > Actinomycetota > Actinomycetes > Kitasatosporales > Streptomycetaceae > Streptomyces > Streptomyces sp. NPDC054872. The sequence continues at coordinate 82,965 of NZ_JBSGYY010000019.1, read as the reverse complement.
TCGGTCCGGTCGAGCCAGTGCTCGCGCTCCTTCACCAGCCGCTCGGCGTCGGAGAGCCGCCCTGCCCCCACGTACGCCATCACCGCATGGACGTCGTTGAAGGCGTAGTAGGCACCGTCCTTGCGCCCGGCCCATGCCCGGGCGAGCGCCGCCCAGCGGGATTCGACGTCGATGTCCACCAGGAGCAGCCGCCACAACAGGGCCGAGGCATCCAGGAGTTCCATGGCGATGGCCTGCGACGCCTCGTTGTGGAGGGTGTTGTCGTAGACGCCGAGGACCCGCTCGATGCTGCCCGCCTCCAGCGCGTACAGGGCGTAGTGCCACGAGTTGTGGACGGAGAGGTAGTTGCCGTCGGCCCAGTCCGCGGTCCGCGCGTCCAGGTAGCGGATGCCCTGGCCGAACCTTCCTCGCATTTCATACGTGTGAACGACCGCATGGATGCCCCACACGTCCCGTGGGTGACGTTCGACCGCCTGAAGTCCGATCTCCTCGGCTTGGCCGTAGTGCCCGGCCTCTTCGAGCCCGAAGGCGTACATCCCCTGCAGCGGACCGAAGTGCGGGTCGTCCCTGTCCCACGCGGAGAGCGCGCCACCGATCCGGTCACGCAGCCGCTGCGCGTCTCCGGTGAAGAAGTCGATCTGGTGGCCGACGGCCAGGGCGAGCGCGTCGCGAGGGAACTCGGTGCTGATCTCGCCGAGGATCTGACCGGCTCGCAGCATGTCCCCGCTCAGCCACGTCTCGGCAGCCGCCGCGTGCATCGACTCGCGAGGCGAGAGCCCGGAGGAATCGGCCGCGGCTCGGAAGGCGCTGAAGGAACGCCGGGCGTCGGCCGCGTCCTTCTCCTCGGTGCCGAGAAGACCGAGGTAGGCGCCGAAGACGTGCGCCATCGCCGAATCGGGAGATGCCGCCACCATGGCCTCTGCCTCGTCGGCGACTTCGGCCCGGAAGAACAGCAGCGCGTCGAGCGCTCGCTCGTAGTGGCGCGTGGCTTCCTCGCTGGTGCTGCTCAGGACGTGGGCGTGCCGGTCCATTTCCATCGCTCGCTGTCCCCTCACGTGCCGGCTCTGTCCGGTCCATCCAATTTCGGCTCGGTCTGTTCAGTCAGACCAGTTTCGGGGTTCTGCCCGCGGGATACGAGGGCGACGCTCGGTTCACCGGAATGACATAGAGCCGCGCTGCATGACGCATGTCCCGCCTGAGGTCCCGTCACAGTCTCCGCGTACGCGTGTTCCGACTGATCGCCGCGGCCAGCAAGGCGACCCCAGGGATCAGCAACAGTGCGGTGCGGCTCCCCTGGTCTGCTGCGATGTGTGCGAAGGCCGCAGCGCCCACCGCTCCACCGACCATGTCGGAGGTGCTCAGCCAGGACATCGTCTCGGTGACGCGCCCCTCTGGCGCGAGGTCGCCGCCAATCGTGCGCAGCGCCGCGAACGTGCAGCCGATCATCAGCCCGGCCAGGGGGCAGAGCAGGAGCACGGCAAGCGGCGACACTCCGGTGGTGAGCGCCAGCCCGCCCGTCCCGGCCGCGAAGACGCAGAGCAGTACGGAGACCTTGGAACCATGCGAGAGGAGCCTCGGCGCGGCACCCAGAACGAGGCTGCCCAGCACGCTGCCGACGGAAAGAGCCCCCAGGTACAGGCCGGTCAGCCCTGCCGCGTGGTGCTCCCGTGCGTAGATCGGCAGCACCACGTCGACCGCGGTCACCGCCATGACGAAGAGGGCGTCAGCGGCCAGCAGGCGCCGCAGCGGAGCGGATGTCAGAGGGACGAGCCGACGTCCGGGCCGAGTGGGGCGTGACGGTGGGCCCGGCGAGTTGATCAGGAGGCCGACTGAAGCGGCCGTCAGCAGCACCACGACCGCGAACGGCGCGACCGGTGAGATCGACAGGCTCAGCCAACTGGCGAGCACAGGCCCGGTGACCAGGGCGGCGCCCGTCATCGACGAGTCGAGAGCCATCGCCGTGGCCAGTAGCCCGCCGCCCGGGGAACTGTCCTGCGAGCCGCCAGTGGAGAGGTGCCAGACCGAGCGCATCATGACGGCGACGGGGGGAGCGCTGGCACCCATCGCCGTGGCGAGCGCGAGGATCGCGACGACGGACCCGCCGCCCCGCGCCACCACGATCAGCAGGAGAACAGCCGTCAGGTATGCGGCCAGCAGCCACGGCAGGACCCGTCGTGGCGCATGTCGGTCGATGAGTCGGCCGCGCAGGGGAGCGGTGACGCCCTGGCCGACTGCCAGGGCACTCACCGCGAGCCCCGCGGTTCCGTAGGAGTGGTTTCGCCCGATCAGGAGCAGCAGGCCGAGGCCGACCATGCTCGGCGGCAGTTTCGACGTCATGCCGATCACGGCGAGTCGCCGGAAGCCGGGTACGTCCAGCAGGTCCCGGTAGCCGGCGAGGAAACGCCGGGGCGCCGCATCGGCAGCCTCGGTGGGGGCGGTCGGGTTGGCGGGGTCGGCGCCGATCGAGCCGGTCCGGCCCACTACCGGGGCAGTCGCGCACGCAGGGCCCGGCCGATCCAGTCGAGCGCCGGCGCCAGGCTGTCGGGCGCGGGCCACCCGTTGATGACCGCGAGCAGCACCAGGTATCGGTCCCGCCGGGGGTCGTCCATGGCCGCAAGGCGGGACACCAGGCGTCGGCGGAGGGTGGTGTCGTCAGGGATGCCCAGGATGTGCGCGTAGTGCCCGGCGAGCGCCGTGACGATCACCTCTGCCTCGGGCGAGGCCGGCTTGGTGCCTGCCGCCAGGGCCGGCGCGACCTGCGAGCGAATGGCCTCGGCGAGGATGCGTGGCAGCCCGGTGCCGTTGTCCGGGGCGCGGTCGGCCGCCAGATCTCTGGCCATGCCCTGCATCGTGGAGCGGAACCCGGGGTCCTGGAACAGCTCGGCCAGCTCCACCCAGGCCTCGACCTGCTCTGCGTCGGGGTTGTCCGGCAGCTCGGGCGTGAGGGAGCGGGCGACCGCCGCGAAGGCGGGGTGGTCGTCCAGGCCGTCGAAGACGGTGTCCAGGAAGTCGTCGATCAGACGATTGCGTTCGTCCTCGGAGAGCTTGGCCAGCTTGTGCATGAGTTCCAACTCCTCAGGGGTGGAGCCGCGTTTGGCCACCGCGGTGAGGACGGCGCGCCGCAGGCGCAGCACTCTGATCTGCACTTCCAGCGCGTCCGCGTGTGCCGCGGCCACCTCGGGGAGCGAGACCTCCCGGTCGACGACCTTCCGGATGGTGGGCAGGTCAAGACCCAGGTCGCGCAGGGTGCGTACGAGGTCGAGGCGGGCGACGGCGTCGGTGCCGTACAGGCGGTAGCCGGCCGGGCTGCGGTCGGTGGGCGGCACGATCCCGGCGTCGGAGTAGAACCGGACGGTCTTGACCGTCAGTCCGGTCCGCCGCGCCAGATCACCGATCGAGTGGAGCGTGTCGCCGTTCATGGCCCCACCTTCGTGTCTCCCCCTACTGGAGACTCAAGTCCCCCCATTTCCGGGGGTTGGGCCCAGTACTTACTGCGCACGCGTGACCTCCAAGGCGTCGAGCAGATGTCGCGTCGCGGGGGACAGTGGCCCCGGCCGCACGGCAAGGCTGACGGCTGAGCGCGCGCCGAGCAGCGGCCCGAAGGCGATACGCCGGGCCAGGGGGAGATCGCCCACAAGGTCGAAGACGGTCCAGGACGGTGCGCCGCTCGCCGAGTCCGCGGCGATCGCCGCCAGGGTTTCCTGCAAGGTGGTGAAGGGCGGGCCGGTCGGCACATCGATGCCCGTGCGCCGCATCAGCTCCGTCACCAGATCGTGAAACGCCGGATTGCGTTCCCGCGGGGCCAACCGCAGCGGCAGGCCCGCGAGATCGGCGGGCTCGAAGCGGGGCAAGACTGCCAGCGGATGAGTGGCCGGCAGCGCGACGATCAGCGGATCGTCCCAGACCGGCGTCATGGAGAGCCCCGGCAGCGGACGGGCGCCTCGGATGAGCGCGGCATCCAGCTCGCCGCTCCGTAGTGCCTCGATACGCTCCTCCCGAGGCACTTGGACGAGCCGGACCCGTAGACCCGGGACGCGTTCCGCCAGCAGATCGAGCGCCGGATGCACGCGTTCCGCGAACGCTCGGGCGGTGCCCAGACGCAACACGCCCTCCGCGCCGGAGACGATCTCCTCGGCCACGTGGCTCACGCGGGCAGCGGAGGCGAGCGCGGCCCTTGCCTCCGGCAGCAATCGTTCGCCGGCCGCCGTGAGCCCGACGCGGCGGGTGGTCCGGTCGAAGAGGCGCAGGCCCAACTCCCGCTCCAGACGGGCGACCTGTTGACTCACTGAGGCCTGTACGACGTGCAGCCGTACGGCCGCCCGACCGAAACCGCCCTCGTCCGCGACCGCCACGAAGTACTCCAGCTGCCGAAGCTCCACTGTGTTCGCGCCCTTCCCGCATCCGGTCCACGCGAGCACATTCATCGGCTCAAGTGATCACTGCCTTCATGAACAGCTTCTTGGACGCTTCGTGTTCCCGCGATGGACTGGTGCCTCACGAGCATGCACAGCGCCCACGAGGAGTACGACGTGCCCCACGACCCGCACGCCCTGATCGTCCACGCACGCGACGCGGAGGAAGTGTCGCTGCCCGGAGGCGGCCGGTTCCGGTTGCTGGAGGACAGCCTTGCCACCGGCGGACTGCTGGGGGCCAATCGCCTCGCCCTGCCCGCCGGTGCCGACGGCACGCGCCCGCATCACCACCGTTTGTCCACCGAGCTCTTCCATGTGCTCGACGGAACCATGGAGTTCCTGATCGACGGCGTACTTACGGCCGTGGGCGAGGGCGGTCTCGTCGTGGTCCCACCGGGCACGGTGCACGCCTTCGGAGCGTCGGCCGACGGCCCGGCGGAGTTCTTCGCCGTTCTCACCCCGGGAATCGCACGGTTTGAATACTTCCGGCAGTTGGGTCGCATCGCTAGAGGCGAGGCGGAGTGGGACAGCATGGATGAGCTGCACGACAAGTACGACGTGCACTTCGCTGGGGAAGCGGAGTGGCGCTGACAGCAAGGCGGCCCGCAACGGAGGGGGCCACAAGGAGCCCATCGACAAGCAGGGGACCTTAGAGAAGCAGCCGGTCAGCACCCATGAGAGAAGGGGCGAGCGCCGACACGGAGGACGACGAGAGGACAGGCCCCCCTACGGTGCCACCCCCGCCGGATCATCCAGGACCGCCCGTACGACCGAGTGCGCCGCCCCCAGCAGCGGACCGTCGGAACCGAGCCCGGAAACGGTGACAGCGCAGGCCGTGCCCGCCGTACGGCGTCTCAACTCGCCCTCCAAAGAGGGCAGCAACCACGGCGCGAGCCGGGACAGGGCGCCGCCGAGCACCACCGAACGCGGATCGAGCAGATTCACGGCGCCGGTGAGCGCGATCCCCAGAGCGGCTCCCGCACTGTGCAGCGCCTGGCGTACGTTCTCCTCGCCCTGCGCGGCGCGCTCCGCCAGCAGGCCGACGCGGTCCGTACCCGGATCAAGACCCGCCGCACGCCACACCGCTTCCTCGCCCGCGTACTGCTCCAGGCAACCGCGCCCGCCGCACGGGCACGGTGGGCCGTCCGGCCACACCGGTACGTGTCCCAACTCGCCCGCGAAGCCGCGTGTACCGCGCAGCAGCCGCCCGTCGACGACCAACGCGGCTCCGATGCCGATCTCCGCCGACACGTGGAGGAAGTCCTGGGGCGCCTCGTCGCCGAGCCACAGCTCGGCCAGAGCTCCGAAGTTGGCCTCGTTGTCCACCGTCAGGGGCAGCCCGCCCGGCAGCAGGGCGCCGAGGTCGACGTCGTGCCAGTCGAGATTGGGGGCGCGCACCGCCACCCCCGTATCGCGGGCGACCAGGCCCGGGACGGCAAGGGCCAGCCCCGCAGGACGCAGCCCCGCCTGGCGGGCCTCCTCGCTCACCTGCCGCACCAGCGCGATGAGTTCCTTGATGACGGGTTGCGGGGCGCGTCCTCGGTTGTCCCCTTGTCGCACGGCACGCACGCGTACCTCTCCGCGCAGATCGACCGCGCACACGGCGAGGTGGTCGACGCCCACTTCGGCACCGATGCCGGCGGGCCCGCTTCTGCTCACCGCGAGCGCGGAGCCGGGGCGCCCCACCTTGCCGGGGCGCTCGGGTCCCAGCTCGTCCAGGAGCCCGGAGCGGATCAACTCGTCCACCAGGGTGGAGACGGCTGCCCGCGTCAGGCCGATCCGGTTGGCCACGGCGGCTCGGGACAGTGGTCCGTGCGCCGCGACGGCGTGCATGACGCGCGAGAGGTTGCGGCGGCGCATCCCCTGCTGGGTGTCGGGCAGCGGAACTCCGGACGTGCCTCGGTGCGCGTCGTGCGGTGGTGCGGTCATGCCCCCGTCAGTCCCTGTTCTTCCGTCCTCATGGCCGTGCGTCCTCGTGGCCCCCGGCGCCGAGCAGCGGCGTCGCGTCGGAGACTACCCCGGCGATCCGCGCGAGCGCCGAGTCGTCCCGCTCCACGGGGGGCAGTACGGGCCCCTCGGCGGTGCCCCAGCGGCGTGCGACGGCCGCCGGATCCTCACCCGTGAGGAGGCCCGCTGCCTGGGCGGCGGCACCGAGCGCGACCAGCTCCTTGGCCTCGGGCACCTGAACGGCCCGTCCGGAAAGCCGCCGCACGGTGTCCTGCCAGGCCCTGCCCCGCGCCCCGCCGCCGATGAGCAGCAACGGAGCCGAGCGGTCCGCGTCCGTGTCCAGGACCAGATCGAGGGCGCCGAGCAGCGAGTGCACGGCCCCGTCGTAGGCCGCCTGCAGCAGCTGCCCCGGAGTCGTGTCGTGCCGAAGGCCGTGCAGCAGCCCCGAAGCGTGCGGCAGGTCGGGGGTGCGCTCGCCGTCGAGGTAGGGCAGCAGGGTTACGGCGCCGCCGGCCTCCACCGCCTCACGGTCGAGGCTCAGCAGCGCGGCCACCCGGTCCACGGCCAGGGTGCAGTTGAGGGTGCAGGCGAGCGGCAGCCAGTCGCCGCGTGCGTCGGCGAATCCGGCCACCGTGCCGGTCGGATCCGCCTGGCGCCGCGTGGACACCGCGTACACGGTGCCCGAGGTTCCCAGGCTCAGCACCGGGGTGCCGGGGCGCAGGCCGAGCCCGAGCGCCGCCGCCGCGTTGTCGCCGGTCCCCGGGGCGACCAGCGTGCCCTTGGAGAAGGGAAGTTCACCGCTCCCGCGCACGGTGCCCGCGACCTCGCCGGGCCTGACCACGCGCGGCAACAGCTCGGGATCAAGGCCCACGAGCCCCAGGATCTCCTCGTCGTACGCTTCCGTCGCCGATGCCCACCACCCCGTTCCGGAGACGTCGCCCCGGTCGGTCGTGCCGCTTCCCGTGAGGCGTTCGGTGAGGTAGTCGTGGGGGAGCCGCACGGCTGCGGTGGCTCGGGCCGCCTCGGGCTCGTGCTCGGTGAGCCAGGCCCACTTGGTCACCGTGAAGGAGGGCCCCGGCACACTGCCGACGCGCTCGGCCCACGCCTTGGGGCCGCCCAGCCGGTCCACCAGGGTGCGGGCCTGCGCCGCAGAGCGCACGTCGTTCCACAGCAGTGCGGGCCGCACCGGCCTGGACTGCGCGTCCAGTGTGACGAGGCCGTGCTGCTGGCCGCCGACCGACACCGCGGCGGCTTCACGCGCCACGGTGCCGCACTGTTCGAGGGCCGAGCACAGGGCGTTCCACCACTCCTCGGGGTCGCTCTCGCGGGCGGCGCCCGAGCTGACGCTGTGCGGGGCCTGACCGCTTGCCACCACCCTGCCCGTGGCGGCGTCGACGACCAGGACCTTGGTGGACTGCGTGGAGCTGTCCACGCCGACGACGAGGGGTCCGTCGGCTGCTGGCGCTGATGACATCGGGGGTCTCCGTTCCCGCGGCTCTTTCCGGGCATGCCCGGACTTCTTTCCGTCCGACCTTCCCAGGGATGCCTTCGGATACTAATTTGTTTAGTGCCATGACGAAATAGTCGCGGCAGCCGCACATGAGCGGGCGCGTAGCCGTGCCCGGCTCGACCGCACAGTCGTGCACCAGTCATCAAGGGAGCTGAGAATGACGTACCAGCCCACTCCTGAGGACAAGTTCACCTTCGGCCTGTGGACCGTCGGCTGGCAGGGGAGGGACCCGTTCGGTGACGCGACGAGGGAGGCCATCGACCCGGCCGACTCCGTGCGGCAGCTGGCCGAACTGGGTGCCTACGGAGTGACCTTCCACGACGACGACCTGATCCCCTTCGGCGCGTCGGACACCGAGCGCGAGTCGCACATCAAGCGCTTCCGGCAGGCCCTGGACGCGACCGGCCTCGTCGTGCCGATGGCGACCACGAACCTCTTCACGCACCCCGTCTTCAAGGACGGGGGCTTCACCGCCAATGACCGCGACGTGCGCCGCTACGCGCTGCGCAAGACCATCCGCAACATCGACCTCGCGGTGGAGCTGGGCGCCCACACCTATGTCGCGTGGGGCGGCCGAGAAGGCGCGGAATCCGGTGCGGCGAAGGACGTACGCGTCGCTCTCGACCGCATGAAGGAGGCCTTCGACCTGCTCGGCGACTACGTGACGGAGCAGGGGTACGACCTGCGCTTCGCGATCGAGCCCAAGCCGAACGAGCCCCGCGGCGACATCCTGCTGCCCACCGTCGGGCATGCCCTCGCGTTCATCGAGCGCCTGGAGCGTTCCGAACTGTTCGGCGTCAACCCCGAAGTGGGCCACGAGCAGATGGCGGGCCTCAACTTCCCGCACTCCATCGCCCAGGCCCTGTGGGCGGGCAAGCTCTTCCACATCGACCTCAACGGCCAGACCGGCATCAAGTACGACCAGGACCTGCGCTTCGGAGCGGGCGATCTGCGCAGCGCCTTCTGGTTGGTCGACCTCCTGGAGCGGGGCGGCTACGAAGGGCCGCGGCACTTCGACTTCAAGCCGCCGCGTACGGAGGACTACACCGGTGTGTGGGCGTCGGCTGCCGGCTGCATGCGCAACTACCTGATCCTTCGGGAGCGTGCGGCCGCGTTCCGCGCCGACCCGGACGTCCAGGAGGCCCTGCGGGCGTCTCGCCTGGACGAGCTGTCCCTGCCGACCGCCGAGGACGGCCTCAGTGGTCTGCTCGCCGACCGGGGTGCCTTCGAGGACTTCGACGTGACGTCGGCGGCAGAGCGTGGCATGGCCTTCGAGTACCTCGACCAGCTGGCCATGGATCACCTCCTTGGCGCGCGAGGCTGACCGGAAGCTCCAGCTCCGTTCTCGCTCGGCAGGTATCAACTTGCCCGCAGGGGTCGCATCTTGCCCCTCCCGAGGCGACTCTGGACGGTATGGCCATGCCGCCCGTACCGCCGCCGCCTCCCCCTCCGCCGGGTGGCCCGCCCCCTCCGGGTGATGGGGGCTTCGGACCGCCCGGGGGTGGGTATGGCCCGCCGCCGGGCGACGGATTCGGACCGCCCCCGGACGGCGGGGGGTGGCCTCCCGCGGGCGGTGGCCATGTGCCCCCTGGAGGGGACGGGTGGCCGCCTGCTCCGCCGCCGGGCGGGCCGTCCGGCGGAAGGCGCGGGATGTTCATCCTGCTCGCGGTGCTCGTCGCGATCGGAGCCGTCGTGGCCGTAGTCCTGGTGGCCACCAGCGGTGACGGCTCGGGCACGAAGGGCCCTTCCGAGAGCAGCGAGAGCTCGGACGGCAAGCCCGAGCCGTCGCTGAGCATCCCCTCGCAGATCCCGTCCGAGCTGCCGACGGACGTGCCGACAGAGCTGCCGACTAAGGCCCCCTCGAACCTGCCGAGCGGCCTTCCGTCGGAGCTGCCCAGCGAATTGCCGAGCGGCCTGGACTCCCTGGTGCCCTCAGGTGCGGACAACGAAGTGCCCTACTACGTCCTCAAGGTGCACGTCACCAAACCGGCGTCCTGAACGCTGCGTCGCAAACGGGCCTGCAGCTCAGATGGCCTTCGGCAGCCGCACGTACGTCACCGTGGTCTCCACGTCGCTGTCCACGAGCCGGCCCTCCTCGTCGAATGCCTCCGCCCCGTCCGTCATCCCGAAGTCGTTGTCATTGATGAGGGCGAGAGTGCGACTGTTCACGCGGGCCACACCCTCGATTTTGCCGGGTACGCCGTCGATGCCACCCAGGTCGACCAGCAGGCGCTTCTTCAGGACGGGCACTCCGGAGGCCGCCGGATCGTCGAGCTGCTCCAAGGAGGGCTTCGTGGCGGCGTCGTCCCACTGTTCGCCGAGGATGTCGGAACCGCGGTCGAGCTTCACCGTGTGCAGTCGTGCGGCCTTGTCGGTGCGCTCTTCGACCATGAGCCGGTCACGGCCGACGGCCACCACGGAGGAGATCTTCAACTCGGAGGTGTCGTCCTCGCCGGGGTCGACGACATCCACCGCGTCGAAGCGGTAGGCGTACTCGGCGGTGACCGCCTGCTTCTTCGGCGAGAAGCGCAGCAGTCGCGTCGTCCGCGACGCGTCGCCCGCGTCCTCGTCCGGCACCGACAAGGGGCTCTGGACCGCCATCACCAGGTCACCGCCCGGCAGTTGCGCGAGACCCTCGAAGCCGCGGTTGCCCTTGCGATGCAACAGGATGCCCGGAAGTGCCTCGGTGACCGGGTAGTCGGCGCCCGACAGCTTGAGACCCTCGGGGACATAGCGCTTGAGCACCTTCCCGCGCGCGGAGACGTGGACGAGCGAGGGACCGTACTCGTCGACCAGCCAGAAGCTGCCGTCGTGCGCCCGCACGATGCCCTCGGTGTCGAGGCCGTTCGGGTCGTAGGTCAGTGCCGTCTTCGCGTCGTACGTGTACGGCGCCTCATCGCGCCCCTCCTGGTTGGGCAGGCCCGTGACGGGCTTCCCGGAGGACGTCGTCAGCGGGAGCGCGTCGATGACCTCGACGGTGTCACCGGAGACGCGGATCTTCACGATCGCCGGATCAAATCCCGGCACGGGGAAAGTGCGACGCTTCTTGCCGTCCACCTTGATCTGGCCGTTGGGCCCGCGATCGGTGACCGTCCAGTACTCGCCCTTGCGGCCCGCCGGATAGATGTCACTGCCTATGCCGCCGAGCTTCACACCGCGGTCGTCGCTCACCGTGCCGGGCATCAGGGAGTTGCTGAAGGTCTCCAGGGGAACCTCTCCGAGTGTCGCCGTCGAGGTGATCCGAGGTGCCTTCTCCTTGCCGCCGGCCTGGGCGCCCGTGGCGGTCCCGGTCACCGCGATCGCGGCGATGACAACTATCGGCACGCCCGCGGCGACGGAACGGCGGATGCGACGCTTACGGGCGGCGTGCGGGGACATGAGTGCCTCCTGTGGTGCAAGTGTTCGGTGACAGCGATCAGACTTCGCCGTCGCCGCGAACACAGGGAGGCAGGAAGGTGAACGTGAGGGGGCACGCTGACGGCGCCTCCCGCGAGGGGCGGGAAGCGCCGTCGTCATGCACGGGCCGGTCAGCGGCAGTTGGGCACCTGGCCCTGGTCGCCCCCCTTCGCCTGGATCGCGCTGACGTGCTCCAACACTCCGGGGCCCTGCGGAACGGGGGAGTCCAGTCGCGGTCAGCACCCCCTGAACCGATGCGATCCACACTCTCGGATGTCATGCCCGCGCTCAATCGCTGGCCGGGGGGAGTGCTCGCGCCGGTGTTCCCGGCGCACACGCGAGCGGCTTGAACACGCCGGGGCCGCCGCGCTGCATGCAGGAGTGATTTATCTGGTCCGGTGCGGGTTTGTGAGAGCCCGGTTCGGTGCGGGCCCGCGAACAAGCCCGCACCGGCCCGGCCTATTCGCCGCCGGTCACCGCGGCCAGTGCTGTCGCGGGGTCGTGGGCCGCGGGGCCCGCCGGGGTCCAACGACCGCGTTCCTTGCGGTAGGGCCACCAGCGGCCGTCGGTGCCGTGCCGCAGCTGGGCGTCGCTTCCGACCACGGTCCAGCGATTGCGGGCGGCGCGCAGCTGGGGGCGCTCGTCGTCATCCCACGCCGCTTCCAGCGCCGCACGCGCGCGTGCCAGCGCGTCCGCCGCGGGAGTCCATTCCTCCTCCAGAACGGCCAGCGCTGCCGGGCCGCCGTACTCCCAGGCCCGTACGGCCAGCGCGAGGCCGTCCTTGCCGCGGCCCGCGGCGGTCGCGAGGCGCGCGGTCACCGGTCCGGGTGCCGAGAGGGCGAGGCGTACGGCGTCCTCCTCCGGCGTCAATTCCCCCTCGACCGGCTGGTGCTCGTGCCCGGGGGAGAGCGCTTCGGCCAGCATCCGGTGTGCCTCCGCGGCCGCCTGCGTCGCCAAGAATTCGAGCGCGGCCACATCGAGACCGGGGGCGGGCTCCTCCTCGGTGTCGAGCGAAGGCGGCAGGCCCGGCTCAGGTGGCAGCGCAGGCAGTTCGGGCAGCGGGGGCAGGATGGACCCCTGCGCGTACGCCTCGTCGGCGTCCACGCCCTCCTGGGCCCCCTCCTGCTCCTGCGCGGGCACCTCCTCGGCCTCCGTGTGCGCCACGCTGCGTACCTGCAACTCGTCCAGCAGCTCGCGCTCCGCACGGCCCCGCATCAGGAACAGCACGAACGGATCCTGGTCGAGCAGCCGAGCCACCTGGTAGCAGAGCGCGGCGGTGTGCCCGCAGTGGTCCCACGCCTCGCAGTCGCATTGGGGCTCCAGGTCGCCGATGCCGGGCAGGAGTTCGACGCCTGCTGCCGCCGCGTCCTCCACCAGGTGCGGCGGCATCTCGCGGTCGAGCAGCGCCGCGATGTGCCCGGCCCGCTCGACGGCCATGCCCAGGAAGCGGTCCCACTCGTCCTCGCTGAGTCGCTGCAGCAGTACGTCGGAGCGGCGTGGGGTGCCGTCGCGGTCCTGGACGACGGCGGTGATCCGGCCGGGGCGCACCGAGACCGCGCCCACGGCTCCCGCGCGCGCGAACCTGCGTCCGGCCTTCAACTGCTGCAGATCCAGGGCCGTGTCCTCAAGGGCCTTGAGCCAGGCCTGGCCCCACCAGCTCTGCGCGAACCCCCGGCCGTGTGTGGCCGGCAGGGCGGCGAAGGTGCGCTCGTGGTCGGAGGCGCCCTCCCCGTACTGGCTGCCCCCGCGCGTTTCGTCGTTCTGCTCGTCGTACGTGTCGTCGCTCATCGAGTCCCCCCTCGCAGCTCCACCAGATCCGACAGCTCGGCGTCGGTGAGTTCGGTCAGCGCCGCCTCGCCGGAACCGAGCACCGCGTCCGCCAACTCCCGCTTGCGCAGCAGCATGTCGGCGATGCGGTCCTCGATCGTCCCCTCCGCGATCAACCGGTGCACCTGCACCGGTTGCGTCTGCCCGATGCGGTACGCCCGGTCGGTGGCCTGCGCCTCGACGGCGGGGTTCCACCAGCGGTCGTAGTGCACGACGTGCTCGGCCCGCGTCAGATTCAGGCCGGTCCCCGCCGCCTTCAACGACAGCAGGAAGACCGGGACTACGCCGTCCTGGAAGCGCTCCACCATCGCCTCGCGCGCCGCGATGGGCGTGCCGCCGTGCAGGAACTGCGACGGAGTGCCCCGGGCCGCCAGGTGCTGCTCGATGAGGCGCGCCATCTGGACGTACTGCGTGAAGATGAGCACGCTCGCGTCTTCGGAGAGGATCGTGTCGAGCAGTTCGTCGAGGAGTTCCAGCTTTCCGGAACGGCCCTCGATCCGCGGCTTGTCCTCCTTGAGGTACTGCGCGGGGTGGTTGCAGATCTGCTTGAGGCCGGTGAGCAGCTTGACGATCAGGCCGCGTCGGGTGAAGCCGTCGGCGCCGGCGATCTCGGCGAGGGTCTCGCGCACCACGGCTTCGTAGAGCCCCGTCTGCTCCGTGGTGAGGGATACGGCGCGGTCGGTCTCCGTCTTGGGCGGCAGTTCGGGTGCGATGCCCGGGTCGGACTTGCGCCTGCGCAGCAGGAAGGGGCGTACGAGCTGGCCGAGCCGTTCGGCGGCCGCCGGATCCTTGCCGCTCTCGACGGCCTGGGCGTAGCGGGTGCGGAAGGTGCCGAGCTTGCCGAGGAGGCCCGGTGTCGTCCAGTCGAGGATGGCCCACAGTTCGGAGAGGTTGTTCTCCACGGGGGTGCCGGTGAGCGCCACGCGCGCGCGTGCGCCGATGGTGCGCAGCTGCTTCGCGGTGGCCGAGTACGGATTCTTGACGTGCTGGGCCTCGTCGGCGACGACCATGCCCCACGGGGTGTGCGCCAGGCTGTCGGCGTCAAGACGCATCGTGCCGTACGTGGTGAGTACGAACTCCCCGTCGGCGAGGTTCTCCAGGCTGCGCCGAGAGCCGTGGAATCGGCGTACGGGGGTGCCGGGGGCGAACTTCTCGATCTCGCGCTGCCAGTTGCCCATGAGGGAGGTGGGGCACACGACAAGGGTGGGCCCTGCGGTCTCGTCGTGGGTCTGCCGGTGCAGATGCAGGGAGATGAGCGTGATCGTCTTGCCGAGACCCATGTCGTCCGCGAGGCAACCGCCCAGGCCCAGCGAGGTCATCCGAGCCAGCCAGTTCAGGCCGCGCAGCTGGTAGTCGCGCAGGTTCGCGGCGAGCGCTTCGGGCTGACCGACGGGCTCCATGCCCTCGGGGTCCGCGAGGCGTTCGCGCAGCGTGGCGAGCCAGCCAGTCGGCTGGACGTCCACGCGCTGCCCGGCCAGTTCGGTGGTGCCCGTCAGGACGGCACTCAGGGCGTCGATCGGGGTGACCTTGTGATCCTGGTGCGCGCGAGCGCGCCGGGCCTCTTCGGGGTCGATGAGCACCCACTGGTCGCGCAGGCGCACCACGGGGCGGTTGGCTTCGGCGAGCTGGTCGAGTTCTGCGCGGGACAGCTGTTGGTCGCCCAGTGCGAACCGCCAGTTGAAGGCGAGCAACGCGTCCGCGGAGAGGTACGAGGGCGTGTCCGACGACGGCTTGTCGGGGTTCTTGGTGTCCTCGTCGGGCGGGCCGATGACCGCACGGGCGGTCAGATTGCGCGCCAGCTCCTTGGGCCAGTGCACCTCGACGCCCGCGGTGGCGAGCATGCGGGAGCCCTCACCCAGGAGTGAGGTGACTTCTTCGTCGGCGAGCTCGATCGCGTCGGGGACGGTGGCCGAGAGCAGCGGGGCCAGCGGCGGCCACGCGCGCGTGGCGCGTCGCAGCGCGAGCAGGGCGTCCATCCGTGAGCGAGGCCCGAAAGCCTGCCCCGAGGCGCCGGAGCCGGCCCATGCCTCGGCCGCGTCCGCGACGAGCGAGGGGTCGCTGACACTGTGCAGCTGCAGCACGGCGCGGAAGGGCAACCGGGTTCCGTCGGGGATGTCGGACACCAGGCCTGGCACTTCGACGCGCAGCGAGATCCGTACGCCGGCGTCGTGCCCGGCGGCGACATCGCTGGCCCAGGGGCGCTGTTCGGGGATGCGCTGGGGCTGTGGCGAGGCGAAGGGGGCAGCGCCCGCGGCCAGTGAGGCGGCGGGGGTGCGCGGCAGCGTGTCGGCCACCGCGTCCAGGAATTGGCGCAGCAGCCGTTCGGGTTCGGGCAGCCGCAGGGGTTCGGAGCCGCCCTCCAGCTCCAGCGGAAGGGCGTGCGCGGCGGGAGGCATCGCCGCGGCGAGGTCGCGCAGGCGCCGCAGGTCGTCGGCGCCCAGCGGGCCCGAGCGCCATGCGTCGTGATCGCTCGACGTCAGTCCGGGCAGCAGCAGTCCGCGCGCGGCGAGTTGCAGTGCGAGCAGGCCCGCCGTGCCCCAGAACGCGGCCGTCGGGTGAACGCCCGCCGAGGCACGCGCGCGTGTCAGGACGGGCAGCGCCGCGCGCATCGGAAGCACTGTTGCCGATACGTCGCTGAGCTGGACTCCTTCGTCGCCGGGCATCGCGATGGCCAGTTCCTCGACGGTGCCCGCGGAGCAGGCGGGCGGCGCATCCCCCTCGGGGTGCCAGAACGCGACCCGGCCGGTGCGTGCCGGGTCGGCGGCGACGAACAGGACGGAGCAGCGGGACAGTTCAGAGATCTCGGAAGGTGACGCGGCAGAGGGCCTTGGCACGGCGATGGCGCATTCCTCAAACTTGACTACTGGGACTGGAGCGGCCGAGAGTACAACACGTCGGACCTCGGGCGTGAGTGATATCGGGGTGATCCACGTCACGAAGTGCCGGGGGTGTAGCTAACCCCCCTTCTGGGCGGTGCTGTCCCCCTCTCGAGACGGGTGAAGGCGCCATGGTTGTCCCAGGTCACGGGCTCATACGTTGTGTCACGTCAGCCCGATCCAGTCAGAGACCGGAGACCCCACCATGCCCCAGGCCGCCGCAGCAGTCGCGGAACGTTCCCCAGGCACCACCACGAGGCAGCCCGCCGGGAGCGATTTCGCGCCTCTCCTGCGCACCGTCAAGGAGCAGGGACTCCTGGACCGCCGCACCGGCTGGTACGCCCGCACCATCGCCGTCAATGCCGCTGCCCTGGCCGCCGTGGCGACGGGGATGTTCCTTGTCGGCGGCTCCTGGTGGGTGCTCCTCCTCGCGCCCGTCCTCGCTGCGCTGTGTGCCCGTACGGCGTTCATAGGCCATGACGCCGGGCACTCCCAGATCACCGGCGAGCGCGGCGTGAGCCGCGCCATCGGGCTCATCCACGGCAACCTCCTCCTCGGGATGAGCTCGGCCTGGTGGAACGACAAACACAACCGCCACCACGCCAACCCCAACCACATCGAGAAGGACCCCGACGTCGCCGCGGACGTTCTCGTCTGGACGAGCAAGCAGGCCAAGGTCCGTGTGGGTTTCCGGCGCTGGCTCACCCGCAACCAGGCCTGGCTGTTCTTCCCGCTGACGCTGCTCCAGGGCGTTGCCATGAAGATCTACGGCTTCCAGGATCTGCGCCGCCAGGCCCCTCGCGAACGGCTGCTCGAAGGCTTTCTCCTGGTGGCCCACCTCATCGGTTACGTGACCCTGCTGCTCGTGACCATGCCGGTGGGGCACGCCCTCGCCTTCGCCGCCATCCACCAGGCGCTCTTCGGCCTGCACCTCGGCCTGGCCTTCGCGCCCAACCACAAGGGCATGGAGATGCCCGACCCCGACGGGGAGCGCTGGGGCCACCTCAGCCGCCAGGTCCTCACCTCCCGCAACATCCGGGGCAGCGCGCTGACCGACTGGTTCCTGGGCGGACTCAACTACCAGATCGAGCACCACCTCTTCCCGAGCATGCCCCGTCCCAGCTTGCGACGCGCCCAGCCCCTGGTCCGCGCCCACTGCGCCGAGCTGGGCATGCCGTACGCGGAGGCCGGATTCATCGACTCCTACCGACAGGTATTGCGCCACATGTACGAGGTCGGCGAGCCGCTGCGGGTCGAGTAGCCACGCGAGCCGCGCCCTGCGGCCCCGCGGCTCAGGGTTACGTCAGGGTCGCTCCTCAGGGGTCTATCAGGGGAGGAGTCTGGAACCGTGGGAGGCCCGAGCCCGTTTCTCAAGACAGAGAGCGGCAGCAGCCGCGAAGGAGGCGACACACATGTCGAAGAACGCGAAGATTGCCGCAGGAGGTGTGGCGGCCGGACTCATCCTGTTGATCTGGCTGCCCTGGTGGGCCGCCTTGCTGATCGTGCTCGGAGTCCCGGCCGCGGCCTATCTGACCCTCGACCCCGGACAGCGGCGCAGGCTGCGCCGCGTCTCGCGCAAGGAACTCGGTCACTGATCGGGCACCCCGCGGCGGGCAAGCACACCGGTGAGAAGTCGCCTGACGAGCAGCCGCTGACGGCTCTCCGCTCGCGGTCCCGCCCAGGGCGGCGCCGCGAGCGGAAAACCCCTTGCGCACCGGCAGTTGCGCGGTGACCATGGCGCACATGACTTCCCGAAAGGAGGCCCAGCGATCCCACGGTGATCGCTGATGGCCGCACACGAGGCGTCGCAGACGCCGCCCCTCCCGCCGCAGCCCACTCCCGCGCCGCTGACGTCGGCCTGGCTGGCGGCTCACTTCGACCCACTGCCCTTCCCCGCCCGTAGGAGCGCCCTCGCCCGTTATGCCCGGGCGCTCACCGAAGACGCGTACGGCACACTCCGCGCGGCCCTCGCCGCCGGCACCCCTGACGAACGGCACACCGCCCTCTTCCTGGCCGTGGCCCGGCGTGACCTCACCACCCTCGCCGAAGCCCTCGCCGATCCTTTCCTGCGCCGCCGCGCGCTCTCGGCGGCCATCCGGCTTCCCGTGCCGGAAACAGCCCTGGAACAGCTCGCTTTGAGTGACATCGCGGAGGCACGCCGCGAGACCTACCGCGTCCTGCGCCTGAGCCACCGGCGCGTTCTCGCCGCACGCCTGCTGCCCGAGGTCCACGAACGGTTCGGTGCACGGGACGCCGCCCACCTGCTGCCCGCATGCCCCGCCGAGACGGTCGGAGCATGGCTGCCCCGCCTCGATCCACCCGTCGGCGTCCTGAGCGCACTGACCCGCACCGCACCACTTGCCGTGGCCCAACTGCTCGTCACCCGTGGCGAGAGCCACGCCAACCACGACCGCCATCGCTACGTGGGCCGCAACCGGGCGATCGCGAGCGTGGCCGCGCAGCGCGACCCGGAGGCCGGACTGCTGCTCCTGGCCAAGGCCCCCGACCTCCTGACCCCGCAAGCGGCCCGAACGCTGCTGCGTCACCCGGTCGCACTCCTGGAGATCCTGCGCGCGGCCCCGCCCGACCAGGACGGCTCTCCCTGCGAACTGCGCGTCTCCGCCGGAGCGTTGCCGCCCGCCACCCGACGAGCCCTGCGCGCACTCCCGCCCGCGGATGTGCTGGAACTCGCCCGTCGCTGCCCCGTGACGCAGTCAGGACACCGAGGACCGGGACGTCACGACACCCAGCCCGACAGCCTGGTGGCCATGCTGCCCGCACCGGAACGGCGCCGCCTCGTCCAGGAACGCACCGCCCGGCCCCGCTCGGTGCGGAGCCTGCCCATGGCCACACTCGTGGCCCTGGACCCTGCTGACCGGGCCGAGCTCGTCCTGCCCTGGGTGGAGCGCTTCGCACGTCGCGAGTGGACGTTGAGCCGCCTTGCCGTCGGCCTTCCGCTGGCCCTGGGAGAACCGGTGCTGCGCGACATGGCCGGGCAGCACCGCGTCCACCAGCGCCAGATGGCCTGGCCCGCGCTGCTCGCCTGCGCGGAACTCGAAGGCGACCCGGAGCAGTTCGCGCGGATCGCGGAAGACTGCGAGCGGGCCTGGCACGACCAGGAGGAGGTACGCAGGGCTGCCCTCCAGCAGCTCGCGGGGGCGCCCCCGCGTCTGCTCGCGGCACTGCCCGACCGGGTCCTGCGTGACGCGGCACTGACCACCGTCCAGTCCCGCGACTCGACCACCCACACCCTGACCGCGGCGGAACATCTGCTCCGCCGCTGCGCCGAGAGCGCCGCGGCGACCGGCAGATACCACCGCGCGGTCTACGCGGTGGAACTGCTCTGCCACGTCATGTCCGACCCGCGCTCCCGCAAGAGCGTCGCGCCGCTGCGGATCAGTGAGGAAGCGGCGCGTGCCGTCTGGTCCGCCGCATCGCAGGGCACGCCCGCACCTCCCGGCCTCCGCACCGCCCTCGCGGAGCTCCTCGCACCGCACCTCACCGCACTGCCTGAACTCGACGCTCTGGTGCATGCCATGGCGTTGGAGTCCGACGACCCGGACCTCGCCGCTCGCGCGGCGGCCGCCTGGGTGGGGCCGGTGGAGCTGCGGGAGCGGCGCAGTGCCGAACTGATCAATCAAGACGCGTCTTTCGCGTCGGTGCCGGTCATCCTGCGCACCGTCGTCACCCGGCGCACCGACCTGCTGGACTCGCTGCTGCTCGCCGCTCGGGACGGTCTCACCGGCCGCACGCGTCCCCGCGCCGTCGCCTGGGCCGCGGGACTGCACGCAGGCGTCACCGGTCGCTGGCTGCCGGCGCAACGGCGCGCGTGGGACGAGCACCACGCGCGCGTGGCGGCCGACGAGTCGGCTCCACTGCGCACCCGTGCCGACGCGGCAGCTCAGGTACGCGACGCCGCGCTGCTGACCGCACTCGCGGAATCAGCGCCGCAACCCGTCGCCGCGGCGGCACTCGGCGCGCTGGGCGGAGTCCTCGGTGTGCCGCAGGACGGCGTGCCGCCTGCCACCGAGCATCTGCTGGGCACCCTGTTTCGGCACGCCGCGACGGGCGGGGTTCGGGGGCGAGCCGCCATGGCAGCCGTACGCCGGCTCCTGGCGGTGGTGCCGGACTCGGAGGCGGTCGCCCTGCTCACCCCTGTGGCCTGCGCGGCGGATGCCCCTGTCGGCTCCCGCAAGGAAGCCGTCCGCGCCCTTGGCGCGCTCACCGGTGACGCGGCGTTCGACGCTCTGGTGGCGGCCTGGGACGCGCCGCACCAACACCGCGACGTACGCGCCGTCGTGGCCTGCCATCTCCTTGCCGCGATCGCCCGTCCCGCCATCGCGGACCGCCTGGCCCGGGCGGCGGACCAACCCGCCGTACGGGAAGCGGTGATCCACGCGCGCGTGGGATGCGTGAACGAATCCGTCGGAGAGGCCTACGCGGACTTCTTGGCCCGTCTGGTGAGGGCCGGCGACGAAGAGACCGTGGTCGCCGCGTGCCGCGCCCTGCCCGCCTGGTTCACTCCTCGATCGGCCGACGCCATGCGGGCCGTCGCCGACGTCGCCACGGACCCGGGGCGGAGTCGACGGGAGTGGGACGCGGCCGCACAGCAGTTGGCCTGGTTCCCTCCGGGGCCGGTCGGAGGACCCATCCTGGAGGGCGTCATCCGGCGGCTCCAGGACCTTGCCGGCACGTCGGACCCGCGGGTGCGCGCTGACGCGCTCCGACGGCTCTCCGGCATCGCCGAGGCCGTGCGCGTCCGGCGAGGCTCTGCTCGGACGCTCCTCGTCGCCGACACCGTGGCCCACGCGTTGCATGCCGTGGGCCTGTACCCCGACGCGGCGGCACTGACCTGGGACACGGCGCTGGCCGCCGTGCGCCACGGCCGACATCGCGCGGCGCGCTGGGAGCGGCTGCTGGATCTGGTGGAGGAACGCGCCGAACGGCTGCCCCTGGCGAACGCATTGCATCTCGACGTCCCGACGCCACGCGCGCGTGCGGCCTTGCTCGCGGGCGCCCGTCTGCTGCGTGAGCGAGGGACCCCGGTGGCCGGGGTGATGGCGCTCGCGCTGGTGCGGGCCGGCGGCCGTGCGACGTCGTGGGACAAGTCCTGGCGCGCCGAACTGGTGGCGCTGCGCGAACACGCGGACCACGACACTGCGATGGGCGCGTTCGTCCTCGCCTCCGAGGAGGACCTCTGAGGAGTCGCGCACCCCGCAGGTTCGCGTCGATCAGAAAGATCGAGGTGGCCAGAAGGACCGGGGTGATCAGGCGGGGCGTACGGCCATCTTGTCGAGTGCGTCGAGGAGCGAGGGGAGTTCGGGACCGCGCCCCACCGGCAGCACCTCGCCCGGCTCCTCGTCGAGAAGCACGAACGCGATGTCGTCGGTCTTGGCCACCATCGACCAGCCAGGACCGTCGGCCCGGAGAATGCGTGCCTCGCCGGATGCGAACGAGGAGCGCACGCGGCCCAGCGGCGGCGGGGTGCTCACGTACGCCCGCGCTTCGGCCAGCACGCGACGCACGCCGGTGAGGGGAGCCTGGGCGGCATCAGCCTCGACAGCGCCGGCCGCGCCGGCCGCGGGGGCTTCCCCGCTCCCGGGGCCGGCGTCGCCCTCCTGCGTCGCGTCGTCATCGGCGCTGTCGGCCTGGAAGTCGGCGTCGTCGATCTGCTCGCGCCACGCCGCCCACTGGAGCGCGATCTCGTCGGCGCCCAGCCGGCGCTGGGCAGGACCCCAGGTGTCGGAGTGCGGAGGCGAGAGCGGCTTCTGGTCCGCTTCCTCGGGCTCGGGATCGTGCGGAGCGGGCACGTTGGGCGCCGCGACGGCGACCGCCAGCGGCCAGCCGGGCAGCGCGGCGACCACCGTACGCTCGTCGGGCGACAGGTCGTACTCCATGCCGCAGTCCCAGGAGGCGATGGCGACGGCCACGAGTGACACGTCGTCCACGACGACGGTCCACCGGGCGCCCGCACCGTCCTGGCCGAGCACCAGGCCGTAACCGGTGGCGAGTGGTGCGAGCCCCAGGGCCGCGCATGCCTCCGGATAGTCGTCACCGAGCACACTCGGGAATTTCGCGGGTGTCAGCAGCACCGCGGTCAGCACGTACAGCGCGTCGTCCTCGGCGGCGACAGCGTCGTCCGTTCCGGCCATGCCAGCCTCCCCATCGCTTCATCTGTCGGCGCACCCTAACCACAGGTCCGGTTGATCGTCGAGGGGCGTGTGACCAGGAAGGGTGCTCGCGGGCGGCGTGAAACTCGCTCGTGTGCGCCCGTGACGGTCGCCTAGGGTGCGTGTCATGCCCGGAGCCAGTGCGCACTATGTCTGCCTGCCGTGCCGTGCTTCTTTCAAGAAGCCGGCCGACTACGGCCGCGTGCGTGCCGACATCTGCCCGCGATGTGCGGGCCAGTTGCTCAACGCGGGATCGGCTCTCGCCGTGCCCAAGCGCCGTGACAAGGCGGCCTGGCGCGCCTTGAGCGCGGTCCTGCTGTCCGGACTCCGCTTCCGGCAGGGCTGCTGCGGCGACGGCCCCGGCTATCGCCCTCGCACCCCGCGCGAGGTCCGAGAGCGCCTCGTGCACGCGGCCGAGACAGGCAACTCCCTCCATGAGGCACTGGCCTGCCCCGATCCCACGCACACGGACGTCAGGCGGCAGGCAGGCCGAGGAGCGTTCGCGCCACTACCGCAGGCGACTCGTCGCGCTCCCGGGCGAGGGCGATGACCGCTCGGCAGGCGAGTTCGCTGACTCCGAAGGACAGGGCCTCGGGCGACACCCAGCCCGCGGCTTCGTCCGCGCGGTCCTGATCGTCGTCGGCGGACGCGGCCACGTAGACGGCAGCTGCCTCGAAGAGGTTGTGCGGGCGACGCCGCTCCTCCTTGCCGCGCACAGCTTCGTCCGTGCGCCACAACTTGCGAATCTTGTCGAGCATGTGGGCCACCTTCCCCCGGTTGCGGTTGCCGCTGATGATCACTCATCTGTTGTACTCCAACGTAGAGTTGGAGCTCCGGCGACAGAAGGGGGGCCGTGCGGTGAAGCGCTATGACCGGCTCAAGGAGATTCGGCGTCTCGATCCAGAGCAAGACGCCCTGACGATCTACCGGCTCACCGCGACGTACGAATTCCCCTGGGACTACGCCCGCGCTCTCGAGCTCGCCCTCTACCGCACGTACGCCGTTCCCAGTATCGGACGGCTCCTCGCCGAGACGGCGGAACTGACGGACCGTACGCAGAAGCGGTACGACGACACGGCCCTCCTCCTGGACACCGTCGTGGAGCACGGCTTCGCCACGGACGAGGGCCGCACTGCGATCCGGCGCATCAACCAGATGCACCGTAGCTACGACATCAGCAATGAAGACATGCGCTATGTGCTGTGCACGTTCGTGGTGATGCCCAAGCGCTGGATCGACGCCTACGGCTGGCGCAAGCTGTCGCGCCACGAGACGACGGCGTCCGCCGTCTACTACCGCACCTTGGGGCGGCACATGGGAATCCAGGACATCCCGGACTCCTACGAAGCCTTCGAGAAGTGTCTCGATGCCTACGAGGAGGCGCACTTCGCGTGGGACGAGGGTGCGCGCAAGGTCTCCGACGCGACCCTCGACCTCATGGCCTCCTGGTATCCGCGTCCTCTTGCGCCCTTGTTGCGCGCTTCGACCCTCGCCCTGCTCGACGAGCCGCTCCTGCGCGCCTTTCGCTACGAACCACCGAGTTTCGCCACCCGTACCGTGGTCAGGCGCGCGGTGCGGCTGCGCGGCCGGACCGTGCGCCTGATGCCGCCCCGCACCGCACCGCATTACGCCCGGCAGAACTGGGAGATCAGAGGCTACCCCCAGGGGTACCGGGTCGGCGAGCTCGGCACCTTCCCCGTGCCCGGCGTCCGCGGCTGTCCGGTGCCGCACAGTGGCGGGTCGGAGTCCACCTCAGCGCAGTGAGGCCAACGTCGTGCGCAGCCATGCGAGTTCGGCACGGCTCGTCGCGCGAGCGATGGTGAGGATGCCGCGCCGGAACGGATCATCCAGATCCTCGGCGCGCAGCGGGTGCTCGCCATCGTAGAAGAAGCTGGCCGGCTCCTCGAGGAAGGCCAGGCGGCGTTCGAGGACCGCCGCCTGTGCCGTCTTGTCGTCGACGTGGCGGAGAAAGGCGAGGACCGTGAACCAGCGGTTCTCATCGGTGATGTCGGCCTGTTGCGGCTGCGTGAGCCTGCGCCGCAGTTCGCTCCGGCCTTCCGCGGTGAGGTCCAGGACATGGCGGGGTGCCGCCACGGAGCCGGGCTGTGTCTCGCGGGCCAGCAGTCCCGCCTTCTCCAGTCGTTTGATGGCCGGGTACAGCGTGCTCTCCGCGACCGGGCGCACGTGGCCGGTCAGGGCGGTGATGCGCTTGCGCAGCTCGTAGCCGTGCAGGGGCGTGTCGTAGAGGAATCCGAGGATGGCCAGTTCGAGCATGCCGTGCATTCTGCCGCACTCGCGGTGTACCTCTCACTCGCAATACATCGGTGACGATGTATTCTCCTACCGAAGTAGGAGTGGGCGAGCCAGGGGAGTGGCGATGCGACAGGCACGGTTCGACGCGCAGGGCAGCTGTGTCCGATGGACGGAGAGCGAAGGATCCGGACCGGCCCGGGTGTACGTGCACGGGCTCGGCGCGGCGTCGTCGGTCTACCACGCTCACATCGCGGCCAGAGACGAGCTGAGCGGACGCCGCTCGCTCTTCGTCGATCTGCCGGGCCACGGCATCAGCGACCGCCCCGCGGATTTCGGGTACTCCCTGGAGGACCACGCGGACGCCTTGGCCGCGGCGCTCGACGCGGCCAAGGTGACCGGCGCGGAGATCGTCGCGCACAGCATGGGCGGCTCCGTCGCCATCGTGCTCGCACACCGACGCGGCGACCTGGTGTCCCGGCTGGTGCTCACCGAGGCGAACCTCGACCCCAATCCGCCCGCGGCCGCGGGCAGCAGCGGCATCGCGGCCTACGAAGAAGAGGATTACGTCGCCGACGGCCACGCGCGCGTGCTCGACAAGGTCGGCCCCTTGTGGGCGGCGACCATGCGGCTGGCCGACCCCCGTGCCCTGCACCGCAGCGCGAGTGGTCTGGTGAGGGGAACGCGGCCGACGATGCGCGCGATGCTCATGGAACTGCCCGTCGAGCGTGTCTACTTGCAGGGTGCGCGGAGCGGTGAACTCGCGGGGGAAGAGGAGCTGACGTCCTCCGGGGTGAAGATCGTGACCGTGCCGGGAGCGGGGCACAACGTCATGTTCGACAACCCGGAGGTGTTCGCCGCGGCCATCGCCGGAGGCCGCTGACAGTCCGACGCGCCCTGCCCCTAGTCCTCTCGTACGGCCAGGGCGAGGAACCGCGCGTCCTCGTCGACGTAGGAGGTCAGCACCCAGCCGGCACCGGCGAGCAGCGGGCGGAGGTTGGCCTCGGCACGCAGATCGTCCTGCGTGATCTGGCGGCCCTGCCGCGCCGCGAGCGCAGCCCGGCCAATGGGATGGAAGAGGGCGAGGACCCCTCCGGTACGCACCACACGCCTCAACTCCCGCAGGTTCTTGCCCGGATCGGCAAGGTGGGAGATCAAGCCCGCGCCGAACACGGCATCGAGCGACGCGTCGCGCACCGGGAGCCGGGACACGTCCGCGAGCAGGAGTTGCCCTTCTCGGTCCCTGCCCGCCCGTGTGGCGGCCTCCAGCATGGCAGGCGTCAGATCCGCCCCGAGCACGACTCCCGCGGGCCCCACGACCTCCCTCAGCGCGGGCAGGGCGCGTCCGGTGCCGCACCCGGCGTCGAGGACACGGCCGCCGGGGCGCAGGCCGAGCTCGGCCGCGGCGGCCCGGTAGGCGGGGCCGTCGTCGGGGAAGCGGCTGTCCCAGTCGGCCGCTCTGGCGGAAAAGAATTCACGGACGCGCGTGTGGTCATCGCTCATGTGGCCATGATTACGCAACGACCGTCATGCGCGTCGGGGGCACACGTTCGAGCGTCACGCGATCGTTCAGGGCCCTCTCTCTGTCATCTTTGAACACCTTTCGAACTGCGCCCCCGTTGTGCGCCCCTGTTCGGACTAGCGTCCCGGAGCCATGGGACACCTGGACCACGCCACCTTCGGCTGGCTGACCCCCGTGCTGTCGTACGCGATGGCCTGTATCGGCGCCGCTCTCGGGCTGCGCTGCACCGTCCGCGCGCTCGGCGCCACGGGCACGTCACGCCGCAACTGGCTCATCACCGCGGCCTCCGCCATCGGCGCGGGCATCTGGACGATGCACTTCGTGGCCATGCTCGGCTTCGGCGTCACCGGCACGGAGATCCACTACAACGTGCCCCTGACCATCCTGAGCCTCGTCGTGGCGATGGCCGTCGTCGGAGTCGGGGTCTTCGCCGTCGGTTACGG
Organism: Streptomyces sp. NPDC054872; assembly: GCF_053610705.1. NCBI lineage: Bacteria > Bacillati > Actinomycetota > Actinomycetes > Kitasatosporales > Streptomycetaceae > Streptomyces > Streptomyces sp. NPDC054872. The sequence continues at coordinate 56,612 of NZ_JBSGYY010000019.1, read as the reverse complement.
CCGCAACCGCGGACGCGCGCTCGCGCTCGGCGGACTCACCACCGGGCTCGGCGTGGCGTCCATGCATTACCTGGGCATGGCCGCGCTGCGGCTGCACGGAGATGTGCGCTACGACCCCGTGCTGGTCGGCCTCTCCGTGGTCATCGCCGTGGTCGCCGCGACTGCGGCCCTGTGGGCGGCGCTCAACATCAAGTCACCTCTCGCCGTCGCCGTCGCGTCACTTGTCATGGGCGGAGCGGTGAGCAGCATGCACTACACCGGCATGCTGGCCGTGAGCGTGCGGGTCACCGAATCCGGCGTCGCACTGTCCGGCGCGACGACCATGCAGTTCATCTTCCCCCTGGCGGTCGGCCTCGGGTCCTATCTCTTCCTGACCTCAGCTTTTGTCGCGCTCTCCCCGACCTCAGGGGAGCGCGAGGCCTCCGTGGCGGCCCAGCGGCCGGTGGAGGGTGCCGCCGGATAGCGGCGCATCCGGGCCGGTCACGGACGGGCGGACACACCCGACATCTCTCCGAGCGAGGAGGCCATGCCTACACCCCGTAGGACCCCTGACGCGAGCGACGGCACATCGCCGCCGACGACCGGCGCCCCGGCACGCGGTCGGCGCGCACACGCGGGGCCGCCCGCCGACGAGCGGCCCGACACGGACGCCCCCCTGGACCCCGGCCCGCCGACGACCCCGGCATCACGAGACCGCACGTGGTGGCCACGCCCTCGTACCGTACGAGCCAAGATCGTCTGCCTGCTGATGGTGCCGGTCGTCTCCCTGATCGGGCTGTGGGGATACGCCACGGTCAGCACGGCCCAAGACGTCGCGCACCTGAGGCAGTTGCAGCGCGTCGACACAGAGGTCCGCGGTCCCGTCGACACGGCCATCGCCGCGCTACAGGCAGAGCGCGTGACAGCGGTGCGCTACGCGACCCGGCCCGCACCCGACGGCGGCAGCGAACTCAAGAGGCGTGCGGAGCGCACGGACCGCGCGATCGCAAAGCTGCGCCGCGGCGAGGACCTGACGGTCGCCGACGGCGCCGATCTGCCCACCGGCGTGGCATCCAGGCTCGCATCCTTTGTCACCGTCGCCGAGAACCTGAACGCCCTACGGGCCGACGTGATCGACGGCCGCACGGGCTGGGACGCGACCTATGGTCAGTACACGAAGACCATCTCGGCCGCCTTCGGGGTCGGCGGCGCACTCACCGGCGTCCAGGACGCCGAACTCGGCTCCGACGCGCGCGTGCTGCTCGAATTCGCCCGGGCCGCCGAGATGCTGGCACGCGAGGACGCCGTCCTGTCCAGCGCCCGGCTCGACGGGTCCCTCGACGGTGAGCGACTGCGCCAGTTCACCGGAGCCGTCGACACCCGGCGCACCCTGACCGAGGCCGCGGTCTCGGACCTGCGCGGGTCCGAACGGGCAGCCTGGCGGGACGTCGCGGAGGGGAGCGCGTACGCCGACGTACGCGCCGTGGAGGACAAGGTGCTCCTCGCACCACCGGGCCGCAAAGCCGCCGACGCGGCATCGGCCGCCAAGTGGGACAACTCCCACGCGGCGGTACGCGATGAGCTGCGCGCGATCGAGGCGGGCGCCAACCGCGACTCCGCCGGCCGGGCCGACCCCCTGACCCGCGGGCTGCTCACGGCGGCAGGTGCCGCCGTGCTGCTCGGGCTCGTCGCCGTCGCCGCCTCACTGGTCATCTCCGTACGCATCGGGCGCGGCCTGGTCGTCGAGCTGGTGAGCCTGCGCAACGGCGCCCTGGAGATCGCCCGCCACAAACTCCCGCACGCCATGCGGAGGCTGCGCGCCGGCGAGGAGATCGACATTCACGCCGAAGCACCCCCGGGACCGCCCGCGGAGGACGAGACGGGACAGGTCTACGAAGCGCTCGGCACGGTGCACCGGGCGGCCCTGCACGCCGCCATCGAGCGCGCCGAACTCGCCAGCGGCATCTCGGGTGTCTTCGTCAATCTCGCCCGCAGGAGCCAGGTCCTCGTCCACCGCCAGCTCAGCCTCCTCGACGGCATGGAGCGCAGGGCGGACGACCCGAACGAACTCAGCGACCTCTTCCGACTCGACCACCTCACCACCCGCATGAGGCGACACGCCGAAAGCCTGATCATCCTCTCCGGAGCCGCGCCGGGGCGCGCCTGGCGCCTGCCCGTGTCCTTGACGAACGTCGTCCGAGCGGCCGTCTCCGAAGTCGAGGACTACGCGCGCGTGGAGGTACGACAACTCCCCGCTGCCGCTGTCCTCGGGACCGCCGTCGCCGACCTCACCCATCTCCTGGCCGAACTCGTCGAGAACGCCGCCCAGTTCTCGCCGCCGCACACCAAAGTACGCGTCACCGGCGAACCGGTCGGCAACGGCTACGCCCTGGAGGTCGAGGACCGTGGCCTGGGCATGGGCACGGAGGCCCTGGCCGAGGCCAACCGCCGCATCGAGCAGTCCGAAGCGCTCGACCTCTTCGACAGCGACCAACTGGGGCTCTTCGTCGTCAGCAGGCTCGCCGCACGCCACGCCATCAAAGTGCACCTGCGCACGTCCCCCTACGGCGGCACCACCGCGGTCGTTCTCCTGCCCACCGCACTACTGCAGAGCACCACGTCGGAGAGTCCCGGAGATCACACCATGGAACGTGACCGCGAACTGAACGCGCACGCACGCGTGCCCGACGCCGCCCCGCTGAACGGCAACTCCGTGCCGGCCCCGGCCGCCCGCCCCGCTCTGGCCCCCTCGGACAACCCGACGGCGACACCTCCCGGCGTCACGGCCCTGCACCCGCACAAGCCCCCGGCACCGGAACCCGACAACGCCCCGGAACCTTCGGACGATCTCCCGCGCCGGGTACGCCAGGCCAGCCTGGCCCCCCAGCTGCGCGAACGCCCGCGCGACGCGGCGGCCGGGTCTGTGAGCGTCCGAGAAGACACCGAACGCAGCCCCGAAGACGTACGGGACCGCATGTCCGCCTACCGCGACGGCTGGGCCCGCGGCGGCGGCCGCAGGCCCGGGATCGTCGGCGCGGTCCCCGACATCCCAGGGCCCGCCCCGGCCAGAGACAGCACCGAAGGAGACCACCCATGATCCAGGATCAGAGCATCACGGCCGGCAGGACCGGCGAACTCGACTGGCTGCTCGATGACTTGGTGCTGCGCGTCGGAGAGGTACGGCACGCCGTGGTGCTCTCCAACGACGGACTCGCCGTCGGCGCCTCGACCGCCCTCACCCGCGAGGACGCCGAACACCTGGCCGCGGTCGCCTCCGGGTTCCACAGCCTCGCCAAGGGGGCGGGCCGGCACTTCGGAGCGGGGGGAGTGCGCCAGACCATGGTGGAGATGGACGACGGCTTCCTGTTCGTGGCAGCGGCGGGCGACGGCTCATGCCTCGCCGTACTCAGCTCCGTGACCGCCGACATCGGCCTCGTCGCCTACGAGATGGCACGCCTCGTCAAACGCGTGGGCGAGCATCTGCACACCCCGCCACGCTTCGCGGCGCAGCCGCCGGCCGCCGGATGACGCAGGACGGCCCACGCGGATGACCGAGGACAAGAGCGCCGTCCCGCGCGACGCGGGCAGCCAGTGGTACGACAACGAGGCCGGACCACTGGTCCGTCCCTACGCGATGACCGGCGGGCGGACCCAACCGGGCCCCAGCGGAGTGCGCTTCGACCTGATCGCACTCGTCGCACTGGACGCGAACGCACCGGGCCCCGGGGACGACACCACGCTCGGCCCGGAACACCGGTCGCTCATCGAACTGTGCCGCACCGAGACCCAGTCGGTGGCCGAACTGGCGGCCGACGCCGACCTGCCCGTCGGCGTGGTCAGGGTGCTGCTCGGTGACCTGCTGGAAATGGGCTGCGTGAAGGTGAACCGACCCGTGCCCCCCGCACAGCTACCCGACGAGAAAATCCTGCGAGAGGTGATCGATGGGCTCCGAGCACTCTGACGCCGACGGCGGCGACACGACCGCCATGGCGTTGAAGATTCTGGTCGCGGGCGGCTTCGGGGTGGGCAAGACCACCCTGGTCGGCGCGGTCAGCGAGATCCGCCCGCTGCGCACCGAGGAACTCCTCAGCGAGGCGGGCCAGTCGGTGGACGACACCGGCGGAGTCGACCGCAAGACCACGACGACCGTCGCCATGGACTTCGGCCGCATCACCATCAGGTCCGGCCTGTCGCTGTACCTCTTCGGTACGCCGGGGCAGGACCGTTTCTGGTTCCTGTGGGACGAGTTGTCCCAGGGCGCCCTAGGAGCCGTCGTCCTCGCGGACACCCGGCGGCTCGAGGACTGCTTCCCCGCCGTCGACTACTTCGAGCACCGGCACATCCCGTTCGTGGTGGCCGTCAACTGCTTCGCGGCCGCGCGTACGTACGGTGCCCACGAAGTGTCACGGGCCCTGGACCTCGACCGCGGCACCCCTGTGGTGCTGTGCGACGCACGGGACCGCGATTCGGGAAAGGAGGTGCTGATACGCCTGGTCGAGTACGCCGGACGGATGCATACCGCCCGGCTGCTCGACACGGTGGGCTGAGGTCAGACGCCCGAGAGGACGTCAGTCGGCGACCGCGCCCTGCGCGATCACCTTGTCGATCTTGACGCGCACGAGCAGCTCACCGGGCACGCCGTTGCGTTCGCCGAACTCTTCGGCGCGCCCCTCGCCCATGTAACGGGCGCCGAGCCGGCCAGCCCAGTGCCGCACCTCGTCGGGATCGTCGCTCAGCCGCGCCTGCCCCTGCAGGATCACGAACGTGAAGGGAGGCCTGTCGTCGTCCACACAAAGGGCGACACGCCCGTCTCGCGCCAGATTCCGCCCCTTGACGGTCTGTGCCCCGGTGTTGAACACCACCTCGTCCCCGTCCAACAAGAACCAGATCGGTGCGATATGGGGGCTGCCATCCGCTCGGACGGTCGACAGTTTGCCGGTACGTGTGCCGTGCGAGACGAAAGCCCGCCACTGGTCCTCGGTCATCTTCTGTGCCATGTCCCCATCATGCTTGCCGGAGGGCCGATGGTGGGGAAGGCTGGCAGGTCAGTTCCTCCGGCCAGGGGGAACAGAAGGCGGGGAGACGGGAACATGGTGCAGAACACGGGCCTCGGTTGGCTGCTCGACGACTTGACCAAGCGTATGGAGCCCGTACGGCACGCGCTGGTGCTGTCCAACGACGGCCTGGTGACCGGCGCGAGCTCGGATCTCAAGCGCGAGGACGCGGAACATCTGGCCGCTGTCTCGTCGGGTCTGCACAGCTTGGCCAAGGGCTCAGGGCGGCATTTCCGCGCGGGCAGCGTGCGCCAGACGATGATCGAGTTCGATGACGCGGTGCTGTTCGTGACGGCGGCCGGCGACGGCAGTTGTCTGTGCGTCCTCAGCTCCGCGGAGGCGGACATCGGCCAGGTCGCGTACGAGATGACACTCCTCGTCAACCGCGTCGGCGAGCACCTCGGCGTGGGCGCCCGGCAGCCGGAGCGAACACCGGTTGTAGACCTCTGACCTGCTGAAATGTCGATGCGTCGAGAGTTATCCACAGGCTCGGCGCGGATCGCGGTGATCGCGCTACGGTTTTCCCGAGAGCAAAGACGCCTCACGGGGGAGAACCACCATGACAGGTCACACGATCACGCAGGAGACCGCCGAGACCGCCGCGGCCGGTGAGACCGCGGAGACCGGCGAGCCCGCTGCCACGGCGGCACAGAGCTCGGTCGGGCTGAGTCGGGCAGCACGAGAACTGGGGCTCAAACGCGGCGAGTTCGAGCTCGCCGTGATGCTGGGACGCGTCCGCACCGTCGCCGACACGGTTGGTGGGCGTCGCCGCGTCACATGCGAGGAGATCGAGCGCGTCCGTGCCGGGGACGGATTCCCGGAGGCATGGCTGGAGCGCATCAGAGCCGTGGGCACCACTGAGGGCGCCGCCCTCATGGGCATCTCCACGGCCCGGTTCACCCGACTCACCCGCGCCGGTTTCGTCACCCCGGTGAAGTTCTATCTCAACCGTTATCGAGCGGTGGTCTGGCTGTATCTGGCAGAAGAGCTGAAGCACTTCGCGGAATCCGAGGTCAACGCCGCACTGCTCACCGGTCGAGCCCCCGGCACGATCCGCGCCCAACTGGAGGCGGGCGTCGACCTACGGGCACGGAACTGGCGGGGCCGCCACGCGGGGGCGCTGCTTGGCCAGTCGGACGACCCCTGGGAGCGCGCCGCGGCCGTGGCCTCGCTGCTCGACCCGGTCCAGATCGTGGAGATCATCCGGGATCCGTACGAACGCGCCTATGTACGAAGCCTCATGCCTGACCCCCTCGGCCGGGGCGTACCGGAGTCACCGGCAGGACGGATCATCTACAAGATCATGACCGCGGACCATCCCGACGAGATCCGCTGGCTCCGGGCCAATCTCACCATCGGCCTCTCCCAGGCCAGGGGCCGGCGCCCGGCGCCGCGCCCCGCACCGAAGCTTGGGCCCGGTGCCACGGCGGGCGCCGTCCCTGGCCCACAGGCAGAGCTCGCTGCCGAGCCAAGCCCGCACGACCCGGCGATGCACCACGCGCCAGTGTCCGCGCCGCACCACATCGAGGCCCCGCCAGCCACGCTGCCCGCGGAAGGCAGGAGAGAGCGGGCGCCGGAGCCACGAGGCCTGCTCAAGTGGATGCGCCGCAGGGGAGCGTAGTCACAGCCGCTGGGGGACGTAGCCCACGCGGGCCTGCTGGAGACAGGCCCCGTGCGGAGCGCGCCGCTACATGGTGGCGTCGAGGTCCTTGGCGTAGTGCTCGATCGCGGGACGGTACGTGGCGATGCCCGGGTCCTGGCTCGTGGTGGCGAGCAGGGTCAGCAGGATCTCCATCGCGTCGTGTGCCCGGCCGGTGTTGTAGAAAGCCATGGCCAGGAAGGTCTTGAGGGCTGCGTCATCCGGGAATTCGGCTGCCGCGTCCCCCAAGGTCGCGACGGCCTCCGGATACCGGCCCAGGACGCGGTAGGTGCTGCCCAGACCCAGGAGTGCGCCCCGGCGGTCATCGGGGGAGAGGCCCGGCTCCTCGACCGCGCGCACGTAGTGCGGTACGGCCTCGGCCTCCAGGCCGAGTGCGTCGTGCACCCACGCGGTCTGGTACGCCACTTCCGCGTCCAGGGGGAACTGCTCGCACAAGGCGAGCAGTTGCTGCCGGGCTTCCTCGCGGCGGCCCTCCTCGCGGAGCCCAATGGCCTCGGCGAGCAGGCGGTCGCGGTGCGCGGCCGGGTCCTCGTCCTTCATCAATGCCCCGTCCCTCTCTCTAGCTCTCTCTAAGCCTTGACCGAAAGATCGGAGGCATCGATGTCATTCTGCCGCACATGGATGCGCCGCCTATGGGCGTTTCGGTGGCGGGCCCGTGGACCCTCGTGGCGTGAGGGCGGGCGTGGGCACCTGGTGAGGCGCGACGCGCCGGCCGGACAGGACCTCATAAAGGGAACGGGCCACATCCGCTCCGAAGGCGTAGATGTCATGGCTCATCGCGGAGAGCGTCGGGTGGGTCAGCTTGCACAACTGCGAGTCGTCCCAGGCGAGCAGGGAGATGTCGGCGGGGACCCGCAGGCCCATCTCGGCGGCGACGGACAGACCGGCCACGGCCATCAGATCGTTGTCGTAAATGATCGAGGTGGGCCGCTCCGCCGCGGTGAGCAGCGAGCGTGTCGCTCGGGCCCCTGCCTCTCCGGAGAAGTCCGTGGCCAGCTGACGACCCTCCGGCAGCCGGAGGTCGGCCATGGCCGAGGTGAAGGCGGCGCGGCGGATCACGCTGTGCCCCAACTCGGCGGTGCCGCCGACCCGGGCGATGGAGCGGTGTCCCAACGCCGCGAGATACCGCACTGCTTCGGTGACGGCCGTGGTGTCGTCGGTCCACAGCGAGGTGAAGGGCCCCGTCAGCGAGGGGTGGGCGACGGCAACCACGGGCATCCCGAGCTGCGAGAGGACGGGGACGCGGGGGTCGTGCTCACGGAAGTCGACCAGGACGGAGCCGGCGATCTGCCCCGACCGCCACCAGTGACGCTGGAGTTCGATCTCCTCGTCCGGGCTTTTCACCAGGCGCAGGAGCAGGGCGCTGGACTGTTCGGAAAGGACGCTCTCCAGGCCGGAGATGAACTCCATGTAGAAGGGTTCGAGGCCCAGTTGACGTGCGGGGCGGCTGATCGCGAGCCCGATCGTGCCCGTGCCCTGCATGTTGAGCGCCCGAGCCGAGCGGTTCGGCTCCCAGCCCATCGAACGGGCGACCTCCAGGATCCGGGTGCGGGTCGCCTCGGACACCCCTGGTTTGTTGTTGAACGCCAGCGATACGGCCGCTCGCGAGACCCCGGCGCGGGCCGCGACGTCCCGGATGGTCAGTCTTCGCTCCGTCATGCGGGCTCCGCTTTGAAGTACTGCGCGAGCACCGTCGGTGGCTTGGGATCGTCGGCGCTCGCATCGCCGACCTGGCCGTACCTGGTCGCGACGGCGGACAGGGAGAGGGTGCCGACGAGGGCGATGGCGGTTCTGCGTGTCATCTGCCGTGTCCTTCGGGGGAGTTGCGGGCGGCCCGGACGCGGTCCGCTGACCTTGGCACACAACCTAGACAGGATTCCAGACCTCGTCCATAGACCGGTTCAGTTTCTCTTCGCTTGAAATGGCACCGCATTCATGGCGCGTTACTGAACCTTTGCTTAATTAGACACACATCTAGACAACGTTATTTCCGATGGGCAGAGTGTGCGGTCGACCGCGGGCCGCTCCGGTCTCGCGTCCCCGACAGAGGGGCTTTCCCATGCACAGAAAACGCATCACCGCGTTTCTCGCGGCGGCGCTTCTGGCGCTGTGCCTCACCCCCGACGCCCAGGCGTTCCCGAGCAGTTCCAAGCAGCAGGTGATCAACTACCTGCGTTCCATCTCGGGTTCGAACATCGTGTCCGGTCAGCACAACAAGGAGCCCGCGAGCAATCCGGGCCAGTACACCCAGCAGGTCAAGGACGTCACCGGGCAGTATCCGGGCCTGTGGGGCGGGGACCTGATGTTCCGGGCCGAGGACGTCGCCAACCGGCAGCGGGTGATCGACCAGGCGAAGACGGAGTGGGCCAACGGCTCGCTCGTGGCGCTGACCTGGCACGTCTGTCCGCCGACGATGGGCAGCTCCTGCGAGTTCGAGGGCGGCGTCAAGTCGCGCATCACCGACGCCCAGTTCTCGCAGGTGGTCACCGACGGCACGGCGCTGAACAACGCCTGGAAGCGCCGTCTCGACGAGGTCGTCCCGTACTTGCAGCAGCTGAAGGCGGCAGGCGTTCCCGTGCTGTTCCGGCCGTTGCACGAGATGAACGAGCAGTGGAACTGGTGGGGCAAGCGTCCGGGTGCGAACGGAGGCGCGCAGCTCTACCGGATCACCCACGACTACCTCACGGGCAAGGGCCTGAACAACCTCATCTGGGTGTGGAACGTCCAGGACAACCCGGAGGGAGGCTGGGCCAGCTACTACCCGGGGAACAGCTACGTCGATGTCGCCTCGCTCGACGTCTGGTACAAGAACTACCCGAGCTCCGCCGACTACCAACAACTGCAGAGCATCGCGGGCAGCAAGCCGATCGCCCTCGCGGAGATGGGCAAGGTCCCCAGTTCCACCCTGCTGAACAGCCAGACCCGTTGGTCGTACTTCATGATCTGGTCGGAGCAGCTGAAGGGGAGCAACACCAACGCCGAGATCCAGGCCTGCTACTTCCACCCGCGCGTACTCAACCAAGGTGAGGTGAAGCTCCCGGCCGCCCGGGCCGGCGCCCCGACCTAGGCACATGCGGCCCCTCACGCTCTCTCCCGCGGGTACGAGGGGCCGTCACCCGTTTCGCCGACCCCGGGTGCCGGGTGCGCTGACGTTGCGTTGAATCCGGAGTGACCTATGCCTCCGGGAGCAAGCATGTCTGAGTCACACGGGCCGAGCGAGCCACGGCCGAGCGCCTCATCGTCCCGGTCGGGCGCCTCATCGTCCCGGTCGAGTGCCTCACCGCCCCGGCGAGGACGGCTCCGGGGGATCGGGCAGTGGTGTGCGCACCACTGCGTGACCGTCATTGTCGTGTGGCTTGCCGCGCTGGTCGGGCTGCAGGTCCTGAACCACGCCTACGGCGGTGCGTACTCCGACGACTTCTCCCTTCCCGGCACCGCGTCGCAGGAAGGCCTCGACGTGCTCAAGGCACACGAGCCCGCGGCCGGCGGTTACAGCGCCCAGGTCGTCCTGCACGACTCGGCCAAGCCCCTCAGTGACGAGAGCGACCAGGTCAGCTCGGCGGTCAGCAGTCTGCAGAAGCTTCCGCACGTGCTGTCCGCGCAGAGCCCGCTGCCCGCACAGCAGCAGCCCGCCGGTACGCCGAACCTGGGACCGCTGTCCTCCGACGGCAAGACGGGCTACATCACCGTCCGCTTCGACGTGCAGCCCTCCACCCTCGGCGACGACTATCTGAACGGCGTCGACAAGGCGGTGCAGCCGCTGCGTTCCACCGGTGTGGAGGTGGAGTACGGAGGTCCGCTGGGCGAGCTCGCCCGCCCCGAGGCGGACGACCGCACGAGTGAGGCCATCGGGTTCGGTGTGGCGATCGTGGTCCTGCTGGTCGGCTTCGGCAGCGTGCTCGCCGCACTGATGCCTCTGGTGACGGCGCTGGTCAGCGTGTTGTGCGGCCTCGCCTGCCTGGGCCTGCTCGCGGCGGCGTTCACCTTCGCCACCGTGTCACCGACGCTGGCCACGATGATCGGGCTCGGCGTCGGGATCGACTACGCCCTCTTCCTGGTCACCCGCCACCGGCAGAATCTCCTCACCAAGGACCCCGTCACGGCCGCGGGGCACGCGACGGCGACCAGCGGCCGGGCGGTCCTGGTCTCCGGATGCACGGTGATCATCGCCCTGTCCGGGCTGTGGGTGTCCGGGATCTCGTTCATCGGCAAGCTGGGCCTGGCCGCCGCGGTCACCGTCGTCACGGCGGTACTCGGCGCGCTGACCTTGGTGCCAGCCCTCCTCGGCCTGATCGGGCGCCGCATCGACAAGCTGCGGGTGCGGACCCCGATCGCCGAGACGAGCACCGGGCCGGGGGCCACGGACCAGGGCGGCTGGCATCGCTACGCGCAGCGCGTGGAGCGGCGGCCCTGGTGGTTCCTCGTCGGCGGCGCCGTCGTGCTCGCCGTCCTGTCCGTCCCGGTCTTCTCCATCCAGCTCGGGCACATCGGTGACGGGGCCGACCCGAAGTCCTTCACCGACCGGCGCGCCTTCGACCTGATGTCCTCCGCGTTCGGACCCGGCTCGAACGGCCCGATGACCCTTGTCATCGACCAGAGCGACGTACCTCAGTCGGACAGGGCGGCACTGAAGACCCAGGCGCAGAAGGCCCTCGACGACGTGCCCGACGCGGCCGCCATCACACCGCTCGATGCCACGTCGGACGGCGACGTCCTGATCTCCACGGCGTACTCCGTGGCTGCCCCGCAGGACCAGCGGACCACCGATCTGCACAAGGATCTGAGCGACGACGTGCTCCCACAGGCGGTCTCGGGGACGAAGGCGAGCACGTACGTCACGGGGACGACCGCCGCGCAGGCCGACTTCCTGGAGATCGTCTCCAAGAAGCTGCCACTGATCATCGCGGTGGTGGTGGCGCTCGCCTTCCTCGTGATCCTCGTCGTGTTCCGCGGCCTGCTCGTCGCGGTCAAGGCCGCGGTGCTCAACGTCCTGTCGATCGCCGCCTCGTACGGGGTGGTGGTGGCCGTCTTCCAGTGGGGCTGGGGCGGACCGGCGCTCGGGGTATCGGGGAAGGTCCCGATCGAGAGCTACGTACCGATGATGATGTTCGCGATCGTCTTCGGTCTGAGCATGGACTACGAGATCTTCCTGCTGTCCCGGGTCCACGAGGCGTGGCTGCGCACCCGGGACGCCAGGGCGAGCGTCGCCCACGCCCTGGAGATCACCGCAAGGGTCATCACCTGTGCCGCACTGATCATGGTGAGCGTCTTCGCCGCGTTCATCATCAGCGACAACATCGTGGTGAAGATGCTGGGGCTCGGCCTCGCGGCCAGCGTGCTCATCGACGCCACCGTGGTCCGGCTGCTGCTGGTGCCCGCGGTGATGACGCTCCTGGGCACATCCGCCTGGTGGGCACCGCGTTGGATGGACCGGCTGCTCCCGCACATCGATGCCGAGGGCGGGAGCCAGGCCGCACCACCGGTCAGCAAGCCCGACTGAGGCGGGCGCTCATGCCTCCGCGGAGGTCCTCACGCCCCCGTGGAGGGCCGGCCGTCCATGTGGCGCTCACCGTAGGCCCGGAAGAGACCCTCCTGGACGACCGAGACCAGCAGCCTGCCCTCGATGTCGTAGATGCGGCCGCGTGCCAGACCGCGGCCGCCCGTCGCGATCGGCGACTCCTGGTCGTACAGGAACCACTCGTCCGCGCGGAAGGGGCGGTGGAACCACATGGCGTGGTCAAGGGAGGCCATGTCGAAGCCGCGCGGGCCCCACAGGGGTTCCACCGGGATGCGGACGGCGTCCAGGAGCGTCATGTCGCTCGCGTACGTCAGCGCGCAGGTGTGGACGAGGGGGTCGTCGCCGAGCGGGCCGACCGCGCGCATCCAGACCGCGCTGCGCGGCTCGGCGTCCTTGATCTCCTCGGCGGTCCAGCGCAGCCGGTCCACGTAGCGGATGTCGAAGGGCTGGCGCCTGGCCATGCGCTCCAGCTGCTCGGGGAGCTCGCCCAGATGCTCGGTGATCTCCTGCGCGACCGTCGGCAGCGTCTCGGGGTCGGGAGCCGTGATGCGCGGCGGCAACTGGTGCTCGAAGGCCCCTTCCTCGGGCTGATGGAAGGAAGCCGTGAGGTTGAAGATGGTGCGGCCCTGCTGGACCGCGGTCACCCGGCGGGTGGTGAAGGAACGCCCGTCCCGCACCCGCTCGACCTGGTACACGATCGGCACGCCGGGACGGCCGGGCCGCAGGAAGTAGGCGTGCAGCGAGTGCACCGGGCGCTCGCCCTCGGTGGTGCGCCCCGCGGCCACCAGGGCCTGCCCGGCGACCTGCCCGCCGAAGACCCGCTGCAGGGACTCCTGCGGGCTGCGGCCACGGAAGATGTTGACCTCGATCTGCTCCAGGTCCAGCACGTCGACAAGACGGTCGGCGGGATTGTTCATGGCGGTTACTCGACTCCTGTCCGGGGGGAAGCTCGGGGCGGTCAGCGGTCAGCGGTCAGCGGTCAGTGGTCAGGTGGCAGTGCTCAGCAGGTGCCTGCCGACAGCCGTCAGAGCTGGCCGACGTCCGTGACGCGGACGACGGCGCGGCCCTCCTCGTCGGAGGCCGCGAGATCGACCTCCGCGCTGATGCCCCAGTCATGGTCGCCGTTCGGGTCGGCGAACGTCTGCCGGACGCGCCACAGACCGTGCTCCGGGTCTTCCTCGATGAGCAGCAGCTTGGGGCCGCGTGCGTCGGGGCCGGTGCCGAGATCCTCGTACTCGTCCCAGTACTTGTCCATGGCCGCGCCCCAGGCGTCGGCGTCCCAGCCGGAGTCGGCGTCCAGTTCGCCCAGCTCCTCGACGTGGTCGAGCGCGGCGAGCTCGACGCGGCGGAAGAGCGCGTTGCGGACCAGGACACGGAAGGCCCGGGCGTTGGCGGTGACCGGCTTCACCTGGTCGGCGCGCTCCTGGGCCTCCTCGGCGGTCATCACCTCGGGGTTGGCGAGCTGCTCCCACTCGTCGAGGAGGCTGGAGTCGACCTGGCGGACCATCTCGCCGAGCCAGGCGATGAGGTCCTCCAGGTCCTCGGACTTCAGGTCGTCCGGGATGGTGTGCTCAAGTGCCTTGTACGCGCTCGCGAGATAGCGAAGGACGATGCCCTCGGTGCGGGCGAGCTCGTAGAAGGACGTGAACTCCGTGAAGGACAGCGCCCGTTCGTACATGTCGCGGATCACGGACTTGGGGGAGAGCGGGTGGTCGCCGACCCACGGGTGGCTCGTCTTATAGGTGTTGTACGCGTGGAAGAGCAGCTCTTCCAGGGGCTTGGGATAGGTGACGTCCTGGAGCCGCTCCATGCGGTCCTCGTACTCGACGCCGTCCGCCTTCATCAGTGCGACGGCCTCCCCGCGCGCCTTGTTCTGCTGGGCGGCGAGGATCTGGCGCGGGTCGTCCAGGGTGGACTCGACGACGGACACCATGTCCAGGGCGTACGAGGGGGATTCCTGGTCGAGCAGGTCGAAGGCGGCCAGGGCGAACGTCGACAGCGGCTGGTTGAGCGCGAAGTCCTGCTGCAGGTCGACCGTCAGACGCACGATGCGGCCCGAGGCGTCCGGCTCGTCGAGCTTCTCGACCACACCGCCGTCGAGCAGCGAACGGTAGATGGCGATGGCGCGGCGGATGTGGCGCAGCTGCTGCTTGCGCGGCTCGTGGTTGTCCTCGAGGAGGTGACGCATCGCCTCGAAGGCGTTGCCCGGGCGGGCGATCACCGCCAGGAGCATGGTGTGCGTGACGCGGAAGCGGGAGGTCAGCGGCTCGGGCTCGGAGGCGATGAGCTTCTCGAAGCCGGACTCGGTCCATCCCACGAAGCCCTCGGGGGCCTTCTTGCGCACCACCTTGCGGCGCTTCTTCGGGTCGTCGCCCGCCTTGTTGAGCGCCTTCTCGTTCTCGATGACGTGCTCGGGCGCCTGTGCCACGACCAGGCCCGCCGTATCGAAGCCCGCACGTCCCGCGCGGCCCGCGATCTGGTGGAACTCCCGGGCGCGCAGGGTGCGTACGCGCGTGCCGTCGTACTTGGTGAGGGCGGTGAACAGCACGGTGCGGATCGGGACGTTCACGCCGACGCCGAGGGTGTCCGTGCCGCAGATGACCTTCAGCAGACCGGCCTGCGCCAGCTTCTCCACGAGCCGCCGGTACTTGGGCAGCATGCCCGCGTGGTGCACGCCGATGCCATGGCGCACGTAGCGGGAGAGGTTGCGGCCGAACTTGGTGGTGAAGCGGAAGTTGCCGATCAGCTCGGCGATCTTGTCCTTCTCCTCGCGGGTGCACATGTTGATGCTCATCAGCGACTGGGCGCGCTCGACGGCCTGTGCCTGCGTGAAGTGCACGATGTAGACCGGCGCCTGCTTGGTCTCGAGGAGCTCGGTGAGCGTCTCCGTGATGGGCGTCAGGCGGTACTCGTACGAGAGGGGGACGGGGCGGGTCGCGGAGCGGACCACGGAGGTGGGGCGTCCCGTGCGGCGCGTCAGGTCCTTCTCGAACATCGAGACGTCGCCGAGCGTCGCGGACATGAGGATGAACTGGGCCTGCGGCAGTTCGAGGATCGGGATCTGCCAGGCCCAGCCGCGGTCCCCCTCCGCGTAGAAGTGGAACTCGTCCATCACGACCTGGCCGATGTCGGCGTGCTTGCCGTCGCGCAGCGCGATCGACGCGAGGACCTCGGCCGTGCAGCAGATGACCGGGGCGTCGGAGTTCACGGACGCGTCACCGGTCAGCATGCCGACGTTCTCGGTGCCGAAGAGCTTGCACAGGTCGAAGAACTTCTCCGACACCAGCGCCTTGATCGGAGCCGTGTAGAAGGTGACCTTGTCCTGGGCCAGCGCCGTGAAGTGCGCGCCCGCCGCGACCAGGCTCTTTCCGGAGCCCGTCGGCGTGGACAAGATCACGTTGGCTCCGGAGACCACCTCGATCAGCGCCTCCTCCTGAGCCGGATAGAGAGTGATCCCCGTCTCCTCGGCCCACGAGGAGAAGGCTTCGAAGAGGGCATCGGGGTCGGCATCCGGCGGCAGCTGATCAATGAGTGTCACACCCCCATCTTGCCTTCCTTCTGCCTCGATCAGGGAACCGGCGGCCCGCACGAAGATCACGAACGCTACGCTGTGTCGCCAACGGGGCGTCAGTTCAACGGAAATGGGGCGGGCAACAGCCATGATGGGTCCGGCACACTCACTGTCGGGGGCTGCGGCCTGGCTCGGCGTCGGAGCGGCCGCGGCGGCCGCCGGGCACACGATGCCCTGGCCGGTCCTCCTCGCCGGAGCCTTGATCTGTGCCGGGGCCGCGCTCGCACCCGACCTGGACCACAAGTCGGCGACCATCTCGCGAGCCTTCGGACCCGTCTCCCGAGGCCTGTGCGAGATCGTCGACAAGCTGTCGGCCGCCGTCTACAAGGCGACCCGCAAGCAGGGCGACCCGCGCCGCGCCGGCGGCCACCGCACCCTCACGCACACCTGGCTGTGGGCCGTCCTCATCGGCGCGGGAGCCTCCGCTCTCGCCATCTTCGGCGGCCGCTGGGCGGTCCTCGCGCTGCTCTTCGTCCATATGGTGCTTGCCATCGAGGGTCTGCTGTGGCGGGCCGCGCGCGGGTCGAGCAGCGACGTCCTTGTGTGGCTGCTCGCCGCGACGAGTGCCTGGATCCTCGCCGGCGTCCTGGACAAGCCCGGCAACGGCGCGGACTGGCTGTTCACCGCGCCGGGCCAGGAGTACCTGTGGCTGGGTCTTCCGATCGTGCTCGGCGCACTGGTGCACGACATCGGGGACGCGCTCACCGTCTCCGGCTGCCCGATCCTGTGGCCCATCCCCATCGGCCGCAAGCGCTGGTATCCCATCGGACCGCCGAAGCTGATGCGGTTCCGGGCGGGCAGCTGGGTCGAGCTGAAGGTCCTGATGCCGGCGTTCATGCTCCTCGGGGGAGTGGGCGGGGCGGCCGCCCTCAATTACATCTGAGGGCGGATCCCATCCGGGCGCGCCCCGGCGATGAGTTCCGGCGGGGCGCGGGGTCTACACGACCATGACGACGCACACGCTCACGACACCCGGCGCCGAGCTCACCTACGACGTGCACGGCCCCGTGCCGACGGCGGACGGGCGCCCTCCGCTGTTCATGATCGGCCAGCCCATGACAGCCGACGGATTCACGGCCTTGGCGGCCCGTTTCCCCGACCGCACCGTGGTCACCTACGACCCGCGCGGCCTCGGCCGCAGCAGCCGCAGCGACGGCCGGGACGACCACGACCCCGAGGTCCAGGCCGGCGATGTGCACGCCTTGATCCACACACTGGGGGCCGGGCCGGTAGACCTGTTCGGCAGCAGCGGTGGTGCCGTGGTCGCGCTGACGCTGGTGGCGGCGTATCCCGATGACGTGATCACTTTGGTCGCGCACGAGCCGCCGCTGCTCGCCGCTCTCCCCGACGCCCGGGCCGCCGAGCGTGCGAGGGCGGGTGTCCTGGACGCGTACGACAAGAGCGGCTGGGGCGCGGGTATGGCGGCCTTCATCGCGATGACGTCGTGGCAGGGCGAATACACCGACGCCTATTTCGCGCAGCCCGCACCTGACCCCGCGGCCTTCGGCCTGCCGGCGGAGGACGACGGCTCACGGGGCGACCCACTGCTCTCCGACCGGTCCTGGGCTGTCAGCGGCCATCAGCTCGACAGCGGCGCGCTCACCGCGGCGCCGACGCGGATCGTGCTCGCGGTGGGGGAGGAGTCGCAGGGCGTGGTCACCTGGCGCACCTCGGAGGCGGCGGCCGCATTGCTGGGGCAGCGGCCGGTCGTGTTCCCCAGCCACCACGGCGGCTTCACGGACGCCAGCTCCGGATACCCGGGCAAGCCGGACGAGTTCGCGCTCAGGCTGCGCGAAGTGCTCGACAACGTCCCTGATTCCGCGGGCAGCTGAGCGCAGGGCGGTCAGGCCTCGGTGTCCCTCGCGGCGGGACGGAGCGAGAAGGACCGCTTCGTCCCGCCGCTGCGGGGCTCACTACCCGTGCCAGGACCGCCACAGCGCGGCGTACGCGCCGTCGGCTCCCACCAGCTCGTCATGGCTGCCCAGCTCGCTGATGCGGCCGTTCTCGACCACCGCGATGACATCCGCGTCATGCGCGGTGTGCAGCCGGTGGGCGATGGCGACGACCGTACGGCCTTCCAGGACGCGCGCGAGGGAACGCTCCAGGTGACGTGCCGCGCGCGGGTCGAGGAGCGAGGTCGCCTCGTCGAGGACCAGGGTGTGCGGGTCGGCGAGGACCAGGCGGGCCAGCGCGATCTGCTGGGCCTGCGCGGGGGTGAGGGCGAAGCCGCCCGAGCCGACCTCGGTGTCCAGGCCCTCGCTCAGGGCCCGTGCCCAGGCGTCCGCGTCGACCGCGCCCAGCGCCGCCCACAGTTCGGCGTCCCGCGCCCCGGTCCTCGCGAGCAGGAGGTTGTCGCGCAGCGAACCCACGAAGACGTGGTGCTCCTGGTTGACCAGCGCGACGTGGGACCGCACATCCTCCGCGGGCATGGCCGACAACTCCGCGCCGCCCAGCGTCACGTGACCGTCCCGCGGCGCGTAGATCCCGGCGAGCAGCCTGCCCAGCGTGGACTTGCCCGCGCCGGACGGGCCGACCAGGGCGACCCGTGAGCCCGGCTCGACGGCGAGGGAGACCTCCCGCAGGACATCGACGCCCGCGCGGTATCCGAAGTGCACGTCGTCCGCGAGCACATCGCGTCCCTCGGGAGCGACGGAGCCGTCGCCCGCGTCCGGCTCGATGTCCCGTACGCCGACCAGGCGGGCCAGCGACACCTGTGCCACCTGCAGCTCGTCGTACCACCTGAGGATGATCCCCAGCGGATCGACGAGCATCTGCGCGATCAAGGCGCCCGTGGCCAGCTGCCCGACACCGATCCAGCCCTGCAGGACGAACACCCCGCCGATCATCAGGACCGAGCAGAGCACGAGGGTGTGGGTGAAGGTGATGACCGGGAAGAGGACGGAACGCAGATAGAGGGTGTGCCGTTCCCACGCCGTCCACTCACGGATACGACGCTCCGACAGGTCCACGCGGCGCTTGCCGAGCCGGTGCGCCTCCACCGTCCGCCCCGCGTCGATGGTCTCGGCGAGAGCGGCGGCGACCGCGGCGTACCCGGCGGCCTCCGAACGGTAGGCGGAGGGCGCCCGCTTGAAGTACCAGCGGCAGCCGACCACGAGCAGCGGCACCGCGAGGAGGATGGCGGGTGCCAGCGGCGGCGCGGTCACGGCGAGTCCGCCGATGAGCAGCGCGGCCCACACCACGCCGATCGCGAGCTGAGGCACCGCTTCCCGCATGGCGTTCGCGAGCCGGTCGACGTCCGTGGTGATCCGCGAGAGGAGGTCGCCCGTCCCGGCCCGTTCCAGCACGCCGGGCGGGAGCCCGACCGACCGCACCAGGAAGTCCTCGCGCAGATCGGCCAGCATCCGCTCACCGAGCATCGCGCCGCGCAGCCGTACCTGATGGACGAAGAGGGCCTGCACGACGAGAGCGACGGTGAAGAGGCCGATGGTGCGGCCCAGATGGAGGTCGCGGGCGTTGTCCGCGACGTTCTCGACCAGATCGCCCAGCAAGTAGGGCCCGGCCATCGAGGCGATCACGGCGCAGGTGTTGACCGTGATGAGCAGGGCGAAGGCCCGGCGGTGCCGCTTGACCAGCTCGCGTACGTAGGCCCCTACCGTCGCGGGCGCGCCCACGGGCAGGGTGTCCGCGGTGGTCGGGGCCGCCGGATCGTACTCCGGGGGCGCCAGGCCGATCATGCCGTCTCCTCGATGTCGATCTTGGTGTCGATCTTGGTGTCGGTCAGCGCCTTCGACGCCTGTTCCTCGTCCGTCTCGCGTGTGACGACCGCTCGGTAGCGCGGCTCGGTGTGCACCAGTTCGCGGTGCACGCCCACCGCCGCGACCTCGCCCTCGTGGAGGAAGACGACCCGTTCGGCCCGGTCGAGGAGCAGTGGCGACGAGGTGAGGACCACGGTCGTACGTCCCTTGCGCAGCCCCTTGACGCCGTCGGCGACCCGCGCCTCGGTGTGCGAGTCGACGGCGGACGTCGGCTCGTCGAGCACGAGGACGCCGGGGTCGGTGACCAGTGAGCGGGCCAGCGCGAGCCGTTGCCGCTGGCCACCCGACAGGGACCGCCCACGCTCGGTGACATGGGCGTCCAGCGGGGCCTCGTCCACCGATGCCTGGGCGAGGGCGTCCAGGACGTCCGCGCACTGTGCGGCCTCCAGAGCCTCGTCGGGGCTCACCGCTCCCGACGCCGGTACGTCGAGGAGTCCGCGGAGTGTGCCGGAGAGCAGCACCGGGTCCTTGTCCTGTACGAGGACGGCGGTTCGGGCGGTGGCCAGCGGAACCTCGTCGAGCGGTACCCCGCCGAGCCGTACGGACGGCAGCTTCTCCGCGTCGTCGAACGCGGCGTGTCCGCCCAGGCGTTCGGCGAGCCGCCCCGCCTCGTCCGGATCCCCGCACACGACGGCGGTGAGACGTCCCGAAGGCGCGAGGAGCCCGGTCGCCGGGTCGTAGAGATCACCCGTGGGGGTCTCCAGGTCGTCGCGCGGGTCACCGGCATGCGTCGTGCGCTGCAAGGAGAGGACCCGGGCGGCCCGCTTGGCCGAGGGGCGCGAGAAGCTGTAGGCCATCGCGATCTCCTCGAAGTGTCGCAAGGGGTAGGTCAGCAGCGTGACCGTGCTGTAGACGGTGACCAGCTCGCCGATGGTGATCCGGCCCTCGCGGGCCAGGTTCACGCCGTGCCAGACGACCACGATCAGGAGCAGCCCCGGCAGCAGCACCTGGACGGCCGAGATCGCCGCCCACATGCGGGCGCTGCGCACGGCGGCCGTACGCACTTCCTGCGAGGCGTGGCGGTAGCGGTCGAGGAAGAGTTCCTCGCCGCCGATGCCGCGCAGCACCCGGAGTCCCGCCACGGTGTCCGATGCCAGTTCGGTCGCGCGCCCGGCCTTCTCCCGCTGGTGGTCGGCCCGCCGGGTGGCGCGCGGCAGCAGTGGGAGGACGGCGAGCGCGAGCACCGGGACGCCCACCGCGACCACGACGCCGAGAGCGGGCTGGTACACGACCAGGCCCACGCAGACGAGGACGACCGTGAGCGCGGCCGCCGCGAACCGCGAGGCCGCCTCCACGAACCAGCCGATCTTCTCGACGTCACCGGTGGACACGGCGACCACCTCACCGGCGGCGACGCGTCGCGTGAGCGCCGAGCCGAGCTGGGCGGTCTTGCGGGCCAGCAGCTGCTGGACACGGGCGGCCGCGGTGATCCAGTTCGTGACCGCGGTGCGGTGCAGCATGGTGTCGCCCAGGGCGATGGCCATGCCGCACACCAGCATCACCGCGCCCGCGACGGCGAGGCGTTCCCCTGACCGGTCGACCACCGCCTGCACGGCGACGCCGACGAGGTAGGGGAGCACCGCGATGGAGCCGAAGTGCAACAGGCCCCAGGCGAGGGACTTCAGCTGGCCGTCGAGCTGGTTCCGCCCGAGCCAGCGCAGGAAATGAGGGCCCGAGCGGGCATCCGGCATGCCCGGGTCGGTGTATGGAAGATCGCGAATCTGCATGACGTGTGACGTCCCAGGGTCGGAGAGACGGGGCCGTCGGTTCGGCGGAGCGTGCCGGCGTGAACGGACGGTGGTGATCGGACGTTGGAGAACGGGCGAAGGGCTGCTCCGCGAGGGAGGCGACCGACATCGGGCGGAGGTAACAGGCCGTGAAAGGTTCGCCTCGCACGGTGGCGCGAGGCAAACGATTTTCCGTCGGTGAGTAAAGATTCGGCCCCTTCTCGGTCGCGGGCCGGGCGCCTGCGCGGCTCGCGTGAACCGAGTGCGACCATGGACGGATGCGTATAGCCGGTGCGGTGCGAGCGGCGGCCGCCGTCGCGGCCTGCGGTGTTCTTCTGACGTCCTGCGGCAGTTCGGACGACGGGGCGAGGGCCGGAGCCAAGGACGACCAGGGCGCGGGCCGGGCGAAGAGAGCCGAGGCGTCACCGACGACCGACCTCAAGCGCATCCCCGATGTGGGTGACCGTCTGCGGAGCAAGATCCCCGCGAACTCCCGGCAGGTCGTCGCTGTCTACGGAGAGGGTGTGGACTCGGCGAAGTCGACGGTCGTCCTGTGGGAGAAGTCCGGCTCGACATGGGACAAGACCCGCAGCTGGGCCGCGCACAACGGCAAGAAGGGCTGGACGACCGACCACCGCGAGAACGACAAGCGCAGCCCGGTCGGTGTCTTCACGCTCACCGACGCGGGCGGCGTCCTGGCCGATCCGGGCGCCGGACTCCCGTACACCCGCAGTGCGTCGATGCAGGCGCCTCACTACTGGGCCAAGTCGCACTGGCACGACTTCGACTACGTCATCGCCATCGACTACAACCGCGCCAAGGGCACCCCGCCCAACGACCCGACCCGTCCCCAGGGCCAGTCCAAGGGCGGCAGCATCTGGCTGCACATGGACCACGGCAGCGGCACCTCGGGCTGCGTCAGCCTGTCGAAGGAGGGCATGCGGTACCTCCTGAAGAGCCTCGACCCGAAGCAGCACCCGGTGGTGCTGATGGGCGACAAGGCGAACCTGAAGGACTAGGGCGCTTCTGACACCACCTTTCCCCGGCGACAGCAGCGACTACCCCCGGGGCCAACAGGCGACCCCGCACTGCGGAGGGCATCGTTCCGGTTCGACGTCTTGGAGCAAGATCCAAGATTTACGCCGATGTGATTCGTAGGTCTTTTGCGGAAGCGATCACTCCGCCATAGTGGCGCATCGCGGAAACGAACTTCCGCATGCCAGAAGAAGGTTGAAGCCTCACCACAGGAGTGCCCGTGCCGCAGTCCGTACCGTCCCTATGGCGACGCGTAGCACGCACATTGCGAACCTCACTGTTCGCGCAGGTCGCCTGCGCGCTGGTGCTCGGAGTCCTCGTCGGCCGGCTGTGGCCCGACGTGGCCACGGCCGTCCAGCCGCTCGGCGACGGCTTCGTACGTCTCATCAAGGCGATGATCGCCCCGCTCGTCTTCTGCGTGGTCGTCGCCGGAATCACCAAGGCCGGAGACCTCAAGGCCTTCGGGCGCATCGGGATCAAGGCCCTCATCTGGTTCGAGGTCGCGACCACGATCGCCCTCGTCGTCGGACTGGTCGCCGGAAACCTCGTCAGGCCCGGTACCGGCATGAACGTCGACCCGTCCACCCTCGACGCGTCGGCCGTCGACGAGAAGACGGGCGGCGGCGAACTCCCCTCCACCAGCGAGTTCATCCTGCACTCGCTGCCCGACAGCGCGATCGGGGCCTTCGCGGAGAACTCGCTGCTCCAAGTCCTCGTGCTGTCCTGCCTGGTGGGCGCGGCCCTGCTGCATCTGGGCAACACCAAGGTCCCCGCGATCCTGCCCGCCATCGAGCAGGGCCAGGAGGTCGTCTTCGCGATCGTCGGCTTCATCATGAAGCTGGCGCCGCTCGCGGTCTTCGGCGCCACCGCGCACCTGGTGGGGGAGTACGGGCTCGGCGCCCTGTCGACGTACGGCAAGCTCATCGGCGTCTGCTACGCGGTCGCCCTGGTCTTCCTCGTCCTGCTCGGCGTCGCCCTGAAGGCACTGACTGGCCTGAGCCTGTGGAAGTTCGTCCGTTACACGCGCGAGGAGATGCTGCTCGCACTCGGCACGGCTTCCAGCGAGGCCGTCATGCCGCGCATGATGCAGAAGCTGCGCCAGGCGGGCTGCCGCGACGACGCGGTGGGCCTGGTCCTGCCGACGGGGTACTCCTTCAACCTCGACGGCGCCTCGATCTATCTCTCCGTCGGCACGTTGTTCATCGCACAGGCCGTGGGCGTGGACCTGAGCCTGGGGCAGCAGATCACGGTCGTCCTCGTCCTGATGCTGACCAGCAAGGGCATGGCGGGCGTGCCCGGTTCGGCGTTCCTCGCGCTGTCCGCGACCGCTTCCGCGCTCGGGGTCATCCCGGCCGGCGCGGTCGCCCTGCTGCTCGGCGTGGACCGCATCATGGACGCGATGCGCGTCGCCACGAACCTGCTCGGCAACTGCGTCGCGGTCTTCGTGGTCTCGCGCTGGGAAGGCGCACTGGACACGGCACGGGCGAAGAAGGTCCTGGGCGGCGAGATCGCCTTCGTGCCGGAACAGACGGAAGGGACGGAGCCCGGCAGCGCCGATGTGCACGCCGCCGGGCCCAAGTCCCTTACGCCTGCGGCTTCTGGGAGTCCACTCCCGGACGGGCCTTCTTCCACATCCCGCGAGTGAAGTCCGGGATGGCCTGCGGCGCGCCCTTCGCCTTGATCGAGAGATGGCTCAGGGGGACGGGCGACGTCCAGACCGCGGCGTCGTAGACGTCGAAGTCCGGCACGAGGCCGAGCTGCATGGTCTGCATCAGACGGAAGATCATGATGTAGTCCATGCCGCCGTGCCCGCCCGGCGGGTTGGAGTGCTCCTTCCACAGCCAGTGGTCGAACTCGCCCGCGTACTTGCCGAAGTCGCCCCACTCGTCGTTCGTGTGGTCCGGCTCGAGGTAGATGCGCTCGGGGTAGTCCTCGAAGACACCCTTCGTGCCGCCGAGGCTGTTGATCCGGGAGTACGGGTGCGGGGTGCTGACATCGTGTTCGAGACGGATCACCCGCCCCTTGGCCGTCTGGACGAGACTGATCGTGCGGTCACTCTCGATGTACGTCTCCTTCCAGCTCGGGTCGCCCGCGGGCATGTGCGCCTTGCGGTACTCGGCGAGGCCGAGGGCGGGCGTGCCGAAGCTGGAGATGTGCGTGACGCGGTCGCCGCGGTTGATGTCCATGTAGTTGGAGACCGGACCGAAGCCGTGGTTGGGGTAGAGATCGCCGCGCAGCCGCGTGTGCCACAGGCGCCGCCACGGGCCCTCGTAGTAGTCAGGGTCGAACATCAGGCCGCGCAGATCGTGGTTGTAGGCGCCCGCGCCGTGCAGCAGATCACCGAACTTGCCCGCGTGGGCCATGCGCAGGACACGCATCTCGTTCTTGCCGTAACAGCAGTTCTCCAACTGCATGCAGTGTCTGCGGGTCCGCTCGGAGAGGTCGACCAGCTCCCAGAGCTGGTCGAGCTGGAGGGCGACGGGACACTCCACGCCGACGTGCTTGCCGTTGAGCATGGCGGTTTTGGCCATGTCGAAGTGCCAGTCCCAGGGCGTCGCCACATACACGAAGTCGACGTCACCGCGCTTGCACAGGTTCTCGAAGTCGTGATCGCCCTTGGTGTACGTCGCCGGGGCGGGCTGGCCCGCGTCGGTGACCTTCTTCGCCGCGGCCGCCGTCTTGTCCTTGACCGGGTCGCAGAGCGCGACGACCTTCACTCCCGGGATCGCCAGGAACAGGTCGATCATGCTGCCGCCGCGGTTGCCGAGTCCGACGATGCCGACCCGCACCGTGGAACGCCGCTCGAACGGTACGCCGACCATGGTCTTGCCCTTGCGCGGCGGGGCGTCGGCGGCCGTGGCCGCGCCCGCGGACGCGGCCTGCGGGGCATCGGCGTGTGCGGTGCCGCCGGTGAGTGCGCCGAGACCGAGCCCGGCTCCGGCGAGGCCTGCGGTGCGGAGCACGGCGCGGCGGGAGGCGCCGTCCGCGGAGTCTTCTGGGGTCGCGGACTCGTCGGGGTTCGGGGTGGCGTGCTCGTCGTGCATCGGACCTCCGTGGCTTGGATGCCTGCGCTGGAACGGATGCCACCCTGATGGCGGGATGGGCGTGGCGCAAGGGACCGAAGTGGCCAGGGAGTTGGACTTATGTCGCGCCCCTTCCTTGGGGCGCCTCATTGAGGTGGGACGACAGGGCGGTCCTCGTGGACGCGTGGCGCGTTATGGACGCGTGGCGCGTTCCAGCTCCAGGAGTACGGAGTAGTAGGAGCGGCCCGTGGCGTGGTCCATGCCCACCTCGCACATGCGGTTCGCCGAGAGGTGCGCGTCGAAGGCCCTGGCGGTGACCTCGGCCGCTTCCTTGCGGGTGGCCGACTCCGTCAGCTCCTTGTGCAGCATGCCGCGATCGCCCGCGAAGGCGCAGCATCCCGCGTCGTCCGGGACGACCACCTCGTCCGCACAGGCCTCGGCGAGGGCGCGCAGCTGCGCCTCGTCGCCGAGATGGCTCATGGAGCAGGTGGGGTGCAGGACGGCGGAGCCGACGGTGCGGTGCACGGTCAGGTGCGGAAGCAGTTCGTCCGCGGCCCAGACGAGGGAGTCGACGACGGTCAGCTCCCGGTGCAGCTGGCGGTTCTCGGCGCTGAGGTAGGGCACGACCTCGTGCGCGATGCCGAGCGTGCAGGACGAGGCGTCCACCACCAGGGGGAGCCTGCCGCCGGCCGTCCAGGCCCAGGCCGCCTCGACGATGCGATTGGCCATCACCGTGTTGCCCTGGTCGTAGCCCTTGGAGTGCCAGATCGTGGCGCAGCAGGTCCCCGCCACGTCGTCCGGAATCCAGACGGGCCTGCCCGCGCGCGTGGCGAGGGCGACCATCGCCTCCGGCAGGGAGCGGTCACCGGGGCTCCCGAAGATGCGGTTGACGCACGCCGGGTAGTACACGGCGCTCGTGCCCGTGCGTGCCGTGCGCGGCAGTTTGCGGGCTGCCGCGCCCGGGATCTCCGGCAGCCATTCGGGGATCAGGTCGGGGCGGACGGCCTTGCGCGCGGCGCGCGTGACCGAGGTCAGGAGCCGGTCGCTGATCCGGTCACCGGCGGCCACCGCGAGCCTCGCGGCAGCCTCGACCGCCTTGAAGTTCTTGGCGGCGACGGCGGCCGCCCTCTCCTCGCGCGGCGAGTGCCGTGCGTGCCGGAAGTCCTTCATCAGGGCTCCGGTGTCGATGCCCACCGGGCAGGCCAGCTTGCAGGTGGAGTCGCCGGCGCAGGTGTCCACGGCGTCGTAGCCGTACGCCTCGACCAGGCCGTCCTCGACCGGGGAGCCGGGCGCCTGACGCATCATCTCGCGGCGCAGCACGATCCGCTGGCGCGGAGTGGTCGTCAAGTCCTCACTGGGGCAGGTCGGTTCGCAGAAGCCGCACTCGATGCACGGGTCCGCGATCAGCTCCACCTTGGGGATGGTCTTCAGGCCGCGCAGGTGGGCCTTGGGGTCGCGGTCCAGGACGATGCGCGGCGCGAGCACGCAGTCCGGGTCGATGACCTGCTTGGTGCGCCACATCAACTCCGTGGCCTTCGGGCCCCATTCGAGCTCCAGGAACGGGGCGATGTTGCGTCCCGTCGCGTGCTCGGCCTTGAGCGAGCCGTCGAAGCGCTCGACGGTCAGCCGGCAGAACTCGTCCATGAACGCGGCATAGCGCTCCACGTCCGACGGCAGACCCGCGTCGAAGGCGAGCAGGAAGTGCAGGTTGCCGTGCGCGGCGTGTCCCGCGACGGCGGCGTCGAAGCCGTGCCGCGTCTGGAGCTCGAGCAGGGCGCCGCAGGCCTCGGCGAGCCGCGACGGCGGCACCGCGAAGTCTTCGGTGATCAGCGTCGTCCCGGAGGGGCGAGAGCCGCCGACCGCCGTCACGAAGGCCTTACGGGCCTTCCAGTAGCCGCCGATCGTCTTCGGGTCACGGGTGAAGGTGTTGGTCACCGAGGCGACGGGCGTGACGAGTTCGAGCCCTTCGACGACCTTGGCGGCCGCGGCCTCGTACGCCTCCCGGCCCGCCTCGTCCGGTGCGCGGAACTCCACCAGGAGCGCGGCGGTCGACTTCGGGAGCCGTGCCCAGTCGGCGGGCACTCCCGCGACGCTGGTCGAGGCGCGCAGGGTGTTGCCGTCCATCAGCTCGACGGCCGGCGCGCCCGCTTCGTTGAACAGGGGGACGGCCGCCGCGGCGGCCGGCAGGGAGGGGAAGAACAACAGGGCCGTGGTGACGTGCCGGTCCAGCGGAAGCGTGTCGAAGACGACCTCCGAGATGAACCCGAAGGTGCCCTCGGAGCCGACCATCAGGCCGCGCAGGATCTCCACGGGCGTCGCACCGTCCAAGAACGCGTCCAGGCGGTAGCCGTTCGTGTTCTTGATCTCGTACTTGGCGCGGATGCGGGCGGTGAGTTCCTGGTCCGTCTCGATCTCGCGCTTGATCTTCAACAAGCCCTCGCACAGGGCCGGTTCGGCATGGGCGAGCTGTCCGTCGGCGTCCGGGTCCGCCGTGTCGACCACCGTGCCGGTCGGTAGGACGAAGGTGAGCGAGGCCACCGTGCGGTACGAGTTGCGGGTGGTGCCCGCCGTCATCCCGGAGGCGTTGTTCGCGACGACTCCGCCGATCGTGCAGGCGATGGCGCTCGCCGGGTCCGGGCCGAGCACGCGCCCGTGTCGTGCGAGGGTGGCGTTGGCCCGCAGGATCGTCGTGCCGGGGCCGATGCGCGCCTGTTCGCCCTCGCCGATGACCTCGATGCCGGCCCAGTGCTTGCGCACGTCGACCAGGATGTCCTCGCCCTGGGCCTGGCCGTTGAGCGAGGTGCCCGCCGCGCGGAAGACGACCTCGCGGCTCCTGCCGTGCGCGTACGACAGGACGGCCGAGATGTCGTCGATGTCCTCGGCGACGACCACGACCTGCGGCACGAAGCGGTAGGGGCTCGCGTCGGAGGCGTACCGCACGAGGTCGGAGATCTTCGTCAGTACCTTGTCCTCGCCGAGCAGCGCGCACAGCTCCGAGCGCAGGGGCTCGGTGGTGCCCTTGGCCAGCCGGTCGGGCACCCGGTCGTGCGCCGGCGCCTCCGGGTGCGACACGGGGCGCAGAGCTTCCGGCTTGGGCTCCAGGAACGGCATGAGCTCTCCTCGGCGGGGTCGGGCGGGTCAGGCGAAGTCAGGCGGGGTCAGGCCGGTCGGACGGTCAAGCGGGTCGGAGGATCGGGCTTCGGCAGGCGTCCGGCGGTCTCAGCGGCTATGGGCGTCCCGCACATCGAACAGCGCGTTCAGCAGTCCGCCGAGCTCCTTCCGCTGCTCGGCGTCCAGTGGAGCCAGGATGTCCTCCGCGGCGGCCAGGCGCGCGCCGCGCAGCTCCCCGAGAGCCTTGCGACCCGCGTCCGTGAGCTCGATGCGGATCACTCGGCGGTTGGTGGGATCGGGGACGCGCCGCACGAGATCGCCGGCCTCCAGGCCGTCGACCAGGCTCGTCACGGCACGCGGGACCACTTCGAGGTGCTGGGCGAGGTCGGCCATGCGCGGCGGGGTCTCGTACTGCACGAGGGTGCGCAGCAGGCGCGACTGGGCCGGGGTGATGCCGATCGGCGCCAGATGGCGCTTCTGGATGCGGTGCAGCCTGCGGGTCAGCCGCAGGAGCTGTTCGGCGAGAAGTCCGTCGGCGTCCGGGGTGTTCATGCGGGAACATTATCAGGACCTTGTGCATTGTGAGTATAGGTAACAGTGAGCTATGCTCCCTCAGTCACTATCGGTCATGTAGCGCCGACCTCCGCGTCGGCCCGTGCGCCGACTGCCCTGCCGGCCCGAGTGCCGGTCGCCGTCCCACCTCCCGTAGGAGCCCATGCCTCACGACGAACCCAAGTGGACACCGCAGCCCCTGGCCCCCGGTCAAGAGGAACAGCCGCGGCAGATCCGCCGCATCCTTCGCCTCTTCCGTCCCTACCGCGCCCGCCTCGCGATCGTCGGCCTGCTGGTCGGCGCCGCCTCCCTGGTCTCGGTCGCCACTCCCTTCCTGCTGAAGGAAATCCTCGACACCGCGATCCCGCAGGGACGGACCGGCCTGCTGAGCCTGCTCGCCCTCGGGATGATCCTCAGCGCCGTCGTCACCAGCGTCTTCGGCGTCCTGCAGACCCTGATCAGCACGACGGTCGGCCAGCGCGTCATGCACGACCTGCGCACCGCTGTCTACGGCCGGCTGCAGAGCATGTCGCTCGCCTTCTTCACCAGGACCCGCACCGGAGAGGTCCAGTCCCGCATCGCCAGCGACATCGGCGGCATGCAGGCGACGGTCACCTCCACCGCCACGTCCCTCGTCTCGAACCTCACCAGCGTGATCGCCACCATCGTCGCGATGCTCGCCCTCGACTGGCGCCTGACGGTCGTCTCGCTGCTCCTGCTGCCCGTCTTCGTGTGGATCAGCCGCAGAGTTGGCCGCGAACGCAAGAAGATAGCCACGCAGCGGCAGAAGCAGATGGCCGCGATGGCGGCGACGGTCACCGAGTCGCTCTCCGTCAGCGGCATTCTGCTCGGCCGCACGATGGGCCGCTCCGACTCGCTCACCAAGACCTTCGCCGACGAGTCCGACCGCCTCGTCGACCTGGAGGTCCGTTCGAACATGGCGGGGCGCTGGCGCATGGCCGTCATCTCGATCGTCATGGCCGCCATGCCCGCCGTCATCTACTGGACCGCGGGCCTGGCCTTCCAGATGGGCGGCCCCACGGTCTCGATCGGCACGCTCGTCGCCTTCGTCTCGCTCCAGCAAGGCCTGTTCCGGCCCACCGTGAGCCTGCTCTCCACCGGCGTGCAGATCCAGACCTCGCTCGCGCTCTTCCAGCGCATCTTCGAGTATCTGGACCTGCCCATCGACATCACCGAGCCCGAGCACCCGGTGCGCCTGGACACGATCAAGGGCGAAGTCCGCTTCGAGGGCGTCGAGTTCCGTTACGACGGGGAGGACGGCCAGAGCCGCCCGATCCTCGACGGCATCGACATCACCGTCCCCGCCGGCGGCAGCCTGGCCGTCGTGGGCCCCACCGGCTCGGGGAAGTCGACCCTCAGCTACCTGGTGCCGCGGCTGTACGACGTGACGGGCGGCCGCGTCACGATCGACGGCGTCGACGTGCGCGACCTGGACTTCGACACGCTGGCCCGCGCGGTCGGCGTCGTCTCCCAGGAGACGTATCTCTTCCACGCCTCGGTCGCCGAGAACCTGCGCTTCGCCAAGCCCGACGCGACGGACGAGGAACTGATCGCGGCCGCGAGCGCCGCCCAGATCCACGACCACATCGCGTCCCTGCCCGACGGGTACGACACGGTCGTCGGCGAGCGGGGCCACCGCTTCTCCGGGGGCGAGAAGCAGCGCCTGGCCATCGCGCGCACGATCCTGCGCGATCCGCCCGTGCTCATCCTGGACGAGGCGACCAGCGCCCTGGACACGCACACCGAGCACGCCGTGCAGGACGCCATCGACGCGCTGTCCGCCGACCGGACGACGCTCACGATCGCCCACCGGCTCTCCACGGTCCGCGGCGCCGACCAGATCGTGGTCCTGGACGCGGGCAGGACCGCCGAGCGCGGTACGCACGAGGAGCTCCTGGAGAAGGACGGCCGTTACGCCGCTCTGGTCCGCAGGGACGCCCAACTGGAGCCAGCGACATGAAAATATGCTCGGTATGTCCGTATTCGCACGATAATGTGCCCGCATGCTGCAGACCAAGACTCCGCGCCGGGGCACGATTCGACTGACGCGTCGGGGCCGGATCGCCCTGATCGCGACCGGAACCGTCGCGGCGGTCACCGCCGTGGCGGTGCCGCTGCTGCTCCCGGACGACGACGCACGCCCCGAATCGCTGACCATCCCGGAAGGCTGGCGCACCAGCCAGGTGTACAGGGCCGTCGACAAGGCCCTCGAGGTACCGGCGGGCACCACGAAGAAGGCGCTTCCCAAGGCGAACCTCAAGCTCCCCGGCGACGCACGCGGCAACCCCGAGGGTTACCTCTTCCCGGCGACGTATCCCATCGACAAGCAGTCGACCCCCGCAACCGTGCTCTCGTACATGGTGAACACGGCCGCCAAGAAGTTCGGCGGCAATCAGGTCACGGCGGGCGCCGACCGCAACACCATGAACGTCTACCAGACCGTCACCATCGCCAGCATGATCGAAGCCGAGGCCGGCTCCAAGGCGGACATGGGCAAGGTGGCCCGGGTCATCCACAACCGCCTCGAGCAGGGCATGCCGCTGCAGATGGACTCAACGATCAACTACGCCCTGAACCGCTCCACGCTGCACACCCGCGACAGCGACACGAAGATCAACAGCCCGTACAACACCTACACGCGCATGGGTCTGCCCCCCACCCCGATCGGAAACCCCGGCGAGGAGGCGATGCGCGCGGCGATCAATCCGACACCGGGCAACTGGCTGTACTTCGTGACGGTGAAGCCGGGGGACACCCGCTTCACCGCGAGCTTCGAGGAACAGCAGAAGAATGTGGCGGAGTTCAACAAGAATCAGAGCAAGAACAAGGACGAGGCCAAGCAGGCCGGCTAGCAGCCGCTTTGGCGTCCCGGACGTCCTGGTCCCGGGTCTCACACCGTGACCGGGACGTCCTCCAGCAGTCGCCTGATGTCCCGTACTGCCGCGCGACCCGCACGGTTCGCGCCGATCGTGCTGGCCGAGGGGCCGTAACCCACCAGATGGACGCGGGGGTCGACGACGGCGCGGGTGCCCTCGATGCGGATGCCGCCGCCCGGCTCGCGCAGACGCAGCGGTGCCAAGTGTTCGATGGCCGCCCGGAAGCCGGTGGCCCAGAGAATGATGTCGGCGTCCACGCGGCGCCCGTCGTCCCACTCGACGCCGCTCGGCGTGATGCGGTCGAACATCGGCAGCCGGTCGAGCACCCCGTCGGCCCTGGCCCGGCGGATGGCGTCGTTCACGGGCAGTCCGGTCACGGACACCACGCTCTGCGGCGCGAGCCCCTGCCGCACCCGCTCCTCGACCATGGCGAC
The DNA here is from genome assembly GCF_053610705.1 of Streptomyces sp. NPDC054872. Lineage (NCBI taxonomy): Bacteria > Bacillati > Actinomycetota > Actinomycetes > Kitasatosporales > Streptomycetaceae > Streptomyces > Streptomyces sp. NPDC054872. The sequence continues at coordinate 24,275 of NZ_JBSGYY010000019.1, read as the reverse complement.
GGCCGAACGTCCCCAGTTCTCGTCGAAGGGGCCCTCGCGGAAGACGGGCGGGCGCCGGGTGACCCAGGTGGTCTCCGCGGCGTACGGGGCGATCTCCATCAGATGCTGGGTACCTGAGGCCCCGCCGCCCACCACGATCACCCGCTGCCCCTTGAACGCCTCGGGCCCCGGGTAGACGGCCGTGTGCAACTGCCGTCCACGGAACGTTTCCTGCCCCGGGTAGCGCGGCCAGAACGGCCGGTCCCACGTCCCCGTGGCGTTGATCAGCGCGCGTGTCGACCAGGCCCCGGCCGACGTCTCGACCAGCAGCCGCCCGCCCTCGCCCTCGCGCACCCGGTGTACGTCGACGGGCCGGTGCACGCGCAGGTCGAAGCGCCGCTCGTACTCCTCGAAGTACTCCTGGATGACCTCCGACGAGGGGCGTGCGGGGTCGGCGCCGGTCAGCTCCATGCCGGGAAGCGCGTGCATGCCGTGAACTTTTCCGTACGTGAGCGAGGGCCAGCGGAACTGCCACGCACCGCCCGGCCGGGGCGCGTGGTCCAGGACGACGAAATCCCGGTCCGGCTCGAACCCGGCCTTGCGCAGGTGATGGGCGCTGGACAGCCCCGCCTGCCCGGCGCCTATGACGACCGCGTCCACCTCACGTGCCGTTGCGTCGCGTACCGCTTCCTCTGCGGCCGCATCCCGCGCCGCAGCGTCCCGTACCCCGATGTCGTTCACGCTTCTACTAACTCCATCGGGGTACGGGATCTTCCCGCGCCGACCCGCGGGTCAGCGCCCGCCCGCCACCAGGAGCGGGGCGCCCCCCGGAGCGGAGGCCGGACGCCCGTTCGCCGCGGGCACCCCGGCCGGCCGGGAGGCCGGAATTCGGGGCAGCAGCCCGCGCGCCGCGAGATCCGGGATCACGCCCTCGCCGAACCAGTACGCCTCTTCCAGATGCGGATAGCCCGACAGCACGAAGTGCTCGACCCCCAGCGCGTGATACTCCTCGATCCGGTCGGCGACGTCCGCGTGGCTGCCGACGAGCGCGGTGCCCGCGCCACCCCGCACGAGCCCTACGCCCGCCCACAGATTCGGTGAGATCTCCAGCTCGTCGCGGGAACCGCCGTGGAGCGCGAGCATCCGCTGCTGGCCGACCGACTCGCTGCGGCCGAGTGCCTGCTGGGCGGCGGCGATGGTGTCCGGGTCGAGGTCGTCGAGCAGCCGGTTCGCCGTGGCCCACGCCTCGGCGGCCGAGTCGCGCGAGATGGTGTGCAGCCGGATCCCGAACCGGACCGTGCGCCCCTGCTCCTCGGCAAGGCCACGGATCCAGTCGATCTTCTGCTTGACCTGCTCGGGAGGCTCGCCCCAGGTCAGGTACACATCCGTGTGCCGCGCCGCGACAGGACCGGCCGCCGCCGACGAGCCACCGAAGAAGATCTCCGGCAGCGGGTCCGGCGGCAGCGCGGTGAGACCCCCCTCCACGTGGTAGTGCTCACCGTGGAAGTCGAAGGGCTTTCCGCCCCACACACCCCGTACGACGGACAGGAACTCGTCCGTACGGGCGTACCGGTGATCGTGGTCGAGATGGTCGCCGAAGCGCCGCTGCTCGGTCGAGTCGCCGCCGGTGACGACGTTCAGGAGCAGGCGTCCGCGCGTGATGCGCTGATAGGTGGCCGCCATCTGCGCGGCGAGCACCGGGGAGATGACACCGGGGCGGAACGCCACCAGGAACTTGAGCCGCTCGGTGTGCTGGGCCAGGGCGACCGTCGTCAGCCAGGCGTCCTCGCACCAGGTGCCGGTCGGCGTCAGCACCGCTTCGAAGCCCAGCTGTTCGGCCGCCTTGGCGATCTGGATCAGGTAGTCGATGTCGGGGGCCCGCACCCCGCTGACCGGGGTGACGCGGGAGCGCTTGATGCCGCCGTCGGTGTAGGCGTGCCGGTCGACGAGCGTGCGTCCGTCGCCGCCGGTCGGCAGGAACCAGTTGAGGTGGACGGTCATGGTCAGGACTCCTTGCGGTACGTGCGCGGCTTGCTGGTCGAGGGCGGCAGGTCGCCGTTGAAGCGGGTGTCGACGAAGTCGCCGAAGTCGATGCGGCGCGGAATGAGCTTCTGACCGGCGAAGGTGTCCGCGATCTCCTGCTCGGAGGCGATCACCTTCTTGTCGATGGCCACCGGGACCCGCGTGCCGTTGCTGCGCTTGACGGCGGCGAGCGCCACCTCGTAGGGCAGGCCGGTGTCCTTCGCCCAGACCTTCGCCCATGCCTCCGGGTGGTCGTAGACCCAGTCCTGGGCCTTGCGCAACCGCTTGAGGTAGTCGTCGATCGCGGCGGACTTCTTCTTGTCCTTGAGCGCGCCCGGTGCCGCCACCTGGAAGGTGAGGCCGTTCACCAGACCGTCGCCGTCGGTCAGGACGTGGCCCTTCTTGCTCTCCAGGACCTGCGAGGTGTACGGGTCCCAGACGGCCCAGGCGTCCACCTTGCCGCTGGTGTACGCGGCCAGCGCGTCGGCCGGCTGCAGATACTTGACCTTGACGTCCTTGATGCCGAGCCCGGCCTCCTTGAGGGACGCGATCAGCTGGAAGTGGGCCGACGAACCCTGCGCCACGGCGACGGACTTGCCCTTGAGGTCCTTGGTCTCCTTCAGGGGAGAGCCGTCGGGCACGAGGATCGCCTCGCCGGACGCGGTGCCGTGGTTCGCGGCCACCACGGAGATCTTCGAGCCGGCCCCGGCAGCGAAGACGGGCGGCGTGTTGCCGACGGCGCCGATGTCCACTGCCTTGGCGTTGACGGCCTCCAGGAGGGGAGGCCCGGAGGTGAAGGTGGACCAGCGGATCTTGTACTTCAGGTCGTCGAGCTCTCCGGCCGCGCGCAGCACGGCCTCCGAACCGCCCTTCTGGTCACCGACGTTGAGGGTGAGCGACCCCTTGCCGTCGGTCCCGCCACCTGCGCCCGCGGACGACGTGCTCGCGGAGGATGCGCCGGAGCAGGCCGCGAGCAGCAGGGCCAGGGGGAGGAGCAGGGCGGGGGCGGCGAGGTGTCGTCGCATGGTGAGTCCGTTCGGTCTGGGCGGGTTGTTCGTTCTGGTCGTGCGGGTCGTTCTGGTCGTGTTGTCGTCGGTCATGAGAGAGGGGGGTGAGGGGGGTTCACGCCGCGGCGGCTTCTGCGTGGTGGTCGGGAGCGTCGACACCAAGGCGCTGCAGCAGCTCGGCACGCAGTTCGCCGAAGCGCGGATCGGAGATGCCGCGGGGCCGGTCGAGGTCGATCTCGGTCTCGTACGCGATGACGCCCTCGTCCATGACGAGCACCCGGTCGGCGAGGAGCACGGCTTCCTCCACGTCATGGGTGACCAGCAGGACGGCGCATCCGCGCCGCTGCCACAGCTCGTCGACGAGGCGCTGGGCCTTGATGCGGGTGAGCGCGTCGAGTGCGCCGAACGGTTCGTCGAGCAGCAGCAGATCGGGCTCGCGCACCAGGGCGCGGGCCAGTGAGGCGCGCTGGGCCTCGCCGCCCGAGAGCGTCTTGGGCCAGGCGTTCGTACGGTGCTTGAGGCCGACCTCCTCCAACGCCTGCTCGGCGACCCCGCGTTCGGGCTTCCCCTTCAGCCCGAGCAGGACGTTGCGCCACACGCGCTTCCAGGGCATGAGCCGGGGAGCCTGGAACGCGACGGCCTTGCGGCGCGGCACGAGGACCGTCCCCTCGATGTCCCGGTCGAGCCCGGCGAGGATGCGCAACAGGGTCGACTTGCCGCAGCCGCTGCGTCCGAGCAGCGCCACGAACTCGCCCGGCCGCACGTCGAGGTCGAGGTGGTCGATGACGGCGCGACCGTCGAAGGACCGGGTCAGCTTCTCGACCCGGACGGCCGAAGTGTGCGCTGTCGTACGGGTGGTGGGGGTCACCGGCCGGTGAACGTCGGTCGCCATTGCAGCAGCAGCCTTTCGAGGGTGCGGACGATGAAGTCGGCGATGAGGCCGAGGAACGCGTAGACGATGAGGCAGACGACGATCACGTCGGTCCGCAGGAAGTCGCGCGCCTGGACCATCAGGAAGCCGATCCCCGAGTCCGCGTTGATCTGCTCGGCGAAGACGAGCGCGAGCCAGGCGATGCCCAGGGAGTAGCGAAGCCCGGTCATCGCACCCGGCAGCGCGCCCGGCAGGATGACGTGCCGCACGAGTCCCCACCGTGAGAGCCCGAGGGACTCGCCGGCCTCGATGAGCTGCGAGTCGACCCCGCGGATGCCCGCGTACACGTTCAGATAGAGCGGGAAGGAGACGCCCAGCGTGATGATGGCGACCTTGGGCGCCTCGCCGATGCCGAACCAGATGATGAACAGCGGGATGAGCCCGACGAACGGCACGGTGCGCAGCATCTGCACGCTGGCGTCCACGAGGTCCTCGCCGACGCGGAACAGCCCGGAGACCAGCGCGAGCGAGGTCCCGACGAGGGTGCCAAGCAGCAGCCCCACCGCGACCCGTTGCAGGGACACCCCCATGGCGGAGGTCAGCGAACCGTCGACGAGGAGATCACGGGCGACGCCCGCGATGGTTCCCGGCGACGCGAGAATGTCTTTGCTCAACACCCCTGTGGAGCTGAGCAGTTGCCACAGGGCGAGCAGAGCGAGCGGGCCCGAGGTGCGGCGCAGCCAGCGGGGGACGCGGGCGCTGCGGGTGGATGAGGGCGTGATGGGGACGAGGTCATACTTAGAAATACCCGAAATGTCGGGTACTGGATCCGGCGGGGCATGGCTGATGCTCAAGGGTGCTCCACGGCAGGGGGAGGAATGCCCGAACGGCCTACGCGCGGGATGGCGACATCAACCGCGCGAAAGCAGCAGGGCAGAGAAGTGCGAGAGGAGAAAAGCGGGCTGAGGAGGCGTCAGCAGCCGCGACGACACGCAGCCGAGGCCACCCGCAGCAGGTCGATGTGACCGCGCGTGGTGAGCAGGGCTGAACGCAACATGCCGCAGAACGTAGCCAGGTCGTCCGCGTACGGTCAATGCCGTCTCGAAAGGCGGACGCCGCATATCAGCGGATGGGCAATCCCTGAGAGAGGATGGACCCATGTCCGATGCTTTCACCACACGTGTCCTGAACGTCACGACCGGGTCGTCCGAGAAGGTCTTCGACCTCACCGGCGACATCGAGAGTTTCCTGAGTGAGGCCGCGGTCGGCCGCGACGGCCTGCTCAACGTCTTCGTGCCCCATGCGACCGCCGGCGTGGCGATCCTGGAGACCGGCGCGGGCAGCGACAACGACCTGCTCGCCGCGCTGCACACCCTGCTCCCCGCCGACGACCGCTGGCAGCATCGTCACGGCAGCCCCGGCCATGGCCGCGACCACGTCCTGCCCGCCCTGGTGCCGCCACACGCGACGTTGCCGGTGGTGGGGGGTCGCCTCGAGCTGGGGACGTGGCAGTCGGTGTGCCTGGTGGACACGAACCGGGACAACCCTCGTCGTGAGGTGCGGCTGTCGTTCCTCGGGTGAGCCGGCGTTGCTCGGGTGTGCTGTCGTTCCTCGGGTGAGGTGTGACGGGTGAGGTTCGTCCGGCGGTATCCGGCCGGATTTCTCCCGGATCATGGCCGGGACCCGAGCAGTCCGTTGACAGGTTTCCGGGGCCTTCGTAGCTTTTCAAATCGTTGGGGAAATCGATGATTTGAAAAGTAGATCATTTAGATCTCGGGGGAATGATGTCCGGACGAACGACCTCGGTGGGCGGGCGGGGGTGGACCCTGGCCGTGGTGTGTGTGGCCACGTTCATGCTGTTGCTCGACCTGACCGTGGTGAATGTGGCGCTGCCCGACATCAGGGATGCGTTCGACGCGAGCTTCACCTCGCTCCAATGGGTGCTCGACGCGTACGCCCTCGGTCTCGCCGCCGTGCTGCTGACAGCCGGATCGCTGGCCGACCGTCTGGGGCGCAAACGCGTCTTCAACATCGGCTTCGTCGTGTTCCTGCTGGCCTCGCTCGCCTGCGGCCTGGCGAACGACGCCGTCGTCCTGTCCGTGGCCCGGGGGGTCCAGGGACTGGGGGGTGCGGTCCTGTTCGCCGTCGGTCCCGCGCTGATCGGTCAGGAGTACCAGGGCAAGGACCGGGGCAAGGCCTTCGGCGTATTCGGGGGAGTGGTGGGGCTTTCCATCGCCTTCGGCCCGCTCATCGGGGGCGCGCTCACCGACGGGCTGAGCTGGCGCTGGATCTTCCTGGTGAACGTGCCGGTCGGACTGCTCGCCATGGCCGTGAGCGCACTGCGGATGCGCGAGTCCCGAGCGGAGTCGGCCCCGGCGGTGGACTGGTGGGGAATGGTGCTGTTCACCGGCGCGCTGACCCTGCTGGTGCTGGGGCTGCTGCGAGGGGAGGCCGAGGGCTGGAGCAGCGCACCCATCGTCGGCATGTTCGTGGCCGCTGTGCTGCTGCTCGGGATGTTCGGCGTCGTGGAGCGGCGGCGTGGTGAACGCGCCATGTTCCAGCTGTCGTTGTTCAGGAACAGGACGTTCAACGGGGTGTCCGTGGTGACGCTGCTGTGCGCCGCCGCGACCATGTCCGCGATCTTCCTCCTGGTGTCGTACGTGCAGAACGTCCTCGCGTACTCGCCGTGGGAGACGGGCCTGCGGTTCCTCCCGCTGACCGGGACGCTGTTCGTGGCGGCCGCGATCTCCGGGTCGCTGACCACCCGGGTGCCGCAGCGCCTGCTGATGGGAACCTCCCTCGCGCTCATCGCGGCCGGGCTCTTCCTGGTCGCGCTCACCGGTCCGGACACCTCGTGGACCGCGCTGCTGCCGAGCATGTTCGGGATTGGCCTGGGCATGGGCCTCTTCAATCCGCCGCGCGCCTCGCTGTCGATCGCCGTCGTGGAACCGTCCAAGGCGGGCATGGCGTCGGGGATCAACGAGACGTTCCAGCAAGTGGGTGTCGCCATCGGCATCGCGGGATTCGGTGCGGCGTTCCAGGGCAGGGTGACCGATCTCTTCACGCAGTCCGATGCGGGGCGGCAACTGGGGTCATCCGCCCACGAGTTCGGTGAGGCCGTGGCGGCGGGCGGCGGCGCGGAAGCCGTGGGCCGTGCGCCCTCGGGGGCGGCCCCCGCGCTCGAAGCGGCGGCCCGCGCCGCATTCGTGGACGGGCTGACGGATGTGATGTTCGTGTGCGCGGTCGTCGCCGCCGTCGGGGCGGTGGTGGGATTCGCCTTCATCCGCACCCGCGATCTGCACGAGAGCGCCCGGGGCGAGACCGGAAACGGGCAGAGCGACCGGACCGTGGTGAACGCCCTTGAGGCGCAAGCGCTCTTGGAGGGGGAGAGCGCCGGAGCGCCGGTCGTGGCCCAGTCCGTACGTGCCGGGAAGGACGGGTGACGCACCGAGCCGGGGGAGACGGGTAGCCCGGTCGGGGACGGCCGGGCTACCCGCCCCGATCGCGTACGGCACCATGCCCGGCACCGGCCTTGGAGGCCGGTGCCGGCGCCAGTACCCTTGACGTGATCGACGATCGGCACGGGGGACGTTCGGCACGACCGAGCAACAACTCCCCTTGGTCCGGTCCCTTCACCGAGATGTCAGCAGCAAAGGGGAGCGGCCCGGATGACTGAGGCGACGCCCACTCCGGCGCAACCCGCCGGGCTCGACTTTCCCCTCGTCCGCAGGACCGGCTATCTGCTGAACAAAGCCGGATCGATCCTGATGGAGGACGCGGAGAAGGCGCTCATGGCACAGGGCATGCGCCTGCGCTATTTCTACGTTCTCGCGGCGCTGGAAAGTGACCTGAGTCTGTCCCAGCAGGATCTGAGCAGACTCCTCCACCTCGATCCGACGACCATGGTGGCGCTGATCGACGAGATGGAGCGAGCCGGCCATGTGGAGCGGCGGCGCAATCCGTCGGACCGCAGGCGCTACATCCTGCGTCTCACCGACCGCGGCCGCGAGGCACTCGAGCGCGCGGGGCATGCCGTCGACGCCGTGGAGCAGGACTTTCTCTCCGCCGTGCCCGCGCAGGATCGCGAGCAACTGCGGACACTGCTCGGTGATCTGCTGGCCGATCGCTGGCCGCGCGTGATCGCCTGCGAATGATGTCCGGCCGAATTCCGCGAATTCTGCGGTGCAACTGGAGTTAAAGAATCCCTATTTGAGGTTTTCTTTGGGTCGATCTGTGGAGGCCGTCACAGATTACCTTGACTAATTGCCTTCCCCCGGATGTGCCGGATAGTGTTTTTTCTGTCCGGGTCGCATGACTCGCGACACGGGGGAAGGTAAACGGGGAATGAGCAACAAGGAATTAGTATACGAATCACTGGAAAGTTGCCTCGGGCCCGGCAGCTCCCGCTTTTTCGGAAGCGGATACAAACGCGTCACCCAGGGCCTCAAGGACATCACCACCGACGGCTCCGCCGACCCGGGTGCGCTGGTCACCGCGCGCGGCACGCTCACCTATCCGCGCGACTGGTCCCGCAAATCGGGCGCCGGTGAGCTGCGACCGCATCTGAGCAGCATCGACGCGCTGGTGCTTGCCGCGAACCTGGCGGAGACGCATCTCGGCCGGGCCTTCGGGCTCGGCGCCGCCGAGCGGCGCAGGATCTGGCTGCGCAGCGCGGACGTACGGGCCGGCAGCACGCCGCACGAGGACCTCGCGGACTTTCCCGTGCGCGGCAGGCTGGTCGCCGTCGAGGGTCCGACCGGGGAACACGCCACGCAGGCCAGTACGTTCGACTGCCGCGTCGGGAGCCTGAAGGTGCGCTGCACGCTCGTGCACGAACAGGGCAGCCGGGCGGGGACCCCGGTCACGTACGACGACGAGAAGCAGGCGCTCGGACCGGCGCGAGCCCGCCATTACGGCGTGGGCTACAAACAGCGCGACCAGTACGCCGAGCAGGTCCGCGTCGACCTCGAACGGCAGGAGATCCAGGGGCTGCAGCGCGTCGTCGCCACGGACGAGGACACGCACACGTGCGGGGCGGAAGCGGCTTACGGACCGTCGGTCTCCCTGGTCGACGCCCTCGTGGGCGTGGCTCAGCTGGCCCAGGTCCTGCTCTACGCACAGGACGGGCTGTCCCGCGGCACCAGCGACACGCTCTGGATGCGGCGCTTCGTCATCAGCGCGGGCACGCCGGTGCGCCCCTTGGGACACAGCTTCATCCCGACGGTGCGCACCGCGAGTTCCCGGCTCCTGTCCATGGGTGACGCCCGCTGGCGCACCGCGGAACTCACCGTCGACGACTTCGCGGGGATCGACGGCCGCTGCTGGCTGGCGCACCGTCTGCCCGCCGTCGCCGCATAACCGCACGGCGGAATTGCCCTGTGCGGCACATGTATTCCGGCACGCTGAAATGACGGGCAGGCGCGGAATGTAAACATGCGCGAAACATAGGGCACGCACGAAACGCGGAAGACGCAAGAAACGCAAGAAACGCAACGGGGGAAAGAGATCATGCACTTTACGCCCACGCTCCGATCAGGAGACGTGCTTGTAGTGCTCGAAGGGCCGGCCCGCCTGCTCTGGGAAGAGCACACTCGCGGATTCGGCCCGAGGCACTGGACACCGACGGGATTATGGCCGGACGAAAGGCAGCGTGCCGAGGTGCGCGAGCACCTGGAGGGGGAACGGCCGCTGCTCGTCCTCCTTGACGAGGCCCGATGCCGCGTACCCATGCTGCGCGAGGAGTGGCGGGCCGCACCCCGTCAGCTTCTGCGGGACGTGGCGGGGGTCGGCTCCGAGGAGACCGAGGACGACGAGGTCGTCGAGGTCGGTCTGCCGTTCCTCGACTGGCTGCCCGAGGTACACAGGGAACGGGCGGCGCGCTTCCTCGCGGAGAGCGACGCCGAACTGGCCCGTACGCCGATGGCGTTCCTGCCGCCGCTGATGATCGAGGAACCGGGTGCCGGAACACCGCTGAGCCCGCGCTTCGCCCGGCGGCTGCTGCCCAACGCCCTGACGGCCGACCGCCTCGCGGCGGCCGTCGAGCACCTGTTCGCCGAAGCGTCGCGCTGCTGCGTGGCGGCGAGCGGCTCGGCGAGGTGACCCCGGTGAACCAGCACGCGGTGAACCAGCACGCGGTGAACCAGCGCCCGACGGACATCGCGGTCGGTTGCGGCCCCTGCCCCAGCCTGGGGGAGATAGGCCTCCTGATCGTCACGACAGCCAGCCTGAATCTGGCGCTCACCGGCCGGCGTACGGCGGAACTCCGCAGTCGGCAGGCTCTGCGGACTCGTCAGGCGAACGACAACACCACCCCGGGGAGCCACTGATGGGACGTTCGGTCCTGGTCACCGGCGGCAACCGCGGCATCGGGCTCGCCGTGGCCACCGCTCTGGCGGCCGACGGTGACCGTGTCGCCGTCACCCACCGGGACACCGCACCGCCCAAGGGGCTGCTCGGTGTCCGCGCGGAGATGACGGACACCCCGAGTATCGACGCCGCCTTCAAGGAGGCGGAGGCCGCACACGGGCCGGTCGAAGTGCTCGTCGTCAACGCGGGCATCACCCGGGACACCCTGATCCTGCGCATGGACGAGCAGGACTTCACGGACGTCGTCGACGTCAACCTGCACGGTGCCTTCCGTATGGTGCGACGTGCGGTGCGCGGCATGGTCCGGGCACGTTGGGGCCGGATCGTGCTGATGTCCTCCATGACCTTCGCGTACGGAGCACCGGGCCAGGTCAACTACGCGGCAGCCAAGGCAGGAATGCTCGGCATGGCCCGCTCCCTGGCCTGGGAGCTCGGACCACGGAACATCACGGTCAACATCGTCGCGCCAGGTCTGATCGACACGGACATGAGCCGCGCGATCACCGACGATCGGCGCGATCACCTGCTGTCCATCACCCCGCTCGGCCGCGTCGGGGAGGCGGCCGACGTCGCCGCCGCCGTGCGCTACCTCACCGGCGAATCGGGCCGCTTCGTCACCGGAGCGGTCCTGCCGGTCAGCGGAGGCCTCGGCCTGGGCGGCTGACCACATCACCCACACCCGGCTCCGGCCGGGCCACTCACCACGGGAAGAGAACACACCATGGGGAACACAAGCACCCCCACACCACACACCGGTCTGCATCTGGCGATCTCCGGTACGTACTCCAGCGGCAAGAGCACCACGACCGAGACGCTGTCGATGGCCACGGGTATCCCGCGCACGCACGCGATGACGTCGCGGGAGATCCTCGTGGACCTCGTTCCGGGCAAGCAGGTCCAGGAACTCAGCGCGATGGAACTGACGATGCTGGGGTTACGCCGGCTCGAGGAACGGATCCACCACGAGGCGGGCGAGGGGCCGTTCATCTCGGACGGCTCCGTGATCCACGAGTGGATCTACGGCGAGGCCCGCATGCGGGTCGGCATCAACCCCGGGGCGAACCTGTTCCTGCGCGCGGTGAAGAACATGGCCGGACTCCCGGTCAAGCGGTTCTACCGCCAGTACATGGACGCCTACGGCGCGGTCGCCAAGGCACGTGCCAAGCGGATCTACGACGCCTATGTGCACCTGCCGGTCGAGTTCGAGATGAAGGCGGACGGCCACCGGCCGGTCTCCGAGAAGTTCCGGCAGATGTCCGACGACCTGCTCATCGAGACCCTGGAGGAGCTGGAGATCCCGTACCACGTGGTGCGCGGCAGTGTCCGCGAACGCGTGGAGCGGATCGTCGATATCTTCGGGCTGCCCCTGGTGATGCCGCTCGACGAAGCGATCGAACGGGCCGGGGCGAAGGTGCGCCGGGCCACCGAGATCCTCGAACAGGACGCCCGCTTCCACGAGGCCCAGCGGACCAAGTCCCTGCGCCGACGCGCCGCTTACGCGGTGCGCTTCTGACCGCACCTTCCGGTGGGCGGCTCGGGCCGTCCACCGGAAGCGGGTCCGGCTGCCTCAGGCGGTGAGCGCATCCAGGACGGCCTGGCCCGCCGCGCGGTGTTCGGCCGCGGCGGTGGGGTCCGTCGCGTCGAGGAGGGTCGCGATGCCCTCGTGCGCCAGGACTTCCTCGTTGCGGTAGCCCAGCCGTGGGGCGAGTTCGAGAGCCTGGCGGTGCAGGCGCAGGGCCTCATCGGGCAGGCCGGCGAGGCGGCAGGTCTCCGCGTAGCCGTTGAGGAAGTGGATCTTCCAGTGTTCCTCGAAGAGCTCGTCGAGCAGCGCGAACGCCTTGCGGTGGCTGGCCAGTGCCTCTTCGTGGCGGCCCATGCGCCGGAGCGCGACACCCAGGCAGTTGAGGCACCACGCCTCGTTGTGCAGGTGTCCGTCCTCGCGGGCCAGGGCCAGCGCCTCATGCAGGTGCTTCGCCGCCTCGTCGGGCTCCTCGTCGGCGATGGCCACGCCGAGGGTGATCAGGGCCGTCAGCGCGGGCGGCGACGCGGGGTCCGCACGGGGGATGTCCAGGACCTCGCGGGCCCGCCGCGCCGCCTCCTCGCGGTGTCCCAGTTGCAGCATCGCCCAGGCCTCGGACGCCACCGCGGCGGCCCTGCCCGTCGGGCAGTCGGCCTGCTCGTACAACTTCCCGGCCAGCCGGAAGAGTTCGAGAGGCTCCTCGACAAACCCTTCGTCCCACTTCAGATATCCGCGCCGCAAGGTCAGCTCGGCCTCCGAGCCCAGGTCTCCCGCCCGGGCCGCCGCCTCGTACGACGCGGCGGCCTCCGCCATGCGGCCCGCGTTGTAGCGGGCGAAGCCCAGGTCGCTGTGCGCGTCGGCCAGTTGCAGCGGATCGCCGATGCGCTCGGCGGCGGCCAGCGCCCGCTCGAAGAGAACGTTGAGGTGTGTCGTGCCGCACCGCCGCGCGAAGTACGCCCGCAGGAAACGTGGCAGCTCGCATACGTGCGCGTCGGCCCCGACGGCGGCCGCCGTCTCGAAGGCGGCCACCAGGTTCTCGTACTCCGCGACGAGCCAGGCGAACGCCGCGTGCTTGTCGGGGAAGTGGCGCAGGGCGACCGGAGCCCGGCCCGCCGAGGGCGGGCGGCCGGGGGAGAGGAACGGCATCGCGGCGTCGGCGGCTGCCGCCGCGTGCACGTAGTAGTCGAGGAAGCGGCCGAGGGCCCGCTGCCGTTCGGCCGGTGAGTCCTGCTCCTCCCCGGCCCGGCGGGCGTGCTGGTGCACCAGGTCGTGCAGGCGGTAGCGTCCCGCCGTCGACTCCTGTACGAGGTGCGCGTCGACCAGGTCCTCCAGCATCGCCCGCGCGCTGTTCAGCGGCACCTCCGCCAGGGACGCCGCCAGGTACGCGTCGAAGGAACCCCCCGGCAGCAGGCCGAGAAGCCGGAACAGGCGGGCCTGGGCGCGGTCCAACTGCCGTACGGACATGGCGAACGCGGTGTCGAACTCGCTCGCCCCCTCGGCCATCCGCTCGACCAGGATGCCCACGGTCCAGCCGGGCCGGTGCCGCAGCCGGGCCGCGGCCAGACGCAGCGCCAACGGCAGGTGGCCGCAGAGCCGCAGCACCTCCGCGGCGGCTTCAGGGTCACGGGCAAGGCGGCCGTCCGGACCGCTCGGGTCGCCGCTGGCACGGGCAAGGAGTTCCGCGCTCTCCTGCGGGCTCAGCACGTCGAGCGACACGGGCGGCACCTCGTCCAGGCCGAGGAGCCGGTTGCGGCTGGTGATCAGGGCCACGGACGGGCCGGCGCCCGGCAGCAGGGGGCGGACCTGGTCGGCGTCGGCGGCGTTGTCGATCACCACGACGACCCGACGGTCGGCGAGCTCGGACCGCCAGCAGGCGGCCAGTTGCTCCACGCCCTCGCGGGGCACCTTCTCGGAGGGGACGTCGAGCGCGCCGAGCAGCATGCGCAGCGCGGAGTCGGGGTCGAGCGGCTCCCGGCCCTCGGTGAACCCGTGCAGATCCACATAGAGCTGCGCGTCCGGGTAGTCGGCGGCCAGCCGGTGCGCGGCATGTATCGCCAGACACGTCTTGCCGACCCCCGCCATGCCGTCGACGGCGACCACCTGGTGGCTGTCCACCGCGGCGAGCACGGCCGCGAGTTGCGCCTCGCGGCCCGTGAAGTCGGGTACGTCGCGCGGCAGGTCGTTGCGGGGCCTCGGCCTGCCCTGGCGGCTGGACTTCGGGGGCGCGGGAAGGGGGTTGGAGGAGCGTTCCCACAGGGGGCGCAGTGGGCGGGGGTCGCGCTTGACGAGTCGGCAGAGGGCGACCACCGCGGGCCAGGGCGGCAGGGTCTGGCCGCTGAGGTAGCGGGACAGCGACGAGGAACTGAGGCCCGCGTCGCGCGCGAGGGCCCGTACGCCGAGTCCGGACAGTTCCTGGATCAGGCGCAGCCGCGCCGCCAGTTCGTTCTGCGGATCCGCCTTCGCCGTGCGGTGCGGCTCATCCACCAGATACCCCCCGTGTCCCGTGTCGTCAGAAACCTACCGGGCCACGTCGTCGCTGCTCAAGGGTGTTTCGGCTGTCCCACGGTGTCCCACCGCCGTGGTCGTGGCGAGCGGATCCGGCTGATATGGAGTCACGCCCCGAGGGAACGGGGGCCGACACAGAAGCCGCTCCACAAAGAGACAACAAGAAGCCGCTCCACAAAGAGGAGAACACCGAGATGCAGTCCCGTATGCAGAACCCCGCCGTCGTCCTGTCCGACGCCATGCCGGCCATCCAGACGCTCTTCAAGGCCGTGCACTCCGGAGGGGTGGAGGCGCAGACCCTGGAGCTGGTGCACCTGCGGGTCAGCCAGATCAACGGCTGCAGCGCCTGTGTCGACGGCGGCGCGAAGTCGGCCCGCAAGGCGGGCGTCAGCGACGAGCGGCTCGCCGCGGTCGCAGCCTGGCGCGAGGCCCCGTACTTCACCGAGCCGGAGCGGGCAGCGCTGGAGCTCGCCGAGGCCGCGACGCGCCTCGCCGACCGCGCCGACGCGGTGAGCGACGAGGTGTGGGACGCCGCCGCCACCCACTTCGACGAGAAGCAGCTGGCCGCGCTCGTCCTCATGACCGGTGTCACCAACCTGTTCAACCGGCTCAACGCCACGACCCGCCAGATCGCCGGCGCTTGGGGCTGACACCCCGTCGGGAGGAGCCGCGCCGGCTCCTCCCGCGCACCCGGCAACCACGCTTCCCCTCCCTCCTTCTGACCCCACCGCACACACGTGAGGAAACCGCGATGACGACCACACAGAAGCCCGCCAAGCAGACCGCCGAGAAGTTCGACGGGTTCACGGATGAGGAACGCGGCGCGATGAAGGCGCGCGCCCAGGAGCTCAAGGCCTCCGCGCGCCGCGGATCGCGCGCCGACAAGGCGGCGGAGGAGGAGGCCGCCGTGGTCGCGAAGATCGCCGAGATGCAGGATGCGGACCGTGTCATGGCCGAGCGGATCCATGCCGTGATCAAGAAGAACGTTCCGGAGCTCGCGCCGAAGCTCTGGTACGGGATGCCTTCGTATGCCAAGGACGGCAAGGTCGTCTGCTTCTTCCAGAGCGCGCAGAAGTTCAGCGCCAGGTACGCGACGTTCGGCTTCAGCGACAAGGCGAACCTCGACGACGGCGCCATGTGGCCGACTTCGTACGCCCTGACGGAGCTGACTGCCGACGACGAGGCGAGGCTCGCGGCGCTCGTGCGCAAGGCGATGGACTGAAGAAGGGCCGGGAGGTTCCGCTCCCGGCCCTCGCCGCGTGTCCCGGCCGCGGCGCGCCACCGGCCGTGCAGGCCGGCCGGTCAGTCGAGGTCTTGCGCCGCCTTGTGCCCGGCCTCGGCGACGCGGTGGAGGAACTGGGTGAAGCGTTCGAGTTCGGTGTCCGGGTAGTCGGCGCAGATCCGCTCCACGGAGGCGTTCATCCCGGCGAAGTGCCCGAGCAGCTCGGCGTTGCGGTCACGCAGCGCCCGCACCAGTGAGGCCCGGCGATCCGCGGGGTCGCGCTCACGGGTGATCCAGCCGGCGCGTTCGAGCCGGTCGAGTACCCCGGTCATGGTGGCGGCGTGGAGTCCGGCCCGGCGGGACAGCGCGCCGGGGCTCAGCGGGCCGTGGGCGTTGATGAGGTCGAGGCAGTCCATGTCCACGTCCTTCAGGCCGACCCGGCCGCCGACCTGCCGGTTGAGCAGGGTCAGCTGGGTGTCCAGCTCGCGCAGCGCCTGCTTGACCCCGACGGTCGCGCGGCGGTGACTGCCGTCCCCGGAACCAGATGGTACGGAACTCATAACTTACGCACTCCAAAGGAAAGTGTTACGGTTCTCGTACATTACGGCACTCGGACAAGCCGGGCGACGGAAGGGGTAGTGCCATGTTCGTGGTGATCGGAGCAACCGGGCACGTGGGGCGCAAGGCCGTACGACTCCTGCTGGACGCGGGCCGGGAGGTGACCGCCGTGACGCGTGGTGATCAAGCCTCCACCGGTCTGCCGGGCGACGCGCGTGTGGTGCGTGGCGAGCCCTCCCGGCCACGCTCGCTGGCTGCGCAGCTGCCCGCCCATGTCGAGGGGGTGCTGCTCGGGCTGCGCCCGGTCGGCACGGCCGCCGCCGCGGCCGACCTGCTCGCGCTGGCCGCGGAGCGAGGCGCCAAGCAGGTCGTGGCACTGTCGGCGCTGACCGTGGAACAGCCCGTCGGAGTCCCCCGGTTCATCGACGAGTTCCGGGAGTTCGAAGCAGCCGTGCGCGGATCCGGGCCGGCGTGGACGATCCTGCGGTGCGCGGACTTCGCGAGCAACTCCCTGGCATGGGCCCCGCAGATCCGCGCGAGCGGCACGGTGTACGGCGCCTACCCCTCGGCGGTGACCTCACCGATCCACCCGCGCGACATCGCGGACGTGGCCGTACGGGCGCTCACCGGCGGCGAGCCGGCCGGTCAGGCCCTCGCGCTTACGGGGGCGCAGTCGCTCGACCAGCGTGACAAGGTCCGCATCATCGGCGAGGCGGTCGGCCGGGCACTGTCCTTCCAGGAGGTCGGACCCGAGGACGTCCGCCGTGCGATGCTCGCCCAGGGCATGCCGACGGACATTCCGGAGCGGCTCCTCGGCTCGCTGGCCGACTACGCCCGGACGCCGGGCCGTACGACCGACGCCGTACAACAGGTCCTGGGCCGCGCGCCGCTCAGCTTCGCGCAGTGGGCGTCGGAGAACTCCGGCGCCTTCACCGCGGCACGCTAGGTCAGTACGCCGCCGTGAACCGGGCGCGGTGGTGCTGGGGACGCTCGGCCTCGTGGATCAGTTCGTCGGCGCCCAGCTGGAAGTGGCCGGTGGGCTCGCCCGGTCCGAGGAGGGATGGCGGGCTGAGGTAGGCCCAGTCGACGTCATGGGCGCGGGAAATCGGGGGCGTCCACGACCGGGGTGCCGTCGGTGCCGGGGAGGGTGAGACCGGCGGCGCCGCCGACGAGCAGGAGCCGTACGCCGGTGGCGTGCAGCCCGGCGAGCAACGCGCGGGTGACGGCGGCCAGTTCGGGCTCGCGGCCGGGGACGGGCCGAGTGGCAGTGATCACCAGGTCCTGTCCTGCGGCGAGCGTCTCGACGGCGCGTGGGTCGGCGGCGTCGCCGGTGCGGATCCTGGCGGTGGTGGGCAGTCCGGATGCCCGGGCAGGAGTGCCGGCACCCGGGTGAGCCGTGTCTCACCAGGGCGGCGCCACTTGTTTATGCAACGAGTTGCATAGCAGGATCGGGGCATGGCGCTAGAGCACGCGATCCTCGTCTCGCTGCTGGAAAAGCCGGGCTCCGGTTATGAGCTGGCCCGGCGGTTCGAGCGGTCCATCGGCTACTTCTGGACCGCCACCCACCAGCAGATCTACCGCGTGCTCAAGCGCATGGAGAGCGACGGCCTCATCGACGTCCGGGAAGTCGCGCAGCAGGCGCGCCCGGACAAGAAGGAGTACTCCGTCGCCGCCCTCGGGCGGTCCGCGCTCTCCCGGTGGCTGCACGAGCCGATCGAACCCGAGAGCGTGCGACATGAGCTCGCCGTGAAGATCCGCGGCGCGGCCTTCGACGACCCGGCCGCGCTGATCCACGAGGTCGAGCGGCACCGCCAGGCGCACGCCGACCGGCTCGCGCGCTACCTCGCGGGGGAGCAGCGCGACTTCACCGGACCCGCCACGCCCGCCACGCCCGACGCCGGGCAGGAGCTCCAGCATGTCGTGCTGCGCGGAGGCATCGCCTACGAACGCATGACGCTGGCCTGGCTCGACGACGTGCTCGCCACCCTCCACCGGCTCGGCCCCCAGGGCTGAACCGGCCGGACGCTCCACACACCACCCCTCATTTCCCGAAATCCGCCGCAACCTCCCGAGCCGGAAAGGCGAACACCCATGGCCGACCCGCTGCTATTCAACCCGCGCACCTACGACCCGAAGCACTTCGACCCCGAGACCCGCAGGCTGCTGCGGGCCACCGTCGACTGGTTCGAGGCCCGTGGCAAGCGCCGGCTGATCCAGGACTACCGCGACCGCGCCTGGCTTGCGGATTTCCTGGAGTTCTCCGCCAAGGAGGGCCTCTTCGCGACCTTCCTCACCCCGGCGTCCGCTGCCGGGGACAATCCGGACGCCCGCTGGGACACCGCCCGGATCGCCGCCCTGAACGAGATCTTCGGCTTCTACGGGCTCGACTACTGGTACGCGTGGCAGGTCACGATCCTGGGCCTCGGCCCGGTCTGGCAGAGCGAGAACGAGGCCGCCCGCGCCCGCGCGGCCGAACTCCTCGGCCAGGGCGAGGTGTTCGCCTTCGGCCTGTCCGAGAAGACCCACGGCGCCGACATCTACTCCACCGACATGCTCCTTGAGCCGGACGGCGACGGCGGCTTCCGCGCCAGCGGCTCCAAGTACTACATCGGCAACGGCAACGCGGCCGGGCTCGTCTCCGTCTTCGGCCGCCGCACCGACGTCGAGGGCCCCGAAGGTTATGTCTTCTTCGCCGCCGACAGCCGCCACGAGGCCTACCACCTGGTCAAGAACGTCGTCGATTCGTCGAAGTACGTGAGTGAGTTCCGGCTGGAGAACTACCCGGTCGCGCCCGCCGACATCCTGCACACCGGCCGTGCCGCCTTCGACGCCGCCCTCAATACCGTCAACGTCGGCAAGTTCAACCTCTGCACCGCCTCGATCGGCATCTGCGAGCACGCGATGTACGAGGCCGTCACCCACGCCACCGGCCGCATCCTCTACGGCCGCCCCGTCACCGCCTTCCCGCACGTGCGCCGCGAGCTGACCGACGCCTACGTCCGCCTCGTCGGGATGAAGCTGTTCAGCGACCGCGCCGTCGACTACTTCCGCTCCGCGGGCCCCGACGACCGCCGCTACCTCCTCTTCAACCCCATGACGAAGATGAAGGTGACCACGGAGGGCGAGAAGGTCATCGACCTGATGTGGGACGTCATCGCCGCCAAGGGCTTCGAGAAGGACAACTACTTCGCCCAGGCGGCCGTCGAGATCCGCGGCCTGCCCAAGCTGGAGGGCACGGTCCACGTCAACCTGGCCCTGATCCTCAAGTTCATGGGCAACCACCTGCTGAACCCCGCCGAGTACGAGCCCGTGCCGACCCGCCTGGACGCGGCCGACGACGACTTCCTCTTCCGGCAGGGACCGGCCCGCGGCCTGGGCGCCATCCGCTTCCACGACTGGCGCACCGCCTACGACGCCTACGCCGAGCTGCCCAACGTCGCCCGCCTGCGGGAACAGGCCGACGCCCTCTGCGAGTTCGTCACCACGGCGGCCCCCGACGAGGAGCAGAGCCGCGACCTCGACCTCCTGCTCGCCGTCGGCCAGCTGTTCGCACTGGTCGTGCACGGCCAGCTGATCCTGGAGCAGGCGCGTCTGACCGGCCTCGACCAGGACGTGCTCGACGAGCTGTTCGCCGTCCTGGTACGCGACTTCTCCGCGCACGCCGTCGAACTGCACGGCAAGGACTCCGCCACCGAGGCGCAGCAGAACTGGGCGCTCGGCGCGGTACGGCGCCCGGTCGTCGACGACGCGCGCTCGGCACGGGTGTGGGAGCGGGTCGAAGCACTGGCCGGGGAGTACGAGATGGCGCCCTGACCTCCTCCAGGTACGCACCTGGGCGGGTGGCCGAGGCGATCAGGCCTTACCATCCGCCCATGGGGCGGGACATGAGGATTGTGCTGAAGGGGCGCGGGGGCGCCATGAGGCTGGAGAGCGGAGAGGTACGTGTGGTGCGGGGACGCGCGACGTGGCGGATACCGCTGCGGGCCGTCGGCTCCGTGGAGAGCGATGGCATGACCTCGGTGCGGCTGCGGATCAGCGGCGACACCTCGGGTGACGGTTTCCAGGTGAGCAGCGGCAACAGGAACGCGGTGGGCGCGTTCACCGAGGGGCTGCGGCAGGCCATGGAGGGCGTCACGCCGGCGGCGGACGGCACGGCGCTGGTGACCAGCGGGCCCACGCCCCGGACACCGCTCTCGCTGACCACGCGCGCGGCCCGGGTGAGCACGGGAGTGGGCGGCTATCTGCTGCTGCTCGTCCTGCTGTTCACCGTGGTGCGGACACCGGAGCAAGTGACGTGGCTGACTCTCGCCGCGTTCTTGCTGCCCGGCGGCGCCGGACTGCTGGTGCTGGCCTGGAAGTTCTTCCTCCGCGACCCGTGGATCCTGCGGCGCCGTGGTGTGACGGTTCCCGGTGAGATCGTCCGGTACCGCACGTTGCCCAGGCAGCAGGCCATGAATCCCGTCCTGCGGTTCACCACGGCCGGGGGCGTGACGGTGACGCAGGAGTCGTCGGTCACCGTGCTGATGCGGCGCCGGGATCCGGCCGTGGACGTCACCTACGATCCCGACGATCCCAGCCGGGTCCGCGGGGGGCGGGCGCTCTCCCACATGGGCGCGGGTCTCTTGCTCGGCGCGCTGGGCGCGGCCATGGCCCTGGGGCCCCTGACCGGCTTCCTGATGTCCGTGCTGGGCGACCTGCTGCACGGCTAGCCGGACCATCGGCAGACGAAAGGCGGGGGCTGGTCAAGTCAGACGGCGAACACCTGGGAGTCGTCGGCGAACGCCTTGAACTCCAGGGCGTTGCCCGCCGGGTCGAGCAGGAACATCGTCCGCTGCTCGCCCTTCTCGCCCTCGAAGCGCACGTACGGTTCGATGACGAACTCGATGCCTGCCGTGCGCAGGCGCTCGGCCAGTTTCTGGAACTCGGGGACCGGCAGGATCAGCCCGAAGTGCGGCACCGGGACGTCGTGGCCGTCGACCGGGTTGTGCACGCGCTGCGCGCCCTTCGGCGCGAGATGCGTGACGAACTGGTGGCCGTGCAGATTCCAGTCCACCCAGGTGTCCGCGCTGCGGCCCTCCTCCAGGCCCAGCACCTCACCGTAGAAGAGACGCGCCGCGGCGAGGTCGTCGACCGGCACGGCCAGGTGGAACCGGGGGATGGAAGCGTCGGGATCGGTCATGGCACTGCCTCCTGTGCGGGGAGTCCGGGCGGACCAGGGACGAGTCCCCGGTCACCCGTGGGCGCAGTCCGGGCACATTCCCCGGTACGTCACCTCGGCCGCGGACACGGTGAAGCCGTACCGCTCGGAGGCGGGCAGGGCGGCCAGGGGGTCTCCGCCCGGATGTACGTCGCGGATGGCGCCGCAGCCCGAGCACACCAAGTGCTGGTGGGGCTGGTGGGCGTTGGGGTCGTACCGCTTCGCGCGGCCGGTGGACACCTCGATGACCTCGCCGAGGGTGACCAGCTCGCCGAGGGTGTTGTAGACCGTGGCACGGGAGATCTCCGGCAGCCGGTCGGTGGCGCGCGCGAGGACCTCGTCGGCGGTCAGGTGGACATGCTCACCGTCGAGTACCTCGGCAACCACCCGGCGCTGCGCGGTCATCCGCCAGCCACGTCCGCGAAGCCGTCCCAGAAGATCGCTCATGCTTACCAGCCTAACTGTGCTTTGTCTGACGACTGAATTCGTACGGACCCGTCTGTCGTATTGACTTGGACTTGGTCCATCGTAGGATCAGTTCCGGCCGACGGCCAAGGGACAGGGCAACAGCAGGGAACAGCACGTGACTTCAGGAGACGGGTCCGCTCGGCCCGGCATCCGGTACCCCGCTCGCGGAAATCCAATCCGGCGGGCCCTCCCGGCCGCCGAGGCCCGCACCGCCGCTGGGCGCCCCAGACTGTTCCGCCGTTCGCAGTTCCAGAGCACCGTGATCCGCCCCGTCCGGAAGGATTCCCATGACTGAGAACCATGACGCGATCGTCACCGACCCGAAGCCGGAAGAGACCGGCGGTTGCCCGGTCGCGCACGGTCGCGCGCCGCACCCGACCCAGGGCGGTGGAAACCGCCAGTGGTGGCCGGAGCGGCTCAACCTGAAGATCCTCGCCAAGAACCCCGCGGTGGCCAACCCGCTGGGTGAGGAGTTCGACTACGCCGAGGCGTTCAAGAGCCTCGACCTGCCGGCCGTGAAACGCGACATCGCCGAGGTCCTCACCACCTCGCAGGACTGGTGGCCCGCCGACTTCGGCAACTACGGCCCGCTGATGATCCGCATGGCCTGGCACAGCGCCGGCACCTACCGCATCAGCGACGGCCGCGGCGGCGCGGGCGCCGGACAGCAGCGCTTCGCCCCGCTCAACAGCTGGCCGGACAACGTCAGCCTCGACAAGGCCCGCCGGCTGCTGTGGCCGGTGAAGAAGAAGTACGGCCAGAACCTCTCCTGGGCCGACCTCATGGTCCTCACCGGCAACGTGGCCCTGGAGACGATGGGCCTCAAGACCTTCGGCTTCGCCGGTGGCCGCGCCGACGTCTGGGAGCCCGACGAGGACGTGTACTGGGGCCCCGAGACCACCTGGCTCGACGACGAGCGCTACACCGGCGACCGTGAGCTGGAGAACCCGCTCGGCGCGGTCCAGATGGGTCTCATCTACGTCAACCCCGAGGGCCCCAACGGCAACCCGGACCCGGTCGCCGCGGCCCGCGACATCCGTGAGACGTTCCGTCGCATGGCGATGAACGACGAGGAGACCGTCGCGCTCATCGCGGGCGGCCACACCTTCGGCAAGACCCACGGCGCGGGACCGAGCGAGGCCGTCGGCGACGACCCCGAGGCCGCGCTCATGGAGCAGCAGGGCTTCGGCTGGAAGAACACCCACGGCACCGGCGTGGGTCCCGACGCCACCACCAGCGGCCTCGAGGTCATCTGGACCACCACGCCCACGCAGTGGGGCCACGACTTCTTCAAGCACCTCTTCGAGTACGACTACGAGCTCACCCAGAGCCCGGCGGGTGCCCACCAGTGGGTGGCGACGAACGCCGAGTCGATCATCCCCGACGCCTTCGACGCGTCGAAGAAGCACCGCCCCCAGATGCTCACCACCGACCTGTCGCTGCGCTTCGACCCGGTCTACGAGCAGATCTCGCGGCGTTTCTACGAGAACCCGGACCAGTTCGCGGACGCGTTCGCCCGTGCCTGGTACAAGCTGACGCACCGTGACATGGGCCCGATCGTGCGCTACCTCGGCCCGGAGGTGCCCGACGAGGTGCTGCTGTGGCAGGACCCGCTGCCGGCAGCCGAGGGCGAGCCGATCGACGCCTCGGACATCGCATCGCTCAAGGAGGAGCTCCTCGCCTCGGACCTCACCACCGCGCAGCTGGTCTCCGCGGCCTGGGCCGCGGCGTCCTCCTTCCGCGGCAGCGACAAGCGCGGTGGCGCCAACGGCGGCCGTATCCGCCTGGAGCCGCAGCGCAGCTGGGAGGTGAACAACCCGGACGGCCTCGCGCAGGTGCTTCGTACGCTCGAGGGCATCCAGTCGTCCTTCAACTCCGGTGCAAAGAAGGTCTCGCTGGCCGACCTGGTTGTTCTCGGCGGTTCCGCGGCGGTCGAGAAGGCGGCCAAGGACGCGGGTGTCCAGATCGAGGTGCCGTTCACGGCGGGCCGTGTCGACGCCGCGCAGGAGCAGACGGACGTCGAGTCGTTCGCCGCGCTGGAGCCGACCCACGACGGCTTCCGCAACTTCGTCGGCAAGGGCAACCGCCTGCCGGCCGAGTTCCTGCTGCTCGACAAGGCGAACCTGCTGACCCTGAGCGCGCCCGAGCTGACGGTCCTCGTCGGCGGTCTGCGCGTCCTCGGCGCCAACCATGCCGGGTCGAAGCACGGCGTGTTCACGGACAAGCCGGGCACCCTGTCGAACGACTTCTTCGTCAACCTGCTCGACATGGGCACGGCCTGGAAGTCGACGTCCGAGGCGCAGGACGCGTTCGAGGGCCGCGATGCCGCCACGGGCGAGGTCAAGTGGACCGGCACCCGCGCCGACCTCGTCTTCGGCTCGAACTCCGAGCTGCGTGCGCTGGCCGAGGTCTACGCGAGCGATGACGCCAAGGAGAAGTTCGTGAAGGACTTCGTCGCGGCGTGGAGCAAGGTCATGGACCTGGACCGGTTCGACCTGGTCTGAGTTCTCTGACGGTGGCGTCCGGGCCGGTCCCTCGTGGACCGGCCGGGACGTCTTCTC